>CAYUEG010000324.1:0-1581 GCA_964443245.1 uncultured Burkholderiales bacterium | reverse complement strand
GCACAAGGCCTCGCAGGAATCACGGGAGAGCGCACCGGCATCACCGCGGTCGCGAAGCACATCTTCGATGACCCGACACTGCCGGGCAAGGAGTTTCGCGTGCTGCACACCACCTACGCGCCCGGCGGGCAAAACCCCAAGCACTATCACCCTTCCCACGTCGTCTTCTATGTACTAGAGGGATCAGGCGTCTGGCAGGAAGAGGGCAAGGAGCCGGTGACTCTCAAACCCGGGGATAGTCTTCATGTGCGACCAGGCATGGTGCACGCCCATCGCAACGCCAGCAACACGGAGAGGCTGGTGTTCTTGGAATATGTCATTGTCGACAAGGCGCAGCGCAGCACGGTTCCCATGCGCTAGGGCACGAGCAACCCTGTTGGAGCCGAGAGGTGGGGACCGTTCCCCGCCCCACTAGTTGCCCTCGAATACCGGCTTTTGCTTCGCCACAAACGCGTTGTAGGCGCGTTCGAAATCCTGCGTCTGCATGCAGATCGCCTGCGCCTGCGCCTCAAACTCGATGGCGTCGTCAATGCCCATGCTCCACTCCTGATGGATGCAGCGTTTGGTCATGGCGTGGCCGAAGGTCGGGCCGTCGGCCAGCGTGCGGGCAAACGCCTGCGATTCGGCAAGCAGGTTCGACGGCTCGCAAAGCTTGTTGAAGAAGCCCCAGCGTTCGCCTTCCACGCCATCCATCGAACGGCCTGTGTAGAGCAGTTCGGCAGCGCGCCCTGCCCCGACGATGCGCGGCAGCATGTTGCAGGCGCCCATGTCGGCACCGGCCAGACCCACGCGGACGAAGAGGAACGCGACTTTGGTTGCGGCGGTGCCGTAGCGCAGGTCAGACGCCATGGCGAGAATCGCGCCAGCGCCGGCGCACACGCCATCGACTGCGGCAATGATGGGCTGCGGACAGGCACGCATCGCCTTGACGAGATCGCCTGTCATGCGCGTGAAGGCAAGCAACCCGTTCATGTCGCCGGCGCGCTGCATCTCGACCAGCGGGCCGATGATCTCATGCACGTCGCCGCCCGAGCAGAAGTTGCCGCCAGCACCGGTGATGACAACGGTCTTGACGTTGTCGGCATAGGTCAGGTTGCGAAAGGTATCGCGCAACTCGGCATACGACTCCAGCGTCAGCGGGTTCTTGCGCTCAGGGCGGTTGAGGGTAATCGTGGCAACCTTGCCATTGAGCTGCCAGCCAAAGTGCCTGGGCTGGAAGTTGCTGAAATCGAGCCCGGCCGGGCGAAAGCGTGCGTCGGTGTTGCCCATCTTGATGCTCCCTCAAGGTTCTGAATAGGGCACCGATTATAGGGAGGGCTGCCCGCGCCCAGACCCGCCTACCGCGCCAAAGCGACTGTAGAGGCCTTAACGCAACCAGGGCGCCGCCGTCTGCGTATCGAGCCCGTAGCGTCGCATGGCTTCGCCGGGCAGATCTCGCGCCACCTTGCCGTCCTCGGCCAGTGCGATCAAGGCCTGGATCACGATCCAGAACCGGTCGACTTCAAAGAATCGGCGCAGGTTGGCGCGCGTGTCGCTGCGGCCGAAGCCATCCGTACCGAGCGTGACGTAACGGGCGCTGAT
>CAYUEG010000323.1:0-1602 GCA_964443245.1 uncultured Burkholderiales bacterium | reverse complement strand
CGTTCGCTCGGCCGCGATGATGACTGGTTTCTCTGGGTCAGTTTCCCCGATCCGCATCACCCGTTCGATCCGCCGGTTTCCGAAAAGCATCGCGTCAACTGGCGCGACCTCGATCTGCCCGCCGGGCACCCTGGTTCCGCGGAAAAGGTGCAGGCAATCCTCGCGCAAAAGCCCAAGCACTGGCTCAATTTCTACCTTGGCAAAGCTGATGTGGCCGAAGAAACACCCGACGATTTCGTGCCGGCAAGCATGACGCACGACAACGTGCGCGAAATCAACGCGATGGTGCATGTGCAGAACGAGCTGATCGACGAGGCCCTGGGGCGCATTCTTGCCTGCATTCGTGAGCGTGGCTGGGATGACGACGTCGACATCATTTACACCACTGACCACGGCACCACCCAGGGCGATTTCGGCCTGATGTTCAAGGGACCATTTCATGTGGATGGCCTGATGCGGCTGCCGCTGATCTGGCGACCCGCCCCGTCATCCGGCATTGCTGGCGGTACGGTGATCGACGATCCGGTCGGGCAGGTCGATCTCGCGCCGACATTCGCGCGAATCGCCGGCCTGCCTGTGCCTGCATGGGTGGAAGGGCGTGAACTGCCTGTGACCAGCGCGCCGGAGCGCGACGCCGTGTTCTGCCAGTGGGACGCTGACAAGGCGGGCCTCGCCATCCAGATGCGCAGCATCTACGACCGCTCCGGATACGTCTGCACCCGCTACAACAAGACCAACTATTACGAGGGCACGGAAGGCGAGCTCTACCATTTGCCCAGTGATCCGCTGCAATGGACCAATCTGTGGGATGACCCGGCCCATGCCGCCGTGAAGAAGGATCTGACCGAAAAAATCGTGCGCATGCAGCGACCGGAGCGCGACCCACCTCTTACCCGGCGTTCGCGCACTTGACGGCGCAAACGGCAACCACTTCTGCGACGACCTCGAGCCGCCATTTTTCTTGAAAGGATGTTTTCATGAATCGACGCCTGCTGCTTGCCATCCCGTTCTTGCTTGCCTCGACCCTGTTGTCGCCTGCCATGGCGAACGAGCCGTTCCCCGGCAGGCAGGTGCGAATCGTGGTCCCCTATCCGGCGGGCGGGACTGTGGATCACGTGGTGCGCATCTTTACCGAACGTCTGGCCAAGGTGTGGGGAAAGCCGGTCATCGTCGACAACAAGCCGGGTGCCAATGGCAACATCGGCACCAGCGAAGCGCTGCGCAGCGCACCCGATGGTTACACCTTGCTGGTGCACGGCCCCGCCATGGTGGCCAACCCTGCCCTATACGACAACCTTCCCTGGCATCCCGGCCGCAATTTCCGCGCGCTCTCGGTTCTGGCATGGGTTCCGCAAATTGCGGTTGCGCCGGAGGAACTGGGTGTGAAGTCAATGAAGGAACTCGAAGCGCTGGCGCGCAAGGATCCGAACAAGCTGTTCTACGCCGTTCCGGGGGCAGGTAGTGGCAACAACCTTTCCAGCCAGCTGTTCCTGCAATCGGCGGGTGTCCAGATGACGCCGGTCATGTACAAGGGCCAGCCGGAAGCCGTGCTTGATCTTCTGGCCAGCCGCGTCAACTTCATGTTTGTTTCGCCCAGCGTGG
>CAYUEG010000322.1:0-1602 GCA_964443245.1 uncultured Burkholderiales bacterium | reverse complement strand
GCTCGTCGTCCTCCATCGAGTGTTCCATCAGGAACTCGCCGAAGTAGTGCCCGCGCTCCGGATCGATCTCGAACTCCACCGGCACCACCCGGACGACTCCCTCCAGCGCATGCAGGCGCGTGCCTGCCATGAAGGCGGCCACCAGGTCGGCATCGGGCCAGCGTTCGCGCACCAGTTGCGCATCGCGCGCGCCCGACTCATAGCCAGCGCGGGTCAGCAGGCCACGCGCCTGATACAGGCCCATGGCGTCGATCAGTTCCCGACGCAGACCGCCCAGCGCGCGCGTGTGCATCAGCACCATGCGCTGGTCGTTCAGCCAGATCCGCCCGTCGCCGGGGCTGAAGAACAGGCACTCGGTGATGTCCTCCAGGCGCGGCTGCTCGGCGGCCGCTGCAGGCATCGGGTCACCCCGGCGCATCAATGCCCCTGTGCGGCGTGCGGCCTCTGCCAGGGAAATCCGGTTCTCGACTTTCTTCATCGCACGGGCCTGCTCACAAGGGCTGGGTTCGCAACACGGAGGCCGTGCACGCCGGTCGATCGATTCTCGCCCAGCAGTTTTTCACTTGCTCACGAATGGTCGTGCGTCGGCAAGCGGCGATGGTGCGCCGATTTCATCGTTTGAGCGAATGCGACATCGGGTTAACCCGAGGACTGTGGGCGTCCTGCGGCCGGGTTCGATACCTCGGGAAAACACTGGAGCCTCCGAGTGAGCAGCCGTCCGCAAAGGCATGAGGACAGGCCACGTGCGCCGCTCGTGGCACACCGCTTGCGCCTTCATGGACGCCGAGCAGCGAGCTTGTTCGCTTCATCAATCCGCCAGGAGTCAGACATGGGTGCTTCGGAATCTCTTCCCTTCATGCCGGCCGCGGCCAATGGTCGGCTGTACGACAGTGGTCAGTGGCGTGTGGCCACGGGCGGTTGCCGTGCGGTGATCGAGCCTGCCACCGGGCGTGCCCTCGGCGAGGTCGGCATTGCCTCAGCCGCCGACATGCGGGGCGCCATCGAGCGCGCCCATGTCGCGCAGAAGGCCTGGGCAGCCGCCTCGCCGCGTGAGCGCGCCGCCGTCCTGTTGAAGGCGGCGCAGGCCTTGGAGGCACGTTTCGACGACTACGCCTTGGCCATCGCGCGGGAGACCGGTGGCATCGTGCCCAAGGGCCAGCATGAGGTGAAGGAGGCCATCGTCCTGTGCCAGGTGGCCGCTGGCCTGCCGATGCAGGCGCAGGGCCAGATGCTGCCCAGCACGCCGGGCCGACTGTCGATGGCCAAGCGCGTGCCCCACGGCGTGGTGGGCGTGATCTCGCCGTTCAACTTCCCGCTGATCCTGGGCATCCGTTCGGTGGCGCCGGCACTCGCCCTGGGCAATGCCGTGGTGCTCAAGCCCGATCCACGCACACCCTACAGCGGGGGCGTGATCATGGCCGAGGTGTTCGAGCAGGCTGGCCTGCCGGCGGGCCTGCTGCAGGTGCTGCCCGGCGATGCCGAAGCCGGTGAAGCCCTGGTGACCGACCCGCTGGTGCCGATGATCGCCTTCACCGGCTCGCCCGGCGTTGGCCGCCGCATCGGCGAGCTGGCCGGCCGCCACCTGAAGAAGGTGTCGCTGGA
>CAYUEG010000321.1:0-1618 GCA_964443245.1 uncultured Burkholderiales bacterium | reverse complement strand
TCGTGACGGCACCGAAGACGCGCCGGATGCGGAGTGGGCCCTCAACTGGCAAGTCCACGTGATGGCCCATGTCTATGCGGCCCGGGCCGTGGTACCGGGCATGCGCCAGCGCGGTGAAGGCTATCTCCTCAACACGGCTTCAGCCGCCGGCCTCCTTACCTCGCTGCCGTCGGCCAGCTACGCCGTCAGCAAGCACGCGGCCATCGCTCTGGCAGAGTACCTGGCGATCCACCATGGCGATGCCGGCGTACGTGTCTCCGTGCTCTGCCCCCAGGCGGTCGATACACCGATGATCGCCAATCGCGCCGGCTCGGCTGCCGCAGCCAATGACGGTGTGATCTCCCCGGCCGAACTGGCCGAATGCGTGGTAGCCGGGATCGATGCCGAGAAATTCCTGATTCTGCCGCACCCGCAGGTGCTCGAATACCACCAGCGCAAGGCCAATGATTACGATCGCTGGCTGGGTGGCATGCGCAAGTTCGCGGCGCGGCTGGGATTCAAGCGCGCGTTGTAATCGCCGGGCCGCACACTTCCTGCTGCATGAAGCCTGAACCGATGCCCTGGCGCATGCATGCGCCGTTCTATCTGTGCACGCTGGCCTGGAATTTCGGCCTCGGGATGACGTACCCCCTGATTCCCCTCTATGCCGATTCACTCGGCATGTCGGGCGTCACGATCGGCAGTCTGATTTCCCTGCCGGTGTTCCTGCAGATCGCCTTCAACCTGGCCGGCGGCGCCTTCACCGACCGCGTGGGCGGGCGGATCCTGGTGCTGGTCTCCTGCCTTCTGATGTGTCTGGGTGCGACCGCCTATGCACACTCCGCAACCTTCGGCTTCTTGCTGATGGCGCAAATGGTGATGGTGATGTCGCGTGCCATGTTCTGGCCAGCGACCTGGACCATTGCCGGGCAACTGCCCGGCTCGCGCAGTGTGGAGCTCGGGCGCCTGAACACGATGACCAGCCTGGGCCAGATCCTGGGCACCCTGTTTGCCGGGATCTCGATCGCCATTGCCGGGTTTGACGGCTCGTTCATGCTGCTCGCGGGAGTCGCTCTGCTCGCATTCGGCATCATGCTGCGCCATCCACGGGCACCCGCAGCGGCATCCGGCGAGCCGTTTGCCCCGATGTCGCGCTATGCCCGCCTGATTCGCCTCAAGCCCATGCTGTTCATCATCATGTGTGCCTACATCTCTGCGCTGCCGTTCTCCCTCAGCGTCTCGTTCTATCCGCTCCTGTTCGATGCCTATGGCTACAGCCATGAAGTCAACGGCTTCATCCTGTGCCTGCGTGGCATCGGCGCAGTCGTTGCCAGCATGGTGGTTGCCCGCTACCTGGACTTTTCAATGAAGGGGACGGTTGCCGTGGGCTCTGCCATTTCGGTGGCCATTGCGGTGGGCGCGGCAGGTTTGCTGGACAACCTGCCCGCGGTGGGCCTGCTGGTTCTTCTGGTCGGCTTCGGCTCTGGCTTGATGTCTCTCAACTTCCAGATCATGGTAGCCGAGGTCAGTGCTCCGGAAGATCGCGGATCGGCCAACGCACTGGGCGGCCTGGGCTGGGGGCTTTCGCATCTCAGTACACCCCTGCTGATGGGATTCCTGCGCGACACGATCGGCATCG
>CAYUEG010000320.1:0-1651 GCA_964443245.1 uncultured Burkholderiales bacterium | reverse complement strand
CCCGGCGCCGGGCCGCAAAAGGCCGGCATCCCCATCATCGACATCATGACCGGCATGTATGCATCGATCGCGGTGTGCGCCGCGCTCACGCATCGTGCAGAGACCGGCGTCGGCCAGCACCTTGACCTGGCCTTGCTCGATACGCAGGTGGCGATCCTCGCCAACCAGGGCGCGAACTTCCTCGCCACTGGTGTGGCGCCCGGGCGCCTCGGCAATGCGCACCCGAACATCGTGCCCTATCAGCCGTTCAAGACTTCGGATGGCGATGTCATCGTGGCCTGCGGCAACGACAACCTGTTCGGCAAGCTGTGCGAGGCGATGAACCGCACCGACCTGCCCAAGGATGCACGCTTTGCCAGCAACGCCAAGCGGGTCGAACACCGCAGCGTGCTGGTGCCGATCCTGCAAGCCGAGTTTTCCAAGCGCACCACCAAGGAGTGGGTGGAAGCGCTGGAAGCGGCCGGTGTGGCCAACGGGCCGATCAACAACCTGGCTCAGGTGTTCGAAGAGCCGCAGGTCAAGGCGCGTGAACTGCGCATGGAACTGGACGCCCCTTACGGCAAGGTCTCCTCGATTCGCAGCCCGATGCGCTTTTCCGAAACGCCGCTGGAGTTCAAGAACCCGGCGCCAATGCTGGGCCAGCACTCGGACGACATTCTCAAGGGCATGCTCAAGATGTCGGATGCCGAGATTGCCAAGCTGCGCAGCGACGGCATTCTCTGAACTTCCGCTACGGGAACCTCACGCCATGCAAGACAACTTCAGCCAATCGCAAACGGTTCGCAAACCGGCCGTCGTGTCAGAGCGCGGCGTGGTGGCGGCGCAGCATCGGTGTGCCGCCGAGGTGGGCGCTGCGGTGCTGGCCAAAGGCGGGGATTGCGTCGATGCCGTGGTCGCCACCTCCTTCGCGCTGGGTGCGCTGGAACCATGGATGAGCGGCATTGGCGGCGGCGGCACGATGGTGCTGTATCGCGCCAGGGAAAAGAAGTTTGAAGTCATCGATTTCGGCATGACGTCGCCCGCCGGCCTCAACCCGGCTGACTATCCGCTCACGGGCGAGGGCGCCGCGTCTGATCTCTTCCCCTGGCCGCGCGTCAAGGATGACCGCAACCTCTACGGCCCCGGCTCGGTGGCCGTGCCGGGCGTGGTGGCGGGCATGGAAGCCGCACACCAGCGTTACGCCAAGATGCCCTGGCGCGATCTCGTCATGCCGGCCGCCCAACTCGCGCGCGAAGGTTTGCTGGTCGACTGGTACACGACGCAGAACATCGCCTCTGGCGCCGGTGAACTGCGCAAATACCCGGCGTCCGCCGCCGACTTCTTGCGCGATGGCTTGCCGCCAACGCCGATGTGGGGCATCAAGGCTGAGGTGCGTCTGCCCCGGCCGCGCTATGCCAATACGCTGGAAACCCTTGCGGCACAAGGGCCTCGGGCCTTTTACGAGGGAGAAATCGCGGCGCAATTGGGGCGCGAGATTGAGGCGGCCGGTGGCGCACTGCGCGCCTCCGACCTCGCTGCCTACCAGGTGCGCATCGGCAACACGCTGGCCATTCCCTACCGTGATGCCGTCGTGCACGCCACGCCGGAGCTCACCGCCGGGCCAACGCTGGCCCACACGTTGCGGCTGCTGGCCAACTGGTCGCCCGGCGCC
>CAYUEG010000319.1:0-1670 GCA_964443245.1 uncultured Burkholderiales bacterium | reverse complement strand
ATCTGCTGCTGACGCGGGATTTTCCCGGGGTGGTGTTGCGCATGGAAACGCGCGGCAGGCAAGTACTCTCCAGTGATGCAGGTACCGGTGAGGTATGCATTGAGGCGGCGGCGGGCGAAAACTGGCACGACTTTGTGCTGTACACGCTGGACCAGGGCTATTGTGGGCTGGAAAATCTGTCCCTGATTCCGGGTACCGTGGGGGCTGCGCCAATCCAGAACATCGGTGCATACGGAGTCGAACTGGCGTCTGCGTTTGACCATCTGCAGGCGCTAGACCTTGCTTCGGGAGACGTGGTCAGGCTTGATAGGGCAGCGTGCCGTTTCGGTTATCGGGACAGTTTGTTCAAGCGGGAAGGGCGCGGACAGTACGTCATCCTGCGCGTGGCGTTTCGCTTGCACACGGCCGGTTCAGCCGGAGCGACTCCGGTGACGCACTATGCGGACGTGCGTGATTATCTGGCGCGGCAAGGAATCAAGCATCCCGGCGCGCGAGATGTGAGTCAGGCCGTGATCGCCATTCGACAGGCCAAACTGCCTGATCCAACGGTTCTGGGCAATGCCGGCAGCTTTTTCAAGAATCCGCTCGTCACGCGAGAACAATTCGATGCACTCAAGGGTACCTACCCAGGCTTGGTGGGTTACGCCCAACCCGAGGGCGGGGTGAAGCTGGCGGCGGGATGGTTGATCGATGCCGCCGGCTGGAAGGGGCGTGCGCAAGGTGGTGCGCAGGTGTATGAAAAGCAGGCGCTGGTGCTGGTGAACCGGGGCGGCGCCACCTCGTTGGACGTGATCCGTCTGGCTGAGGCCATCCGCGCGGATATCAAGTCGCGATTTGACGTTGAGCTGGAGGTCGAGCCGGAAAGGGTGTAGAGATCGAGGTAAAAGCGACACAAGGAGTGGCACGGACGTTGCTGGAGGATCGGCATTGGCGTCCTGCCGCATCGAGGTGTTGCTGCCGTGAAGATTGTTATTGTCGGAATGGGTGTTGCCGGGGGCGTCATTGCCGCCGGGTTGCGCGGATTGGCTGGCGTGAAGCTGGTCTGCCTGGAGCGCGTCGACCGCGCCGACCATGCACTGGCTGGAAACGGACTCAATATCGGCCCGAATGCGGTTGCCGCACTGCGGGCCACGCTTCCGGCATTTGCACGTACGCTGGAGCAGACTGCGTTGCCGTGGCAAGCTTGGCGTGCTGCGGCGATCGATGGACGTCAGCTTCTCCATTTGCCGCTTGTCGAGGTCGCGCCGAATGACGGGTTGCGGATTCGCTGGTCGGATCTTTACGGCGTGTGTCGGCGTGCAGCTGGCCCCGAGGTTGCGTTCCGGGTGGAGGCTGTTGACGTCGAGCCGCACGACGGTGGGGGCTCCAAAGTGCATGCCTGGGACGGGAATGCGCAAGCGATCACGATGGATGCCGATCTGGTGATCGTGGCGGACGGCCGCTTTTCCTCCTTGCGCAAGCAACTGGTCGGTGCACCGGCCATACGGCACTTGGGAGTTGCCAATTTCCGGGTGCTGTTGGATGACGATGGCAGACTCCCGATTGACGACCTTGAACAGTGGTACACCGGACCCAATCGTCTTCTGGCCTTCAGGCTGCGTGACGGCTTGATCTATCTGAGCGGAAACCTGCCTCTTCCTCCCGGAAGGGAGGTGCCCGAAGTGATGAAG
>CAYUEG010000318.1:0-1718 GCA_964443245.1 uncultured Burkholderiales bacterium | reverse complement strand
TCGGGCACGCCGATTTCGACGCTGCGCAGGGCATTGACCAGTGGGGCAGGCATGGGGGCAGTTTCTCCAATTCAATCTTGCGCGGTGGTCTCAGGGCGGATCACATGCCCGAACTGTTCATCATCTTCGCGCATGTAGGCGGCAAAGTCATCGCCAAATCGCCAGCCCAGGGTGTAGCCGTTGGTGCGGCATTCGGCAGTGAAATCGGGGTCAGCTGCGATGCGCCGCAAGGCCGAGATTAGCGGGTCGCGCAGGCCGGCGGGCAACCCGGCGGGGGCCACCAGTCCGCGCCAGTGGGCCACGCACCAGTCGAGGCCGCTGGCCTCCTTGACGGTCGGCGCGTCGGGAAACAGGGGGTGGCGATGATCATCCATGGTTGCCAACGGCCGGATGGTGCCGCTGAAAATCAGCTCGGGCGCTTCGACCATCGGCACCGGTGCGACATCGACTTCCCCGGCGAGCATTTTGGCGATTCCTTCCTCACCGCTGATCGTGGGAGTCCAGACCAGGCGGTCGCGCGGGATGCCCGCTGCACGCAGCAGGCCGAGCAGGGCGAACTTCCACACGCCGAAATCGGGCGAGCCGGCACCGCGCAGCGGGCCCGCGCGGAATGCGTCAAGCAGATCGTCAAGGGTCTGCCACGGTGCATCGTTGCGCACGATCACGGCGGCGGCCTCGACATAAGGCACTGCCAGCGGGGTATAGGAACCCGGCGTCAGCGTCGTGACGTTTTCATGCCAGTGCATCATGCCGATTTCGCCGGTGATCATGCCGAGGGTGAGGCCATCGGGGGCCGCCGCGGCAATCGCGGTATGGCCTGCCACGGCGCCGGTGTGGCTCACCACGTTGACCGGTCGGTTCAGATGTTTTTCCAGATAGCGTCCAAGCAGGCGCGAACGCTTGCCGGTGCCACCATCGATGATGTAGGGAACGATGATCTGTATCGGTGCATTCATGGCAGGTATCGACTCAGTTCATCACCGAACCGGGGTCGGCCATCAGGCACTGGCCGGTCATGTGATCGCTCTCCGGTGAAGCGAGAAACACCAGCGCGCCGGTGACGTCTTCGGCGCGCAGGTGCACCGGCATGGCGCGCGGCTTGAAGGCATGGCTGCGATAGGCCTCGTCCGATTCGAGCGCTGCCTCGTTCAGCTTGCTGGTAATGAGCCCGTAGGCGAGGGTGTTGACGCAGATGCCGTCAGGGCCCAGTTCGCGTGCCAACGCGCGCGACATGGCGAGCACCGCGCCCTTGGCCGACACGTAGTGCAGGCGGTTGGGCGCACCCGAGTACATCATGGTCGAGCCGATATTGATGATCTTGCCGTAGCGCTGGCGCCGCATGTGCGGCAGTACGGCCTGCACGCACATGAACGGGCCGCGCACGTTGACCGCATAGATCGCGTCCCAGTCGGCCGGGTCAATATCCAGTACCTGTACCGGCGGAATGTTCGAACCGATGGCAGCGTTGTTGACCAGGATGTCAATCCTGCCAAATTGCTCGATCGCGGCAGACGCCATCGCCTCGACCGAATGCCGCTCCCGTACGTCAACCCTGACGGCGCATGCCGTGCCTCCCGCAGTTTCGATGTCGCGCACGACCGACGTGCAATCCTGTGTGTCGGCAACCACCACCTTTGCACCTTCCCGGGCGAGTGCCAGGGCAAACGCGGCGCCAAGGGCGGCGCGTTCGCCGTGCGCTGCGCCTGTGACGATGGCGA
>CAYUEG010000317.1:0-1730 GCA_964443245.1 uncultured Burkholderiales bacterium | reverse complement strand
TGGGTTTGGCCGCCACTTTGCTCTTGGCGGTAGATTTGACGGCAACGCGGCGCTTGGCGGGTTGATCCAGCACCACTTGTTCGATCGTGAGCTTCTGTCCCAACGCGATGGCACCGGTCAGCCGATTCCATTTCTTCAGGTCATCGGCACGCACCTTGTATTTGCCGGCAATCGTGGCCAGGGTTTCCCCTTTCTTGACAACATGCGTCGACCTGACGATGCGCTCCTGTGCCAGCACGGCGGGTTGATCAAGATTGACCGGCAGTACTTCATCTGCTGCCTTGCCGTCTTTTGCAACCAGCAGGGTGTGCCCCGGCTTGAGTGCCGAGCGTGCGCCGATGCCGTTGACCAGCTTCAATGTAGTGATGTCCATTCCGAAGCGGGCCGCCACCTGTTCCAGCTTCTCACCTGCCTTCAGCGCGTAGGCCTTCCAGGAGGAAAGCTGCTTCCCCTCTGCGCTCTCCAGATTTTGCTTGAATACGTCCACCTTTTCCGTCGGCAGGATCAGAGTAGGCCGGTTGGCTCCGGGAATCACCGGTCGGTTATGCGCGGGATTGAGCGCCAGGAACTCTTCCAGCGGCATGTCGGCAAGGCGCGCGGCCGTCTTCACATCGATGTCGCGCGTCTTGGTGAACGTGGCGAAGTAGGGCGCGTTGGGTACGTTGGGCAGCGCAATGTTGTAAATGCCCGGGTTCATGACGATGTTCTTGATCGCCTGCAATTTCGGTACGTATCCGGCCGTCTCTGCGGGCATGCGCAGGCTGGCGTAGTCGGCGGGCTCTCCTTTTGCGCGCGCACGCTCGACGGCCCGGCCGACAGCACCTTCTCCCCAGTTGTACGAAGCCAGGGCGAGATGCCAGTCGTTGAACAATCCGTGCAGAAATTGCAGATAGTCGAGGGCGGCATTGGTAGACGCAATGATGTCGCGCCGCTCGTCTCGCCACCAATCCTGAGTGAGGTTGTATTTCTTGCCGGTTGAAGGGATGAATTGCCACATTCCGGCGGCTTGCGCCGGCGAAACCGCACGTGGGTTATATGCTGATTCGACGAGCGGAAGCAGGGCCAGTTCGGTAGGCATGCCGCGCTTCTCGAGTTCTTCGACGATATGGTAGAGGAAGGGGCGTGCGCGCTCAAAGCTGCGCTTCAGATACTCACCGCGTGCGGCATACCAGGCGGTCTTCTCCTGGGCGGCGGCCGTCGTCAGATCCGGCATGGCGAATCCCGCGCGCATGCGCTGCCAGATATCCTCTTCCGGGCGCCCGGAAATGTCCAGGTTGGCAATGCTGGGATCTTCGATGGTGACCAGAGGCAGCGGCGCCAGGGTCGCAGCTGCGGCTGGGGCTGCTTCCGGAGTGACCGCGGGTGGGACTGTGACCGGAGTACTGGCGCAGGCGGTCAGGATCAGGGTGAAAAATGCGGCAGTCAGAAGCTTGAGTGCCCCGGATCGTCGGTGCATGGGCTTCTCCTTCTTGGAAACAAGGCGCATGGTAATCGCAAGAGGGTAAGGCGTCAAGCCGCGGCTCTTTGCAATCGATTGATTTTCAAAAGAAATTTTGATCGAACGCGCTCGCGACGCGTCTGTTCGCCGTGCGATAATTCGAGCACATCGCGAGAGTGTTTTCGGGTTAGCCAGCATCGCACCTTCGCGAAATTGTCCAAGTTCGAACGCGATCGCGATTCCGGCGAACGGCGTTCACTCTGCCCGCACTGCTGACTCAGCCTTGTTGCTC
>CAYUEG010000316.1:0-1749 GCA_964443245.1 uncultured Burkholderiales bacterium | reverse complement strand
ACCATGACGAAATGCTGCGCGACTATGCTGGGATGAGCCTGGGCGGGATCGAGATTGCCCTAGAGGATGTCCATCGCACTGCCGATGGACGTCGGCTGCTGATCACGCATGGAGACAGCTTCGATACGGTGGTGCTCTATGCCCGCTGGCTCGCCTTCCTGGGGGACATGGCCTACGGTATTTTGCTGCGCGCCAATGTGGTGATCAATGCAGTTCGTCGCCGGCTGAGGCTGCCCTACTGGTCGCTGGCCGCGCACCTCAAGCGCAAGGTCAAGAACGCCGTCGCCTATGTCAGCAGCTTCGAGGAGGCGCTGGCTCATGAGGCGGCCGAGCGCAACCTTGACGGCATCGTCTGCGGCCACATCCACTGCGCCGAGATCCGCCAGATCGGCGACATCACCTATTACAACGACGGAGACTGGGTCGAAAGTTGTACTGCCCTGATCGAGGAGGCCAACGGCGCGATGCGGATCATCCACTGGGCCAATGAATGCGCGGCCCCTGCCGATGCCAATGAACTTCTGGTCGAGGAGTGCCCGGCATGAGGATCGCGATCGCAACTGACGCCTGGTTCCCGCAAATCAATGGGGTGGTCCGTACGCTCGCTGCAACTGTCGCCGAGCTGGATCGGCGCGGCTACGAAGTGGAGCTTATTACGCCGCAGAACTTCGCCACGATGCCGATGCCGGGATATGCTTCAATCCGGCTGGCGATGGCGCCACGCTTCACCACACGGCGGATGCTTGGCAAGTTCAAGCCCGACATCGTCCATATTGCGACCGAAGGCCCGATCGGCTGGAGCGCGCGCGGCTGGTGCAAATCGCACGATGTCCCGTTCACATCGGCCTTCCACACCCAGTTTCCCAAGTATGCTGCCGTGCGCACAGGCCTCAGCGAGGATGTCTTCTGGCCGGTTATGCGGCGATTTCACCGTTCCAGCGAGGCGGTTCTGACTGCAACACCAAGCCTGGAGGCAGAGCTACGCGAACGGGGTATCGAGAATGTTCGACCATGGGGGCGGGGCGTTGATCACTGGTTGTTTCGTCCAACCGGCGAGCTCCACGCAGATATCGCCAAGCTGCCCAGGCCGATCCTGCTGAACGTGGGACGGGTTGCACCGGAAAAGAACCTGGAAGCCTTTCTGGATGCGAACCTGCTTGGCTCGAAGGTGATTGTGGGCGACGGCCCCGATCTAGAGCGGCTCAAGGCGCTTTATCCCGAGGCCCACTTTTTGGGCGTGATGGCGGGCGAGGAGCTGGCTTCGGCCTACCGAACGGCGGACTGCTTCGTCTTTCCCAGCCTGACCGACACCTTTGGCCTTGTCGTGATCGAGGCACTGTCCTCCGGCGTGCCAGTGGCTGCCTATCCGGTCCAGGGGCCGATCGACATTCTTGGGCCGAATGGCCGCGGCACCGGGCATGAAATGCCGGCAACAGTTGGCGTCTGCGACGAGAACCTGCAGTGCGCGGTGCTCAAGGCGCTCACGCTCGACCGGAGTGCCGCGGCAGTATTCGGGCAGCGCTTCAGCTGGGACAGGGCGACGGATCAGTTTATCGCTGCAGTCACCGATGCTCATTCGGAAGCGATGGAATTGTCGAATCTTGAATTGGCACCGGTCTAATGCATGCAAATGACATCGAGCGAAGTGTCGTCCGCACCAACTACCACAGCCCAAAATCCATTGGACTTCGTTCGCACGCCAAGCATTGGTGCGGTCAGTGAATCGCGGCTGAGTTGATCGGCCGCTGC
>CAYUEG010000315.1:0-1782 GCA_964443245.1 uncultured Burkholderiales bacterium | reverse complement strand
TCGCCGTCGCTGAACACCGTCCCACCCGTGCGGAACGGCGCTGCTCCGCCCCTGCTGACGTTCTCCGCCTTCTGCAGCAGCGCCGCAATGTCCTGATCCGTCCAGCCGGTGGGCTCGATGGCATCGGCCAGCGAGTTCAGGCCGGCGCGGCGCAAGTTGGCCGCAACCTGCCGCAGCCACTGCCGGGCGGCGGAGACGATGCGCTGCCAGCCGGTGAGCCTCATCATGTCCTCAACCGGCATGTCGGCCAAGGCTTCTTCCACCGCCAGCACGCGGGTGCCCGCCAGGCCATCGGCCATCTTCTGGTCGGCTGCGGCCTTGAGGTTCGGGTTGCTGGCGTACATGCGCAGCATCGCCGGCCCCATCGCCGGGCCAAGCATGCTGCGCAGCCCGTGGTGCCGGATTTCGTGGTGTGCCACCACGAACTGCATGCGCTCGATGCTGCTGATGTTGCTCGGGAAGACGTGAATCTCGCCTTCGTGGTACGCGGCCTCAACATCGTTCTCGGCACCGGCCTGCCGGATCATGCGCCGCAGGTTCTCGGGGGCCTTCTTCACGCTGTCGTGAATCTGGATCGGCGGGGCAGTGGGCAGGGCTTCGCGGATCGCGGCCACCACTGCCTTGGCGTCGGCCATGGGCACGCCGTTGCGGCCTGGCTGGGCGCGGCTGAACTTGTCGCGCACGTAGTCCTTGTCTCGGCTGCGTCCGGTGTTCTCCTGCCCAGCACGGGCGCCTGTCTCGCGCCGGGGGTAGAAGATGGCTGGCGTCTGCCCAATGTTTAGAGCAAGTCGGCGGATCGCTTCTTGGCCTACGTGATTGGGCCTGACATCACCATTGCGGAGTAGGTCAATACCCCGATACTCGTTGTCGGCAGTGCCAGCCTGAAAGCTCACGCCAGCACTTTGGGCCGCAAGAATCGCTGTAGATTTTTCGGGCGGGTCGTTGAACGAAATTTCGTAGCGGCCATCACCGGCCAGCCTAAAACTCACATGCACAAGCGCACGGTCACGCGCTTGCGCGTCATCGCTCAGGTCGGCGCCTTGGGCGAGGGCGTCGGGGACGAAAAAGACGTTGAAGTTGTCTCCGTCCCAACTTGCGCGGCTGGTGTAGGCGCCGAAGCTGGCAAGGTCGCCTTGCCACTCAACCGTCGCCGTTCCAGTTCCTGCCTGGTCGGCAGGCGCAACCATTCTTCGCGCAACGCGGCGCGATCCACGACGATTGATTGAGAGCGCATCAAGTACCTCCTGATCGGTGAACGATTCACCATTGTCAATCTTGCGCCAGAACTCGCGGCCAACGGCATCGGCGGCCTCAAGTTCAACGCGGGCGCCAGGGGCGCGGCTGAACAGCGCCACGTTGCCGGCGTCGTCGGCGCGGGTTTCAACCACGCGAAAGAAGTTGTCGAATGCGTTGCGCACGGCCGGCACCTCGTCCGGCGTCGGGTACGGGTACGTCTCGGCCGGCTTGCCTTCTGCCAAGAACCCGGCGCGTATCGCCTCCTGCGCATCCCAAAACTCCTTGCTCACCACGTTGGCAAGGTAGTCGTTGGCCGCGCCCTGATCCTTCAGCTTGGCAATGACGTAGGACTCAAAGGAGCGCGCCGACAACTCAATCGGGGTGTCCCAATAGGGCTTGCTCTTGCGCTTGTCCAACTCCATCGCCCGGCGCCGAAGGGTGCCTTGCTGCGTGGCCGACTTGACATCATTGAAAGCCAGCCGCATTGCCAAGCGGGTCTTGTCGGTCAGCGTGCCACCAGTGCCGTAGGCTGCGCCGCCATCGTTC
>CAYUEG010000314.1:0-1793 GCA_964443245.1 uncultured Burkholderiales bacterium | reverse complement strand
ACCCGCACCACCACCACACGAAGCGCCCGCTGCCTGGCAGCGCTGTGCGCGCTCGTGGCCGTGCAGGTGCTGGCGCAGAACACAGGTACCGGCCTCACCGACCCGCGCACCAAGACCACCACCCCGCAACGCGGCCTGACCCTGACCGCCGGCGAAGGGGACAAGAAGCTCGGTGAATGGAAGGCCTACGGCGGCTATCAGTTCAGCCAGACCTGGGGCGCCGAGGTTCGCTATTCCGATTGGGGCCGCCGCAATCCCGCTGCCGTCGACAGCCCGCCCACCCAGGGAAGCCAGTGGAACATCGCAGCCACCGGCACGTTGCCGCTGTCACGCGGATTCTCGCTGACCGGCCGTCTGGGGTACGAGCGTACCGAGATTGCCAGCTCACCGTATTGCCTTTCGGCCGCCTGCGGCACCTTCATCGGCAGCCGCCAGCAGGGCGCGCGGGCCGGCATCGGGTTGCGCTATTCGTTCAGCGAAAGCTGGGGCCTGCGTTTCGATTACGACAACGTCAATCCATTAAGCGACGCCAACGCACCGCCCGGCAAGGGCGACAGCTGGTCGGCGCGCATCAAGTACACGTTCTAGTGCGGCCGGCGCCGCCCGCCTCACGGAGAATTCCATGCTGTTTGACGTACGCACGTATCGTTGCCGCCCCGGCACGCTCAAGGCACATCTGGCCCTGTATGAAAAGTTGGGCAAGGCACCCCAAAGCCGCGTTCTCGGGATGCCGCTGGCCTTTCTCGTCACGGAAACCGGCAACGTCAACGAGTACGTGCACATCTGGGTCTACCAGAATGCGGCTGACCGCGAACAGCGCCGCACCGCGCTGTGGACAGACCCGGAGTGGCTGGCCTACACGGTCGAGAGCGCCAAGCTGGGCGCCCTCGAATCACAGGAAAACAAGCTGATGACGCAGGTGCCGTTTTACCCTGCGCCGGCGCGCTGATCCTGCGCCAACCCGCGGCACTGACTGGCGGCACCAACCAGCGGCACCACGAGCCGCGCCTTGTGGAAACCGCCTCGCCTAGCGGGCCGCCTGCACCATGATTTCGACCGACAGCCCGGGCCCGGCAAGCTGGGCTTCGACCGTGGCGCGCGCCGGTGTGTTGCCGGGTGACACCCAGGCATCCCACACTTCGTTCATCTGACTCCAGGTCTTGATGTCGGTGAGCCAGATGTTGGCCGACAGCAGCTTCGATTTGTCGGTGCCGGCCTCGGCGAGAAACTTGTCGATCTTGTCGAGAATCTGCTTCGTCTGGCCCTTGACATCAAGCGTGCGGTCATCGGCGGTAAGACCCGCCAGGTAAACGGTGTTGCCGTGTACGACGGCCGAGCTCATGCGCGGCCCGCAGTTGATCCGGTTGATGCTCATGGTGCGCTCTCCTACAGTAAATGCCGGGGCAACCCATGCTGCCCCGGTGCTGCTTTCCTGGTGCCGCGGTCCTGGTGCTGAGGCGGCCTTGAGGCTTACGCCGCCTTCTTGACCTGGCGGAACTTGTGCAGCAGCGGCTCGGTATAGCCGGAGGGCTGGGCAATGCCCTCGAACACCAGCGCACAGGCTGCCTTGAACGCGATCGACTTGTCGAAACGCCCGGCCATCTTTTCGTATAGCGGATCACCGGCGTTCTGGCCGTCCACCACCTTGGCCATGCGGCGGAAGGTTTCCTCGACCTGCTCGCGCGTGACCACGCCATGGTGCAGCCAGTTGGCAATGTGCTGGCTGGAGATGCGCAGGGTGGCGCGGTCTTCCATCAGGCCGACGTTGTTGATGTCCGGCACCTTGGAGCAGC
>CAYUEG010000313.1:0-1797 GCA_964443245.1 uncultured Burkholderiales bacterium | reverse complement strand
AAATTGCCGGCGCCGTTGGTATAGACGGTGTCTTCGGGCAGCATCGCTTCCATGGTGCGGATGATTTCGCGCAACTCCACCTTGCCCGGCATGCCCTTGTAGGCCGTTGATTGCCAGGTTTCGTATTCGGCGCGCGCCTGTTTGGTGGCGGCAGCGTACTTCGGCGCCCCATTGGACACGTCGGGTTTGCCCAGTGCTTTTGCCGCAGCGGCAAACTCATTCATGCCCGAGGCAATCAGGAGTTCGCCCTGATACACGCGCCCGAGTTCGTTCGGGTCGTTATGCACATGGATCAGCTTCTGCGTCGGCACCGGCGAGGTGAGCAGGGTGTAGCCCGAGGTGGTCATCTCGCCCAGGCGTGCGCCGATGGCGAGGATCAGGTCGGCGTCCTTCACGCGCGCGGCGAGCAACGGGTTGATGCCGATGCCGACATCGCCCACGTAGTTCGGCAGGCGGTTGTCGTAGAGATCCTGAAAGCGGAACGAGCAGCCGGCCGGCAGCTCGAAATTCTCGACAAAGGTGCGCAGATCGGCGATGCCCTGCGCATTCCAGCCCGCCCCGCCGAGAATGACCATCGGCCTCTCAGCCGCTCCCACCAAGGCTTTCAGCCGTGCCATGTCGGCCGGGTTGGGCGAGGCCTGCACGGTCTTGAAGCAGCCGGCGTCGGCCACCGTGGCCATCGAGGTGAGCATGTCTTCGGGCAGCGCCAGCACCACCGGCCCGGGGCGGCCCGACACGGCGGTATGAAAGGCGTGGCTCACGTATTCGGGAATGCGGTCGGCACGGTCAATCTGCGCCACCCACTTGGCCATCTGGCCGAACATGCGGCGGTAATCCATTTCCTGGAAGGCTTCGCGCTCGACCTGGTCCGATGCCACCTGCCCGACAAACAGGATCATCGGGTCGGAATCCTGAAACGCGGTATGCACGGCAATGCTGGCGTTGGTGGCGCCGGGGCCGCGCGTGACGAAGCAGATGCCGGGCTTGCCGGTCATCTTGCCGTAGGCGCCGGCCATGAAGCCTGCCCCGCCGTCCTGGCGGGCGACGATCAGCTCGATCGTATCGCGCGCACCATAGAGCGCATCCAGCACCGCCAGATAGGATTCGCCGGGCACGCAGAAGGCGTGGCGCACGCCGTGGATCTTGAGCTGGTCGACAAGGATTTCGCCGCCGGTGCGGGCTTTCAGGGAATCGGTCATGGCGTGATGAATTCGTCAGCAAAAATTTGGTAGGTCTGGCTTTTTGGCTTGTCCGCGTCTTCCGGCCGCACGTAGCGGATCGAGCTCTTGCCGTGGCAGCTGCGCGGCAGGATCATGACCCGCGCAAAGGCGGTGGCGGCCTCGCGGGAGGCGGCAGCATACACCGGTTGCGGCCCCGCCTCGAACCAGGCTTCACCCGGGGCGTAGGAATGGGAAGCGCCCTCGCTGTCGATGCGGATCGACCCGGCCAGCAGGCAGCGAATGCCCGGCCCCTGGTGCACGTGGGTCAGGGCTTCACCGCCAGGTGGAAAGCCGACGCGGTCGCAGCGCATCAGGTACCCCATTGCCGGATCCAGCGCAATCTCCTGCTCCAGGGTAAGTGCCGAGCCTGCCATCGTGCTGGTTGAGGCGCCGGCAGCATCCTTGCGCACCAGTTCCCAGCGCAAGATCCGCACACCGCTCTTGCCTGCCGTGATGGTGGGCGCCTGCGCGCCGCACCACGCACTGTTGGCATCGAGAGAGGCGGCCTGGCCGGCGGCACGCACGATGGCGCTGCCGGAGACCACATACATGGCGCGCGGCAACGCTGGCAGTGCAG
>CAYUEG010000312.1:0-1822 GCA_964443245.1 uncultured Burkholderiales bacterium | reverse complement strand
CGCGAGCGGCGCAAAGGCAGCGGCAGCACGCGCAGCCTGGCCGGTATCCGCACCTTCGCACTTGTCAGCCTCGCCGGTGCGCTGGCCGAGATCAGCGGCATCAGCGGGCTATCGCTGCTGGGAGCCGCGCTGGTGGCCGGCCTGGCGCTGGTGGCACACTGGCGCGATCGCTCTGACGATCCGGGTGTCACCACCGAGCTGGCGTTGTTCGTTGCCTACCTGGTGGGCGTGACCGCCGTGGCCGAGCCGGTGCTGGCCGCCGCCACCGGCGCGGTGGTCACCATCCTGCTGGCCGCGCGCGAACACCTGCACCGCTTCTCCACGCATTGGCTGACGCAATCGGAGCTGCGTGATTTGCTGATCCTCACTGGCCTGGCGTTGGTGCTCCTGCCGCTGTTGCCGAACCGTCCGCTAATCGGCGAGTTCTTCAACCCGCGCTCATTGGCGCGGCTGGTCGCCATACTGCTGGCGATCCAGGCCGCCGGCCACATTGCCCAGCGGCTGCTCGGCGACCGCCACGGCCTGGTACTGGCCGGCCTCGCCTCAGGCTTCGTATCAAGCACCGCCACCATTGCCGCAATGGGCGCACGCGCGCGCGAGCACCCGGACGAACTGGGGCCCTGCGTCCGCGCTGCAGCCGCATCGAACATCGCCACCATGCTGCAGTTGTTGCTGGTGGCTGCGGCCATCCAGCCAGCATGGCTCTCCACGCTTTGGTTGCCCGCCTTGTGCGGCACGCTGGTTGCCATCCTGTTCTCGGTGTTCGGCCACAACTCGGGTCAGGCCGTACCCGATCCGCCGGGGCATGAGCACCGGGCCATCCGCCTGCGCGATGCACTGATCATCGCCGCCCTGATTACCGCCGTGCAGATTGCAGCGCAACTTCTGAAAGGCTCTTTCGGTGCCGCCGGGTTGGTTGCCGCAGCAGCAGTCGCCGGCTTTGCCGACGTGCACGCCTCTGCAGCCGCACTGTTCAGCCAGGCCGTGCCCGAGAACGCAACCGAAGCGGTACGCTTGCTGGCATTGCCGCTGATTGCGGCGGTCCTGACCAACACGACCAGCAAGCTGATAGGCGCCTATGTGGCGGGCGGTTCGCGCTTTGCCGTGCGCGTGGCGCCGGGTGTTCTGGCCATCGGTACTGCATTCGCACTGGCGCTCTGGGCCAGCAGCAGGGGATAGCGCTAACGCGCATCCGCCCGCAACATCGGCTGGCAAGGACCCCCGGGAAATAGGGCGGGCACACCCGGTAGCGGTTGCCTGATCCTCGCGGCCTGAACGGTGCTCAGCCCGCCGCAGCCAGTGCGCCGATCTTGGCGTTGTCGCGGGCCATTTCTTCGCGTTGGCTGATGCGCCGGAACCAGATGGTCACCGCGCTGCTGGTGAGCACGATGAACAGCGAGTACAGCACCGGGATCAGCAGCACCTCTTGCTGGCGCGTGCCCTCGAAGGTGAGCAGCACGATCAGCACGCCCAACGGGCCATTCTGGATGCCGGTTTCAAGCGCGATGGTGCGGCTGCGGCGCGGGTCCTGGCGCACCAGGCGGGCGAACGCATAGCCGACGGCGAAGCCGACCAGCCCCAGGCCGATGGCACCGATGTAGACGTTGGCTGGCGTGGTTGCCAGCAGGCCGATGTTGCGGGGGATCCAGCTGACGATCAGGAACAGAATGACAAAGATGCCGAGCGCGCCGCCGACCATCTCGATCACCGCGCCCACGTTGGCATTCCACTTGCGCAGGAGCATGCCGATGACAGTAGGAACCAACAGCACCACCAGCACCTGGGCCACGTTGCCGGGCGGGATCTTCCACTCGCCTTCGAC
>CAYUEG010000311.1:0-1836 GCA_964443245.1 uncultured Burkholderiales bacterium | reverse complement strand
TACTGCGGCTTGAGCCCGGCTTCGCGCGCAATCTTTCCGAAGATGTTGCTCCAGTCCAGGTACCGCTTGCGCAGCTCGTCCGGGGTGCTCGATTGGGCCACTGAACCGGTGCTCGCCAGCTTGTCGCGCAGATCGGCCGACGCCAGTGCCGTTACCATCGTGCGGTTGAGGAAATCGACAATCTCGCGCGGCATTCCCGCCGGCCCCATGATGCTGCGCCACGCCGGCATTTCGTAATCAGGCAAGCCCGACTCCATGAGGGTCGGCACATCCGGCAACAGGGCGGAACGTGCGCGCGAGGTGACAGCCATGATGCGCGCCTTGTCCTTGAGCGTGACTGCGTTGACCACGGCGGGAAAATAGTAGTCCAGCCGCCCGGCAACCAGGTCGGTAAGCGCTTCCGGGGTCCCCTTGTAGGGCACTTCGAGGGCGTTGATGCCGGCCATGCTGTTGAACAGACGCACGCTCCAGTACGGAATCTGCCCGACACCAATCGTGCCGTAGCTCAGCTTGCCGGGCCGCGCCTTCGCATAGGCAATGAACTCCTGCACCGTGCGTACCGGCAGAGCCGGATTGGCGACGAACGACCACGGCACGGTTTCAATCAACGAAATCGGGGAAAAATCGCGCTGCAGGTCGTAACCCATGTTGGCGTTGACATGATGCGCCCCTGCCATCGAGCCGCCTGCCAGCAGCAGCGTGTAGCCGTCGGGTGGTGCCTTGGCCACAAAGGTCTGCCCGATCATGCCACCGGCGCCGGGCCGGTTGTCGACAACGAACTGCTGGCCGACCAGTTCGCTCATCTTGGCGGCGAGCATGCGCGCGGGAATGTCATCGCCGGCACCTGCTGCGGAAGCCACAATGATGCGCACCGGACGGCTCGGGTAGGGCTGCTGTGCCCGGCTGGCGAAAGGCGCTGCCAGGGCGCCAGACCCCAACGCCAGAATCATCTTGCGGCGCTTGCTTTGATGAAAGTTCGTCATGGGTGTACTCCCGGTTATTCAAACAGGTGCAAGGCGTGTCTCGACGATGCGGGCAAACACGCTCGCCCCCAACGCCAGGGCACCATCGTTGAAATCATACGAGGGATTGTGCACCTCGCATGCCCCTTCGCCGGCGCCATTGCCGATGTTGAAGTAACAGCCCGGCACTTTCTCCAGCATGAAGGAGAAATCTTCGGAGGCGACAATCAGGTTCGGATTGCGATTGACATTCTCTTCACCGACGATGGCAGCGCATACCGCAGCGACGAAGTCAGCCTGTGCGGCGTCATTGATGGTCGGCGCAAAAATCAGCCGGAAGTCCACCTCGGCGGTTGCCCCGTACGCCTCCGCCGTGCCCTTGACGATGCGCTGCATGCGCTCCTCGACCAGTTTCATGACCTCGGGTGTGAAGGCGCGCACGGTGCCGGAGAGGTGCGCAGTTTGCGGGATGACGTTGTAGGCATCACCGCCATGGATCTTGGTGACCGAGACTACTGCAGCATCAAGCGGGCGAACATTGCGTGCAACGATGCTTTGCAGCGCGATGGCAATGTGGGACGCCACCAGTACCGAATCCACGCCCGTCTCGGGCCGCGCCCCGTGCGCGCCGCGGCCGGTGACATGAATGTCGAAGTAGGCACCACCGGCCATCATCGGGCCGGCGCGCACCGCAAACTTGCCCAGTGGCAGGCCGGGCCGGTTGTGCATGCCGAACACGTTGTCACACGGAAACTTCTCGAACAGGCCATCGGCGATCATCGCGCGCGCGCCGCCGATGCCCTCTTCGGCAGGCTGAAAAATGAAATTGACCACACCGTCGAAGGCACGCGTCTCGGCCAGATATTGGGCCGCG
>CAYUEG010000310.1:0-1862 GCA_964443245.1 uncultured Burkholderiales bacterium | reverse complement strand
TGGCGGTGCAGGCTGAATCGCGCCTGGAGCGGGGCCGCTACCTGATGCAGTCGATCGTGGCATGCGGCAATTGCCACACACCGCAGGGGCCGAACGGGCCTCTGCCGGGCATGGAGCTGGCGGGCGGATTGAAGTTCGACGAAAAGCCCTTCACTGCCTACGCATCAAACATTACGCCGGACAAGGAGACCGGCATCGGCAAGTGGACCGATGCGCAGATCATTGCGGCGATTCGTGATGGCGTGCGCCCGGATGGTTCGATCATCGGCCCGCCGATGCCAATCGGCCTGTACAAGGGTCTTTCCGACAACGACGCCAAGGCGATCGTCGCCTATCTGCGTTCGATCAAACCGGTCAAGAACAAGGTGGCCAAATCGGAGTACCGGATTCCGCTGCCGCCTTCCTACGGGCCGCCGGCTGCCAAGGTGGCGGATGTGTCGCGCAAGGACAAACTGGCCTACGGGAAATATCTCGCCGGCCCGGCGGGTCACTGCATCGAGTGCCATTCGCCGCCCGGGGCAAACGGCGCCCCGGATCTCGAAGGCAAGCTGGGGGCCGGCGGCTTCCCCTTCACCGGGCCGTGGGGCACCAGTGTTTCCACCAACATCACGCCGACCGGTCTGGCGCGCTATTCCGATGCCGACCTGAAGAAAGTGATCACCACCGGCGTGCGGCCGGATGGCAGCAAGCTCAAGCCGCCGATGGGTACCGCGTATTACGCCAGGATGCGTGCCGAGGACCTCGACGCGTTGGTGGCCTACCTGCGCTCCCTGCCGCCAAAGTAACGGTCCACGCAAACCACCAGGCAAGCACCCGCAGGCGGCCGGCCCACGGCCCGCTGCCTGCCCTCACAGATCGGGAAGCAGCATGACATTGGATGAAGTGATCGAAGACGTCGTTGCCGGCAACCGCATCCTGGCGCAACAGGGGGTGCTCGATGGCTTCGGCCACGTGAGCGCGCGCCATCCGGACGATGCCGGCAAGTTCCTGCTCTCGCGCTCGCTCGCACCGGAGCTGGTAACGCCGGCGGACGTGATGACGTTTGACCTGGACAGCGTCGCCCAGGGGGGGGATACGCGCAAGCCTTATCTGGAGCGCTTCATCCACGGCGAAATCTACAAGGCGCGGCCCGAGGTCATGTCCATCGTGCACAGCCATTCGCCCTCAGTAATTCCGTTTGCGGTGTCGTCCGTGAAGCTGCGGCCCGTGTACCACATGAGTGGCTTTCTCTCGGGCGAAACCGAGGTGTTCGACATCCGGGCGCACTTCGGCTGCACCGACATGCTGGTGCGCAACGGCGCGCACGGCGCGGCGCTGGCCAGGGAACTCGGGGCGCGCGGCGTGGTGCTGATGCGCGGGCACGGCTTCGTCGCGGTGGGCGAATCGATCCCGATTGCGGTGTATCGCGCCATCTATACCGAGATGAACGCGGCCCTGCAGCAAAAGGCCATCGCGCTGGGCGGTGAGGTGACCTATCTGGATGGGGAAGAAGCGCGCCTCGCCGAAGCCACCAACCGCAGCGTGGTGGAGCGGCCGTGGCAGTTGTGGAAGACCAAGGCGATGGGTGCGTCGTAGCGAAGCATGAGGGGCGGCCGGAAAGCCTTGTCTACCAACGGTTTCCGGCCATACTGAACGCTGCTGTGGAGGTGTGTGCGGCGCCGGCGGGCCCGCGTTCAAGACGGCAGTATCACGCCCTTGCCGGAACTTTGCTGATCGAACAGCGCATAGGCTTCCTTGCCCTGTTCCAGCTTCCAGCGGTGGGTGAAGAGTTTGTCCACCGCGATGCCGCGATCGGCCACAAACTGCGCGCACTCACCCTGGCCCACGGTGGAGAAGGTCCACGAGCCGATCAGGGTGACCTG
>CAYUEG010000309.1:0-1866 GCA_964443245.1 uncultured Burkholderiales bacterium | reverse complement strand
GGCATCGATGCCGACACCGGCCTGCCCCAGGCCTGGCGCCATGGTGTCGATCCCGAACCGATCGAAACCCGGCTGCGGGCCGACGCCGGCCACCAGATCAAGGCCGTCTGCGTGGTCCACAACGAAACCTCGACCGGCGTGACCTCCGACATCGCCGCGGTGCGGCGCGCGATCGACGCAGCAGGCCACCCTGCCCTGTTGATGGTGGACAGCATCTCCGGCCTGGCCAGCGCCGACTTCCGCCACGACGAATGGGGCGTCGACGTCACCGTGAGCGGCTCCCAGAAAGGCCTGATGCTGCCGCCCGGCATCAGCTTCAATGCCTTGTCGCCCAAGGCCCTGGAGGCGAGCAAGTCAGCCCGCCTGCCCAAGGCCTTCTGGGCCTGGGACGAGATCGTCGAGATGAACAAGGGCGGCTACTGGCCCTACACGCCCAGCACCAACCTGCTGTACGGCCTGTCGGAGGCGCTGGACATGATCCTGGAACAGGGGCTGCCGGCCGTGTTCGCGCGCCACCAGCGCTGGGCCGAAGGCGTGCGCAGCGCCGTGCGCGCCTGGGGCCTGCCGATCCAGTGCGCGGACGCGCGGGTGTACTCGCCGGTGTTGACGGGGGTGATCACGCCAGTCGGCGTCGATGCCGACGCGCTGCGCGCATTGATCCACCAGCGCTTCGACCTGTCGCTGGGCACGGGCCTGGGCAAGGTCAAGGGCCGGATGTTCCGCATCGGCCACCTCGGTGACTGCAACGACCTGACCTTGATGGCCGCGCTGTCGGGCGTCGAGATGGGCCTGAAGCTTGCCGGTGTGCGCCTGGCCGACAGCGGCGTGCAGGCCGCGATGGACTACTTCGCATCCCACCCGCAGCAGGCACGACTGGCTGCTGCCGCCTGATTTCCCCCGCCCACCCAAACCACGGAGACACCATGCAACGACGTTCTCTCCTGCAGGCCACGGCCGCCGCGGCAGCCACGCTGGGCGCACCGCGCCTGTTCGCCCAGAACCTGCCGAGCGGCCCGATCCGCATCATCGTCGGCTTCCCGCCGGGCGGCGGCACCGATGCCCTGGCGCGCGTGGTCGGGCAGAAGCTCAGCGTGATGTGGAACCAGCAGGTGCTGGTCGAGAACAAGGCCGGCGTGGCCGGTGTGCTCGCGGCCGACTATGTTGCCCAGCAGCCCAGTGACGGCACCACGCTGCTGATGGCCCACATCAACAGCCATGCGCTCGCGCCCAGCCTGCAGCCCAAACTGAACTACAACGTCGAACGCGACTTCGTGCCCATCGTGCTGGTCGGCGTCACGCCCAACCTGCTGGTGTGCAATCCCAACCAGCCCGCCAAGACGGTGGCCGAGATCGTGGCGCTGTGCAAGGCCAAGCCGGGCCAGATCGCCTTCGGCTCGGCCGGCAATGGCTCGGCCCAGCACCTGGCCCTCGAACTCTTCAAGCAGCGCGCGAAGGTGGATGCGCTGCATGTGCCCTACAAGGGCAGCGGCCCGGTCATCACCGACCTGATCGGCGGCCAGATCAACTACGGCTTCGAGACCATGACGGCCGCCACGCCCCACGTCAAGGGCGGTCGGCTCGTCGCGATCGCGCAGACCCGCGCCAAGCGCGCCAAGGGGCATCCGACGGTGCCGACGATGGCCGAGCAAGGATTCCCGGGCTTCGAGGCCACCACCTGGTATGGCCTGGTCGGCCCCGGCAAGTTGCCCACGGCCATGGCCAAGCGCATGAACGAGGATGTGAACAAGGTGCTGGCCATGCCCGATGTGCAGGAGCGGCTGGACAGCTTCGGGGCCGAAGACGGCGGCGGGAGCACCGAGAAGTTCGCCGAGTTCATCCGCAGCGAAATGGCGCAATGGGCGAAGG
>CAYUEG010000308.1:0-1970 GCA_964443245.1 uncultured Burkholderiales bacterium | reverse complement strand
AGGCAGCGCACTCGCGAATGATCTGCGGCAACGTGGCCGCCGGTGTGGCGATCAACCCCGGTCCGGAATGGTCTGTCAACAAAGCCCATGGCCAAAGCCGGCTGCGGCTTTGCTTTGCCAGCCCGACCCATGAAGAGATTCATCAGGGAGTCGCGGCACTGGCCGAAGTCTGCCGCCGGGAGTTTGGTCTGCCTGCCTAACGCCGCGATCAACCAAGATTTCAAACCGTAAAGCCGCGGTCAGGCAACAGGGCCAACCCCCATGGCGCTTGAGGGGCTTGGCGCCCGCTGCGAACGTCAAAGACGGCCCGCAAAGGCCAGGCGCACTATCGAATCTGCGCTGCGAACCTGCGCCGGTCGACCGCTCCCGGCAACGCGAGGCAAGACGCGCACGCCCACCGATTACCGCCGGCACTTGCGTGAATTCCGGAGTTGGCTCAGGATTCATATCAACGAGGAGGTTACCCATAATGCAATACGATCTGGTGGTTAAAAATGGCACGGTGATCGATGGCTCGGGCATGCCGCGCTATCAGGCGGACGTCGGCGTGCGGGGCGGCAAGATCGTGACCATCGGCAGAATCCGCGAATCAGCCAAAGAAATCGTTGACGCCGAAGGCCATGTTGTCGCGCCGGGATTTGTGGATGGCCATACGCATATGGACGCGCAAATCTTTTGGGATCCGCTCGGCACCTCCTCCTGCTATCACGGCATTACCACTGCCGTCATGGGCAATTGCGGCTTTACCCTGGCGCCGTGTGCGGCGAAGGACAAACACATGGTGGTGCGCAACCTGCAGCGCGCCGAAGATATTTCCCCCGAGGCGATGGAAGCCGGCATCCGATGGAATTGGACCACCTACCCGGAGTTCCTGCAAACGCTTGAAGGCCTGCCCAAAGGCATCAACTATGCCAGTTACGTCGGGCACTCGGCCATACGCACCTTCGTGATGGGCGAACGCGCATTCACCGAGACTGCGACCGAGGACGACCTGAAGGCAATGGAACAGCAGGTGCACGACGCCATCTCTGCCGGTGCCGTCGGCTTCACGTCATCGCGCTCGCCCAGCCACGAAACACCGGATAGCCGTCCGGTGGCCAGCCGTGCCGCAGCCTGGGACGAAGTGCGGCGCCTCGTCGGCGTGATGGGCAAGTTGAACGCCGGACTCTTTGAGATCGCCGGCGAAGGCGTGGACCGCGAAGCAGGCGACCCGGGCGTGCGCGACTGGCACACGCGCTTGCGCGATCTGGCGGTTGAGTCGGGCCGCCCCATTACCTTCGGCGTGTTCAGCCGACGCAACTCGCCAGGCACCTGGAAGCAGTACCTCAATCTTCTCGACGAAACCGCAGCCATGGGCGGCCGCATGTTCGCTCAGGCTCACAGCCGCTCACTCAGTGCCCTGCTGTCGTTCAAAACCCAGATGCCCTTCGACCGTCTGCCATTGTGGAAGGATATCCGCGCCCTGCCGCTTGACGTGCAGAAACAAAAACTGCGCGACCCCGCGCTGCGCCGCCCACTGATTGAAGCCTCTTCAGCGCGCGACGATCGCGAAGCCCGTGGCACCGAAGCGCGGGCTGCCGATTACGAATGGCTGTTCGTGCTGGACACCGTGGAAGGTCCCCACCGCTCGGTGGCCGAAGTCGCGCGCGAGCGCGGGCAGCATCCCGCTGAAACCATGATCGAACTGGCGCTGGAAAAAGACCTCGACCAGTTTTTTCTGCAACCCATCGCGAATGAAGACCAGGATGTCGCGCTCGAAATCATGCGCCACCCGCGGACGGTGACCACCTTCTCGGACTCCGGCGCGCATGTCTCGCAACTCATGGATTCATCCTTGCAAACGCATCTGCTCTATCACTGGGTGCGCACCAAACAGGCGTTCACGCTCGAACAGGCCGTACGCATGTTATCGCTGGTGCCAGCAACCCTTTGGGGCTTCCACGACCGCGGACTGATTCGCGAGGGCATGA
>CAYUEG010000307.1:0-1980 GCA_964443245.1 uncultured Burkholderiales bacterium | reverse complement strand
CTGGGAGAGGTTCATGTTCCCCGCTGCAATCTCCTGCGCGCCGATGTTGATCGTTTGCGAGGCTTCCTTGATCTTGTTGATGATCTCGGTCAGGCCGTCGGAGGTGCGGGCCGAATTGCCGATCACCTCGCCAAAGGTGCCCTGATAGCCTGCAGCGGCGCGATGCGTGAGGTCGCCACGTGCCAGTGCGGCCAGCACCTGGGCGATTTCGCCCAGCCCGGCCTGGCAGGTGCCCATCAGGTCGTTCAGGCCGTTGACCATGGCCTTGAAGTTGTGGTCAAAACGCTCCGCGTCACCACGCACGGTGAAGTCGCCGTGCTTGGCGGCATCGGCCAGTTTCAGGATTTCGGCATTGATGGCGGAAAGATTGGCTTTCATTTCCGCCATGGACGTGGTCAGTACGACCTTTTCGCCCGGCAGCACGGGCATGTCAGGGGTCAGGTTGCCGATCGCATACTGGCGGGCGATCTCCACAACCTTCATCTTGGTATCAATGTGGCCTTGCACCAGATCGTTGGTCTGCCGGGCGGCCTGGGCGTAAGCGCCCTGAAACTGTTCGACCGCGATGCGATGCGAGATGATGCCCGCTTCGTGCTTCTGGCCCATCTCGACTTGCGCAGCCAGAAACTGGTTGAGCGTGGCTTGCATGCCGCCCAGCGAGGTCAGCAGCTGGCCGGCTTCGTCAGAAGAGGTGGCGACAATCTCGCCGGACAGGTCACCGCCTTGAATTGCGCCGGCGACCTCCTTGGCGCGATTGATCTGCCGGACCAGACCGAGTGAAACAGCCACTGCCAGACCCACCGCAATCAGGGTGAACAACAGCACCACGGCGACGGTCAGGTTGCGCGAGCGTTCCATTTTGGCGATGCGCTTGGCGAGCAGTTCGTCCAGAATGGGATTGAAGGTGCCATAGAGCTCGGCGACGCCATTGATGCCCGGGGTGACGCGGTCGAACAGGGATTTGGGTGTGTAGGCAAGGCTGGTGGCGCGCAGCACGAGCTTGTCAATTGCGTCGTCTGCCTGTTGCAGGGACTTGAGCGCCTGCGCGGAGATTGCTGCCGACCGTTCCTTGAGGCTTGCATTGGCGCTGGCCGCCTTGTCGACTGCCGTTTGCAATCCCTCAATGCCGACCTTGGCGCGGGTCAGCTGTTCCACCAGTTCGTTGCGCTGGTCGGCCGTCAATCCCTTGGCGCCGGCCACTTCCATCGAGCGCCCACGTGCTTGTCCGAGGGCCTCAACGATGGTCGGAATGCGGCTGGTGACAATGTCCATCACATAGTAGCTGTCCATGTCCGGATCCAGGCTCAGGTTGGAGTTGTCCACCGCCAGGCTGAGCAACGCCATGGCGTTGCCCACCACGGCGGTATGCCGTTCGAAGCTGGCTGCGACGCTCAGGCTACGGTATTCGCCCAGCAGCTTCTTCCAGCTGTCGACAAGCTTTCCCATTGCGTCTGCCGTCTTGAGGGAGCCGTTGCTCAGCTTTTCCTGTTCGCCCAGTTTGGCGAGCGTCGTTTCGATTTCCGCTTCAAGGGTCTTCAGTGCCGCATCGGGGGTGTTGTCACCTGAGAGCAGGGCACCGGATAGACCGCGATGCCGGGCCACTTGCATCGCCATGTTCTGCACCGGCACGATGTAGGCCGCGCCGACGCGCTCCGCCGCAGAGAAGGAGATGACATCGTTGCGATCCTGGACAATGATCACCGTCGAGATCAGCGAGGCGAGCACGAGGGAGACGACCACGAGCGCCAGCTTGTGGGCAATACGCAGGTTGTGGAGCAGGGTGAGTTTCATGATGGCACCTGAAGAAAATGGAAGTGACGTTGGTGATTCGGGGAGGAAGGCAGAAAGAAAGATGTCAGGCGGAGAGGCTGTTGGCCTCGGTGATCGGGCCAGAACCGTTGGTGGGAGCGGGTTTCAGGCTGGTGCCGAGGGAGGGGGAAGGGTTGGCACCATCGACCACGAAGACACCGACGGTCTGGG
>CAYUEG010000306.1:0-1991 GCA_964443245.1 uncultured Burkholderiales bacterium | reverse complement strand
GATCACGCTTCCCAGTGAACTGCGCCGCAGTCTGCAGCTCAATTCCGGTGATCGCATCGAATTCTTTCAGCAGGCCGACGGCACTGTGGCGTTGCGTCCGCTTACCGGCTCGGTACGGGATCTGAAAGGAATCGTGCCCAAGCCCGGCAAGCCGGTGTCGATCGCGCAGATGAAGCGCGCAGTTGCAACGGCGATTGCCAAAAAAGACAAGGCCAGCCGCTCTTGATCGGGCTCGATACCAACGTCCTGGTCCGTTATCTGGTGCAGGACGATCCCTCACAGGCAGCCCGTGCCACCCGGCTGATTGAAAGCGAGTTGTCGGTGCGCACACCCGGGCTGGTCAGCCTGATCGTGTTGTGCGAACTGCTCTGGGTGCTTTCAAGCGCCTATGGCGTCCGCGAACGGGAGCTGGTACCGATCGTCGAACGTCTCCTGGAAGCCAAAGAGCTTCGCATCGAGTCTCCGCCATTGGTACGAAGGGCGCTCCGGGTGCGGGCCACCGCACAGGCCGGCCTTGCCGATGTGCTGATTGGCCTTGTCTATGAAACCATGGGAGGCCGCGAAACGGTCACCTTCGATCGCGGTGCGGCACGCCTGACGGGCTGGCGCCTGCTGGAGAGCCGCCCGTCGTGATGGCATTGGTGGACGGTGAAGCGCTGACGCTCTTGCCGGAAAAAGCGGTCTGGTGGCCGGCGCGTAACACCCTGCTGATTGCCGATGCCCACTTCGGCAAGGCCGCCAGCTTTCGCGCCCGCGGCGTGCCGGTGCCGGAAGCGACGACCGGCGGCAATCTTGCGGTGCTCGATGCCTTGATTGCACGCCACCAGCCGCAACGCATCGTGTTTCTCGGCGATATGCTGCACGCACGTGAAGCCCATGCGGCCGATGTCGTTCACGCGCTGCAGGCCTGGCGGGCGCGTCACTCAACCATTGAGATGGTGCTGGTGGAGGGCAACCATGACCTCAACGCCGGCGCGCCCCATGCATCGCTGCGCATCAACGTGGTGGCCGAACCGCTGATCGATGGGCCGTTTGCGTTGTGCCATCACCCCCAGCCACAGGCGCAAGGCTATGTGCTGTGCGGGCACCTGCATCCGGCGTACCGGCTCAGCACCCGCAGCGAGAGCGTGCGCCTGCCGTGCTTCTGGTTTGGTGAGGCTGTTGGCGTGCTGCCGGCGTTTGGCCAGTTCACCGGCGCTAAAGTGGTTACGCCAGCGGCGGGAGACCAAGTGTTTGTGGTGGCGGAAGAACGCGTGTTTGCGGTGCCGGCGTGAGTGACAGGCCGGGGCGCGATGATGTGCGCGCCAAGCCGATTCCTCCTCAGTTTTGGGGATGACACGGCAAGGCCAGACTGATATGGTTTGGCTCTTCTCCCTTTGTCGCCCAAGGAGCATCCGCGTGATGCAAGGACCGATGGCATGAGCCACACCGGAAAGCTGTTTCTCATTGCACTGAGCGCTGTGGTGCTCGTCGGCTGCACCGCTTCCCAAGTGCTGAATTCGGCAGTTTCGGTCTATGGGACTATGGGGAGCATTGGCCAGAGTTCCACACCGACTGGCCCATTCAAGTTCGACAACTCCCCGCCTGACCTTTCACTGACTGCTCGCATTGAACGCGGCAAAGCGCTGCCGAAGTACGAAGGACCGATAGCCAGCCCCGAGTGGTTGAAGTTCAACTGCACGGCTACCTACGAGCCCGGACGAAGGAGTGCTGTGTCGCGCGACCAGTGCATCCAGCAAGTCGCGGCTGCTCTACCCCCATTCGACCCGAACAAGCCCAGGCACTTTGGGGAACGCTATAGCCCGAAGACCTGGCTCGATTGCCGACTCCACGCACACGACTTTGGGGGCGCGCAGGGGCATCCCCCCGTTGCTTGCGACCAGTACAAACTACGCCGCATCGAAAATCCAACCTTCTGGCCGTACGAACACAACAAGGACTTCAAGTGGCCGGAGGTGCCCAAGGAGACTGTTTATCGGCCGGGTATGACG
>CAYUEG010000305.1:0-1993 GCA_964443245.1 uncultured Burkholderiales bacterium | reverse complement strand
TTCACGTGGATATGCGGCCGGTGCCCGCGCGTGGCCCGGCGCCGTATCGCGCCGGCGAGGATACGCACGCTGTTCTCTCCGGGCTGCTGGGCTATTCGCCCGACCGCATTTCGTTGCTGGCGCAGGCTGGAGCGATCTCTGTCCCCTGAATGGCGGCCGGGTCACCTTCCAAGAATGCTTGCTGCAGAAATCCCGACCTTTTCCGATGCCTGATCTTGTTGAATCCGGTCTGGATGCATGGCGTGAGGGAAACTTGCCGCTGTCAGAGCGTTTGTTCCGTCAGGCACTCGCCATTGAGAAAGGCAACGAAGCCGCCATCGCCAATCTGGTGGGCGTGCTGACCGATCTGCATCGGCAACCCGAAGCGCTGGATTTGGCTCTCACGGCGCTGAAGAATCATCCGCGCTCAACCGGCATCCTGTGCAATACCGGTATCCTTTTCGCCACCGGCGGCGATCCGGGAACCGCGATCCGCTATTTTGACGAGGCGCTCAGCATCGATCCGGGCTATATCCCGGCGTCGCTCAACCGCACCAATGCGCTTTTGCATGCCTGTGACTGGCATGGCATCGAAGCCCTGCGTGCCCGCTTCATTACGCACCATGCCGATAACGTTGGAGACGCAGCCAAGACAGGATGGCAGGAGCATCTTCTGCCGTATGGTGCGATCCAGCTGAATCTGCCGCCGCCGCTGCAGCGCGACATAGCCGACTATCACGCACGCAAACTCGCGGCCGCCTGGCCCCGCATGGCACCCGCATTGTCGCGTGGGGCCAGCGGAAAAATCAGGCTTGGCTACTTGTCCGGTGATTTTTACGAGCATGCGACTTCCTTTCTGGCGTCCGAATACCTTTGCCAACACGACGCCGGACAGTTCGAAGTGCTCTGTTACTCTTACGGGCCACCCGATGATGGCCCCCACTCACGCCACATACGGGCGTCGGTCCAGACGTTTCGCGATATCCGCAACCTCGGTCACCGGGACGCGGCGCAGATGATTCGGGACGACGGCATCGATGTTCTGGTGGACCTGAAAGGCCATACCGGCGGCGCGCGTCCGGAAATTGTGGCGCTGCACCCTGCGCCAATCACCGTCAACTTTCTTGGGTACCCGGGAACCATGGGCGGTGCGCTGGCCGACGCGCTGATTGGCGATGAAGTCGTTACCCCTCAGAACCGCGCGGGACTGTTTTCTGAAGCCCTGGTTCAGGTTCCGGGCTGCTACCAGCCGAACGGGCGGCTCATGCCGCTTGCCCCAGCCTCTGATCGCGCCAGCCTGGGCCTTCCCGCTGACAAGGTGGTGCTGTGTTGTTTCAATGCGCATTACAAGATTTCACGCACGATGTTCGCTTCGTGGATGCATCTGTTGCACCAAAGTCCGCAAACAGTCTTGTGGCTGCTCGACAGTAGCACCGCCTCCACCCGAAACTTGACCGATGCCGCCGCGGCCGCCGGTATCAGCCCTGAGCGCATCGTGTTCGCACCGGTGGTTGATCATGCCGCCCACCTGCAGCGGCTGCAGGCAGCGGATTTGTTTCTTGATACGGACGGCGTGTGCGCGCACACGCTGGCCAGTGACGCTCTGCGTGCCGGTGTACCCATCATCGCCCTGCCGGGAGAAAGTTTTGCCTCACGCGTGTCCGCCAGCTTGCTGACTGCTGCGGGATTGTCGGACCTGATCTGTCACAGCATGGCTCAATACGTGGCTCGGGTACTGCGCTACGCAAACAGTCCGGCAGAATTGCAGGAGCTTCGCCAGCGTGTGATGACGTCAGTGCGTCAATCGACGCTGTTTGATCCGGCGCATTTTTGCCGGAAGTTTGAAACAGCCATCCGGATGCTGGTCACACAGCGTCCGGATGCAGAGTGACAGTCCAATCAACGCAATCGCGTCCGTTCCACCAGGGCCGCACGCTACCCCCAGTGGCGCCAACTGCTTACTGCGGCTTGAGCCCGGCTTCGCGCGCAATCTTTCCGAAGATGTTGCTCCAGT
>CAYUEG010000304.1:0-2062 GCA_964443245.1 uncultured Burkholderiales bacterium | reverse complement strand
CCACACAGCCCGAGCCAAAGCCCATGTAGTTGCTCTGGATGAAGCTCACCATCATGCCGTTTTCGTCGGCTGTCGTGAGGTAAATGGTGCCGCCTTTTTCCGGCGTGCCGGCCTTGAAGTCGATGGCGCGTTTGGGGTCGATCAGTTTCGAGCGCGATTTCAGGTAGGCATCGTCGAGCAGGTGTTCGGTGGTCACGCGGGTCATGAAGCGTCCGTCAGCCACGTACGCCCCAATGTCGGCAAACGCCAGCTTCATCGCCTCGATCTGCAGATGCAGGCTTTCCGGGCCGTCCGGATCAAGTGCACCCAGGTCGTAGTGCTCCAGCATGCCCAGCGCCATCAGGGCGGCGATCCCTTGTCCGTTGGGCGGGATCTCGTGCATGGTGTAGCCGCGATAGTTCTTCTGGATCGGCGTGACCCAGTCGCAGGTGTGGTTCGCAAAGTCGGCTTCGGTGTGCACGCCGCCATTGGCTTGTGAATGTTTGGCCATCGCGGCAGCAAGCGCGCCCCGGTAGAATTCCTCGCCTTTCGATCTGGCAATCGCTTCCAGCGAGGCCGCCGCGCCCTTCAGCACAAATCTTTCGCCAATGTGCGGTGTGCGCCCTTTGGGTAGAAAGTGCTCGGCAAAGCCCGGCTGGTTTTTCAGGATCGGCTCCATCGCCTTCCACTTCTGATGGACGATGGGGCTGACAAGATAGCCGTCACGCGCATAACGGATCGCAAACTCGAACAAATCTTCGAACGGCAGCTTGCCGAATTTCTCGCTCATCGCGCGCCAGGCCGATACCGCACCGGGAATGCTGACGCTGTTGTAGCCGCGCTCCGGCTTGGGACCCAACTTGCCGAAATAGTCCGGCGTCCAGCCCGCGGGGGAGCGACCCGAGGCGTTGAGGCCATGCATCTGCTTGCCATCCCACAGGATGCAGAATGCGTCGCTGCCCAAGCCGTTCGAGATGGGCTCGACAATGGTGAGGGTGATGGCGGTCGCAATGGCGGCATCCACCGCATTGCCGCCGCGGCGGTAGGCATCAATGCCGGCCTGCACGGCCAGCGGCTGCGAAGTCGCCACGACGTTCTTGGCAAAGACGGGGATACGTTTGGTGGCGTAAGGAAAATTCCAGTCGAATTGCATGATGCGCTTTCGAGACGTGTTGGATTATTCGGGCTTGATGCCGGCGCGCTTGATCACGGCGGCGTACTTGGCGGTTTCGCGTTCGATCACACGGGCGAATTGCTCGGGTGTGCCGCCCACACCTTCTGCACCGTTGGCTGCCAGGCGTTCCTTGAAATCGGCAACCAGCAAGGCTTTGTTGATTTCCGCATTGAGGCGCTGCACGATCGGCGCAGGCGTGCCGGCCGGGGCGAATACGCCGAAGTAGGTGTTGCTTTCAAAGCCCTTCAATCCCGCCTCGTCCATGGTGGGAATTTCGGGCAGCAGGGGGGAACGCTTCAACTGGGTGATGCCAAGCGCCTTGACCTTGCCACTTTTCACTTGCGCCAGGGTCGAGGTGATGTTGTCGAACATGAAGCCGATCTGCCCGGAAATGATGTCCGGGATCGCCAGCGCCGTGCCGCGATAGGGAATGTGAACCGCGAAGGTGCCGGTCTGCATCTTGAACATCTCGCCGGTCATGTGCACGATGGTGCCGTTGCCGGATGAGGAAAAGTTCACCCGCCCCGGGTTGGCTTTCAGATAAGCGATGAACTCCTTGAGGTTATTCACCGGCAGGGAGGGCGAGACGATCAGCACGTTGGTCGCATCGGCAAGGTGGGCGACGGGCGCGAAATCGCGCTTGACGTCATACGGCGTCTTCGGATTCATCGCCGGGCCGATCGAATGGGTCGAGACCGTCGCCATCTGGATCGTGTAGCCATCGGGCGGCGCCTTGGCCAGCATTTCGGAACCGATCGCACCGCCGGCCCCGGGGCGGTTTTCCACCACCACTGATTGGCCCAGCTGATCACCCAGTTTCTGCGCGAGCACGCGGCCGAGAATGTCGGTGGCCCCGCCCGGTGGAAACGGAATGATCATGCGAATCGATTTGCCCGGGTAGGACTGCGC
>CAYUEG010000303.1:0-2106 GCA_964443245.1 uncultured Burkholderiales bacterium | reverse complement strand
GTCCCCACATTCACGTGCGGCTTCGTACGCTCAAACTTGCCCTTGGCCATGATTGACTCCTATAAAACAATGAGGTTTGCTGTTATTTTTTGGCGCTGATAATGGCTTCGGCCACGTTCTTCGGCGCTTCGGAATAGTGCTTGAACTCCATGGTGTAAGTTGCGCGGCCTTGAGTAGCTGACCGCAGCGAGGTCGAATATCCGAACATTTCGGCCAACGGCACCTCAGCCTTGATGATCTTGCCCCCGCCACCGGAAATGTCTTCCATGCCCTGCACCATGCCGCGACGGGATGACAAATCTCCCATCACGGTTCCGGCGTAGTCTTCCGGTGTTTCCACTTCAACTGCCATCATCGGCTCAAGCAGCACTGGCGACGCGCTGCGCATGCCGTCCTTGAAGGCCATCGAGGCTGCCATCTTGAATGCGTTTTCATTCGAGTCGACATCATGGTAGGAACCGAAATGGAGTGTGCATTTCACATCAACCACAGGGTACCCTGCCAACACGCCTGCCGGCAGCGTGTCGCGTAGGCCCTTTTCGACCGCCGGGATGAATTCTCGCGGCACGACACCGCCCTTGATGGCATCGACAAACTCGAAGCCCTTGCCAGCCTCCTGGGGTTCGATCTTGAGCACCACATGACCGTACTGCCCGCGACCACCGGACTGCTTGATGAACTTGCCTTCCGCATTTTCTACAGACTTGCGAATGGTTTCACGATACGCGACCTGGGGCTTGCCCACCGTGGCTTCCACACTGAATTCGCGCTTCATGCGATCGACCAGAATTTCCAGATGCAGTTCGCCCATGCCGGAGATGATGGTCTGGCCCGACTCTTCGTCCGTGTGCACACGGAACGATGGGTCTTCCTGAGCCAGACGATGCAGCGCCACACCCATCTTTTCCTGGTCGGCTTTGGTTTTCGGCTCGACCGCCTGCGAAATGACCGGCTCCGGAAACACCATGCGCTCGAGGATAATGAACTTGTCCGGATCACACAGGGTGTCGCCCGTCGTGGCGTCTTTCAAGCCAACGGCCGCGGCGATGTCGCCGGCGCGAACTTCCTTGATTTCCTCACGCTGGTTGGCGTGCATCTGCAGGATGCGACCAACCCGCTCCTTCTTTCCCTTGATTGAATTGAAGATCGTATCGCCGGAGTTGATCACACCAGAATAGACGCGGAAGAAGATCAGCTGACCCACAAATGGATCGGTCATGATCTTGAACGCCAAGGCGGCAAAGCCTTCGTCGTCGGCAGCTTTGCGCTCGGTCGGATTGCCATTTTCCAGTTCGCCCTTAACCGGCGGAATATCGGTAGGCGCGGGCATGAATTCGATAACAGCGTCAAGCATCGCCTGAACGCCCTTGTTCTTGAATGCAGAGCCACAAAGCATGGGCACGATCTCGCTGGAAATCGTACGCGCGCGCAACCCCTGCTTGATCTCTTCGATCGAAAGTTCGCCGCCCTCCAGATACTTGTTCATGAGGTCTTCGCTTGCCTCAGCAGCAGCTTCGATCATCTTCTCGCGCCACTCGTTGGCCTGCTCAAGCAGATTCGCCGGGATCTCCTTCAGATCAAACTTCATGCCCTGAGAGGCCTCGTCCCAGACGATCGCCTTCATGCGCACCAGGTCCACCACACCCTGGAAGTTCTCTTCCGCACCAATCGGGATCTGGATTGGGATCGGGTTGGCCTTCAGACGCGCACGCATCTGGTCATAGACCTTGAAGAAATTGGCGCCGGTACGATCCATCTTGTTGACGAACGCCAGCCGCGGCACCTTGTATTTGTTCGCCTGCCGCCAGACGGTTTCAGACTGCGGTTGCACCCCGCCGACCGCGCAATAGACCATGCAGGCACCATCGAGCACACGCATCGAGCGCTCGACCTCGATCGTGAAGTCGACGTGACCCGGGGTATCGATGATGTTGATGCGATGCTCGGGGAAAGACATGTCCATCCCCTTCCAGAAACAGGTGGTAGCGGCGGACGTGATGGTAATACCGCGCTCCTGCTCCTGCTCCATCCAGTCCATGGTGGCGGCGCCGTCGTGCACCTCACCAATCTTGTGGTTAACGCCAGTGTAGAAAAGGATGCGCTCCG
>CAYUEG010000302.1:0-2114 GCA_964443245.1 uncultured Burkholderiales bacterium | reverse complement strand
TCTCGTTCGGGTAGACATTGAAGCCTGACACCAGAATCATGTCCTTCTTGCGGTCAGTGATGAAGACGAAGCCCTTGTCATCCATGTGCCCGACGTCGCCGGTGAGCAGCCAGCCATCGCGGATCACCTTGGCGGTTTCTTCCGGCTTCTGCCAATAGCCCTGCATCACCTGCGGGCCCTTGATGCAGATCTCGCCCGTGGATGCCTCAATCGCGGACTTGCCATCCCACAAGGGCAACACTTCAAATGCGTCGTTGCGAATGCTGAATTCGGTCGACGGCAGGGGCAGGCCGATCGAGCCATTCCATGGAGAATTCATCGGGTTGATCGAGGCGCCGGGCGAGGTCTCGGTCAGGCCATAGGCTTCCGTCAGCGCGTGCCCGGTGACTTGCTGCCACTTTTCAGCCACCGCTTTCTGTACGGCAGCACCGCCGCCCAGGACCACCTTGACGCTCGAAAAATCAAGCGATTCGAATCCGGGGGTGTTGAGCAAACCGTTGAACAGGGTGTTGACCCCGGTCAGCACCGTCCACTTCCATTTGCGCAGCTCTTCGATAAAGGCCGGCAGATCGCGTGGATTGGTGATGAGGACGTTGACCGCCCCCCACTTCATGAACGAGAGCGTCGCTGTCAGGCAGAAGATGTGGTACATCGGCAGGGGGGATACCACCACTTCCTCGCCCTCCTTGAACGTGCCGGAAATCCAGGCGCCCGATTGGTGCAGGTTGGCCACAATGTTGCGATGGGTGAGCATGGCGCCCTTCGACAGCCCGGTGGTACCGCCGGTGTACTGCAGAAAAGCCAGGTCGTCGAGCGTCAGGTCCACCGGCTTGAAGGTGGCGGCCGCGCCTCGCGCCAGCGCCGAGCGGAAGGTCATGGCGCCATCGATGCGCCACGCCGGGACCATCTTCTTGACGGTCTTGACGACGAAATTGACGATCCAGCGCTTCGGGACAGGCAGCATGTCGCCCAGCTGCGTGGTGATGACGTGCTGCACCGGAGTGGCCTTGATCACCTGTTCGAGCGTGGTGGCGAAGTTCTCCACGATGACGATCGCCTTGGCGCCGGAGTCCTTGAGCTGATGCTCCAGTTCGCGCGGGGTATAGAGCGGATTGACGTTGACGACAATCATGCCGGCGCGCAGGACACCAAAAATCGCGATCGGATACTGCAACAGGTTGGGCATCATGATCGCCACACGATCGCCCTTCGACAGACCCGGCAGCGACTGCAGGAACGCGGCGAACTCCCGCGTCTTCTGCTCCAGTTCGGCGTAGCTCATGGTCTTGCCAAGGTTGGCGTAGGCAGGCTTGTCGCCAAACTTCTCACAGCAGGACTCGAACAACTGCTTGATCGAGGTGTAGCCGCTGTAATCAATCTCGGCCGGCACGCCCTTGGGGTAGTGCTTGAGCCATACTTTTTCTGTCATGGTTGTCTCCATTGTTTCGTGGACGCCCCCTCGCGCCAGCCACCTAGCTTAGCCGGTTTCGGCAAGCCCGGCAAACGGCTCGGGAACCCGTGCAAACAGCCTTTCCATGAGCAGGGTTTCACGCCGGGTGATGATGTCCAGGAACTCCCCGACGCCACGCATTTCCTTGACGGTGACGAAGCCTTTCTCGAGGAACAGCTGGAGCGCCGACAGCCCGGCCATCTGCGCCGGACCGCGCATCAACTTGAGCGTCGACAGCAGCAGCGGGATACGCGTCAGGCGATCCAGGGCTTCGCCGATCGAACGAATCAGGGCAATCTGGCGCTGGCGCTGCGCCGGTGTGGCCGCCTGCGCGTAGGCGGCAGCATAGCTTGCGTGCGATATCGCGCCATGGCCGTGGGCGGCCAGCACCTTGGCATCGAGTTCTTCGGACAATTCGTCCAGCTCCACCGCATCGGCCAGCGTCGACAGCGCCGCCGCAGGCAGCAGGGCAATCAGCTTGGGCAAGATGCGCTCGACATCCGCATCACGCTGCGAGAAGTCCTTCGGCCCGTAAAGATCTTCCATGAAGAAGTGGGCTGCGGCACGGTAGCGCGGGCTGGCCAGGAGGTCCGGGTAGGTGGCGGCCAGGCGATCCGACTGCCACGCCTTCAGGCGCAGGATCGCCTCCTTGGTCAACGCGTCG
>CAYUEG010000301.1:0-2132 GCA_964443245.1 uncultured Burkholderiales bacterium | reverse complement strand
CTGGGCGCGGTGACGCACAGCGGCGCAGTGGATTGGCCGCACGAGTAGCTTTTTTAGGCTGAGCAGCGTCCAAAAGCGTGGGGTAATGCGGCTTCTGGAAGGAAGGTGTGCCGTTTTCGCGAGCCATGGCTCTTCCGGCGCAGATGTGTGACAATGGCAACAACTTGTGTTACATTGATTGCATCATGGCTGACCACTTCCTCACCATCCGCTTGACCGAAGCCGAATCCCGGCTCGTTGCGCGCCTGAACCAGCAAACCGGCCTCACCAAGTCCGCGCTGGTCAAGAAAGCGCTCGAGAACCTGTCTTTGACACAAGATGCATCGGCAGGCGGCGGGCTGTTCGAACTCGGTGAAGCGCACTTTGGCCGGCACGGCGATGCGGCGCGCCAGTCCACCCAGATCAAACGTGTGGTGCGCGCGCGCCTGAATGCTAAACGTACTGGCTGACAGCGGGCCCTTGGCCGCCCTGTATAACCGCCGCGACCACCACCACGCACGCGCCGTCGCGTTCTTTCGCAACCACGGCGCACAGCTGCGCTGCCATACCACCTGGGAAGTCGTTTCCGAGGTCATGTACTTTCTCGACTTCTCGGCCGCCGCCCAAGGTGATTTTCTCGATTGGTTGCACCGCGGCCACGAGCGCGGCTTGATGCACATTGCAGCACTTGCGCCTGACGATCTTCCCGGCCTGGCGCGCATGATGCGCAAGTACGCCGATCGCCCGATGGATTTGGCCGACGCATCCCTCGTCTGGCTCGCCAACAAAAGCGGCCTGACAGACATCATCACCATCGACCGCGCCGATTTTGCGGTCTACCGCACGGCAAAACGCAAGGCCTTTCGCAACGTGTTCGACCCGGCGTGATGCCGCCCTCCCACGCCGGCGCTGACACGCGCACTCGATTCCCAGGAGCCTGCCCATGACCAAACCCGTCCTCGCCTACCTCGGCCTCGGCCTGATGGGCGACCCCATGACCAAACGCCTCCTCGCCGCCGGCTATCAGGTACACGTGTGGAACCGCTCCAAGGCCAAACTGGCACCCGCGCTGGCACTGGGCGCGATGGCCGCCGAGAGCCCGCGCGCGGCCGTGGAGAAGGCGGACATCATCATGATGTGCCTGTTCGATGCCAAGGCGGTGGAGGAAGTCGTGTTCGGTGCGGAAGGTGTCGCCAAAGCCGCAGGCAGCGGCAAGGTGCTGGTGGACCATGCCAGCATTCGGCCGGACAAAACCCGTGACTTCGCGCAACGCCTGAAACAAGCCAACGGCATGGAATGGATCGACGCACCGGTTTCCGGCGGCGTCAAAGGTGCATCCGAAGGCACGCTGGCCATCATGTGCGGCGGCGATGCGGCCGCGTTCGAGCGCGCCAAACCCGTGCTGGCCGCGTATGGCGCCAACATCAACCTGATGGGGCCCTCCGGGGCGGGCCAGGTGACCAAACTGTGCAACCAGGTGATCGTCGGCAGCAACATCGCCGTGATTGCCGAGGCGATTCGCCTGGCGCAGAACGCCGGAGTCGATGCGCGCCTGTTGCCCCGCGCCCTGGCGGGCGGCTTTGCCGATTCGAAGCCCCTGCAGATTTTTGTGCCGAGAATGATCGACCGGCCGGCAGAATCGATCGGCGCCGCCAACACCATGCTCAAGGACCTGGACACCGCGCTGGACCTCGGGCGCGACACCGGCACCCCGCTGCCGGTGAGCGGCCTGGCGGCGCAACTGTTGCGCACCCTCGCCGCACAGGGCAAGGGCGAGGAAGAACTATCGGCGGTGATCGACCTTTACGGCAAGCAGACGTAAAAGCGGAATACGCCTTTCGCACCAATGTCTCGAAAGCTGAAAATTCATTGGGCGCTCTTGGCTACTTTGGTTCTTCTGGTAGCTGGCGGGGTTCTCGTTGACTATTCGTCGTCGGCTAAGCTCGTTGCTCTTGAATTGCGCCCGACGGCATCAGTAGACGTTTCGGTGTTTCGGCCCATTCCCCATGAGCTGCACCTCATTCTCCGAATCGACCCTAGCGAAAGCCAGAAAAAGCCGGGAGCGGGCAATTTTGCGACGGCGGAAGCTGACCGAAACACCTCGAACCTTCTTGAAGGCGTCTCTATAAAGTTGACTGTTCGCGACCAAGAAA
>CAYUEG010000300.1:0-2144 GCA_964443245.1 uncultured Burkholderiales bacterium | reverse complement strand
TCGCGCTCCTTGTGGCGCAACAACGCATCCACATATCGACGCGTCATAAGGCGTGCGGTAACAACGTTTTCTGGCAGTGCAAGGCCGGTAAGCGCCTTGAAGAGGCGATAGAACCACTGCCCACTCCAGCGCTCGAACCAGCTTCCTTTTCTGCGTTCCTGGATTCCATGCACTACGTCGCAGTTTTCCAGATCCATCTGCTGTGCAAACGCTTCAAGCCACTCCGGCTCCTCTTCGAGGTCGCTGTCGATCAAAAAGACTTGCCTGCCCTTGGCATGCGCTAACCCCGTCATCATTGCCTTGTGGTGACCGAAGTTGCGAGAGAGATCTACGACGGTGACGTGCCGGTCAAGCCGTGTCAGTTCGATGGCGATGTCCAAGCTGTTGTCGGGCGAGCCGTCGTTCACCAGAACGATTTCATAGTCATCGCCTGCGAACGACCGTGCCGCTTGACTCGCGCGCGTGTGAAACTCCCGCAGATGTGGTGCGGATCTGTAAAGAGTGGCAACGACGGACAGCTTCATGGCTGGACGTATCTCATGTGGTGACGGGCCTCGCGACCGCAGTTGAAGAGCAGGTCCAGGATGGTCACGTGGTGGGTGAAGGGCCCCCACAACTGGGGATACTCGCCGTAGCCCGTGTAGTCGAACCACGACACACCCATGCCCATTTGCTGGAACACCGTTTCGTCCATGTATTCCCTGGCCGAAGGCCCAGAGACGTAAACCTGGGCACCGGCCTGCTGGCAAATACCTGCCAAACGCTCGGTTTTTCCTTCGTTCAGATAAAACTCGGATGAACTCCGAATCCGGGTGCCGATTTTGAGAAAGTGACAGATGGCTTCGATGAACTGCAGATTGAGCGCTGAAATGTGCGTCTGGTGGGTGTTCAGATAAAGAGGTTCAAGCCACGATGCGACTTCGTCGAAATGAGGCGCACGTCTGTAGTTCTGGGACAGCGTTTTCCAGTGGGCCTGCGCCCAAGACGTTCCATCAATTTCCGTTTCCCGAATTTTCTGGTGGTACTTGCCCTTCACCACGACTGGCACGGTCAACCACTGGACGCCTTGGGGCGTCTTGATCTGATTGCGGTTGCGCCAGTCGCGTCGCGTGTACTGCATGTCGTCATAGAGGACGAACTCATCCACCGAGGCGATGAGATCGAAGTATCCCTTCCACGGAATGTAGTTGGACTGGAGGATAGCGATCTTTTTCAATGGGTTTCTCCAGCCTGTCTCGCTCGCTCACAAGCTTCGGTGGCTTGGCCTCTGGTGCGCGTGGGTTTCAGGAGGGTTTGCACCTGGGAGCGATGGCCACCGGCGCCTTCGGAGGTGGTCCAGCGCCCTGCTTCCTGATAATCATGTGTCAAATCGCCTCCGAAGTGCGCCATCAGATCCGGGGAGATTCGGCTGAGGCCTCGTTCTTCCTGTAGTACCCAGGCGATCGCGACCTTTTCACACGGCACCCGGCGCAGGGCCGCGATCGCCAGATTCAGGCTGCCTGGATACCCTCCCATGGTCCATGCCTGTCCAATGTTTTCAGCGTTCAGCAAGTACAGAATGCCGGGCGATCTGCCGGTCAGGTCGATCATTGGTGCGCCGGCTTCGAGGCCCGCGTTGCGGGCCAATGTCATCGCTTGCGAGAGGAAGCGGCCAGTGGGCTCGGCCATAAGCACGCCCGAGCCAGGATGCCCGGCTTCAATCTTGAATGTATTGATCCTCAGCGGCTGTGTCTGTCGGTACGGCCGCTCGATGCCAGACTGCACAAGCACGACCGTGATCGCTTGTACGAACAGCAAAATGGGCGCGAGAACAAGCGCGCTGTTCTTTTGACGAACCAACGGACCCATGCAGGGCAGCGCGGCTGCAAGCCAGAAGATGCCGGCAAAACCTCCTACCCACCAGTAATTCCCATTGGATCCGAAGGCATAGATGTAGGGCATCGCAAGCAAGGCCATCGCCGTCAGTGGTTCCTGGAATCCGCGAAATCCGGACGCAGAGGACCAGACATGGATCACGTAAAACGCCAGGGCGGAAAAGAAGGCGGCCCACATCACCAAATTCTGGAAATAACCCAGGCCCCCATGCAGTTGCACTCTGCCGGATGTCACTGCAAGAAGCACCATGAAAGGGATCACGGCCGAAG
>CAYUEG010000299.1:0-2162 GCA_964443245.1 uncultured Burkholderiales bacterium | reverse complement strand
TGCCAGCAGCGCCTGGTAATCGAGCACCTGGGCCGCATCGTTCCGGTCCGCACTGATGATGTGCGTGAGCCCCGGGTACAACTTGCGCACTTCGAGCAGCTTTGCCAGGCTGGCGGCATCGGTGATCACGACGCGCACGCCGGCGCTGCGCAGGCGGTATTCCAGTGCCTCCGGGCCGAACAATGTGGCCAGCGGCAGTGCGATGGCACCCAGCTTGTAGATCCCGAGGTGCGCCACGCCGGTTTCCGGGCGTTGCGACATCACGATGCCGACGCGGTCGCCGCGCGCCACGCCCATGCGCATCAGGGCGTGGGCCAGCTGGTTCGAGCGCGCGCGAAACTCGGCAAACGTGTGCTCGCTCACCTGGCCGGCTTCGTTCTCGTAAATCATCGCCACGCGTGCCGGGTCGGCGGCGTGGCGATCGCAGATGTCCACCGCAATGTTGAAGCGCTCCGGGATCGACCAGCGAAAACGCGCGCACAGCTCGTCGTAGCTTGTCGCCTCCGGCAGAACCCTCTCGCTCACCGCATTCCTCCTGAAACGGGCATGTCATGCCCCGCAAGCACACGCCACCGGGCCGGCGCATGATGCATTGCCGGGCCCTGCGGCATCGTCGTTGACGAACCAGATGGATCGTATCATAATAGTTATACAATTAAAAATATCGCGGGAATGTCGTGGGCATCGTGCCTGCCGTCCGCGCGCAAGGCATCCAGCCGCCCCTGCCCGGAGCATTTATGAACTGGCCCACCGTCATCTACAACGAAGAAGTCATGCGCGAGGGCTTCGGCATCGAGGATGCGGCGATTCCGTTCGAAGCGCGGGTGGCATTCCTGGATGCGCTGTCTGAAACCGGCCTGAAGCGCATTACCCTGGGCGCGTTCGTCAGTCCCAAGTACGTGCCGCAGATGGCCTGCTTTGAGGATCTCCTCAAGGCGTTTCGCCCCAGGCCGGGCGTGACCTACCTGCCCTACATCCACAACCAGAAGGCGCGCCAGCTGGCATTGCAATATGCCCCGCCCCTGACGGTCGAAGAGGACGTGTTCACGCTCTTCATCGACATCTGCGACATCCACCAGCGCCGCAATGTCAACCGCTCGGTGCAGCAGATGCTCGATTCGTGGCCCGAGGCCATCGCCGGCGCGCAGGCGCGCGGCGTCACCCAGGCACGCATCGGCATCGGTTCGGCCTGGGGTTCCAACTTCATGGGCAAGTTCTCGCAGGCGTTCCGGCTTTCCTTCCTGGAGAAGCAGGTGGCACTGCTTGAAGCCGCCGGCATTGCGGTGATCGAGATCGGCCTGCACGATTCCCAAAGCTGGTGCCTGCCGCATGAAATGGAAGCCGATCTGGCCGAGGTCAAGCGCCGCTGGCCGCAGGTCAGGCAGTTCCACTTTCACATGCACAACGCGCGCGGCATGGCCTTGCCTTGCCTGTACGCCGCGCTGCGCACGCTGGACAAGGGCGATACCGCCCTGATCGAAGGCACCCTGGGCGGCATCGGCGGCGGGCAGTTCGGCGGCAACGGCCGCGCCTGCGGCATGGCTGCCACCGAAGACCTGATGCACATGCTCGATGGCATGGGCATCGAGACCGGCGTCAACCTCGACAAGCTGATCGATTGTGTCTGGATGCTCGAGAGCATCATCGGCCGCCCCGCCTACGGCATGGTGGCCAAGGCGGGTCCGCGGCCGATGACGGCAGACGCCTGGTACGACCCCAACCTGCCGGGGCTGGAAAGCCTGGAGGCGGCCAAACACTTCAAGCTTGGCCCCAAGGTTTACGAGAAAGAAGGCTTTACGCCCTGGAAGCACCCGATCACCGGGCCGTGGTATCCCGGCCCGCGTTAAGACAACCCTTCGCTACTGACCCCAAGGAGCAACAGATGGACTTCAGCCTCACCGAAAATCAGCTCATGATCCGCGACTCCGTACGCAAGTACGCCGAGGCCGAGCTCCTGCCCCACTACCAGCGCTGGGACCGCACCGGCGAGTTCCTCTCCAAGGATTTCATCGACAAGCTGGTCAACATGGGCCTCTTGCGCCTGCGCCTGCCGGAGAAATACGGCGGCCAGGGGTACTCGTTTGTCGATTGCGGCATTGTCTGTGAAGAGATCGGCCGCTGCGACCACCAGATCCGCTACATCATCTCCAACGCCATCCACC
>CAYUEG010000298.1:0-2198 GCA_964443245.1 uncultured Burkholderiales bacterium | reverse complement strand
GATGCCCCTCCCCGAGCGTCTTTTCCTGGATCGCCAGCGCACGGCGGTACAGGGTCTCGGTCTCGGAAGCTTGCGCAAACTCCCGCACCGCGCCGCGAACACGCCGGGTCGGCGGGCCATTTGCATCGTCCTGCTTGGCCTGTTCAAACAGGGCATTGGCCACGTTGTTCAGGCTGATGGCGGTATCCGGATGCTCCGGCCCCAGGACTTTCTCACGCGACACCATGACGCGGCGGAATACGGCTTCGGCATCCTTGAACTTGCCCTGCAGGAGCATTACCCCACCCAGGTTGGTCAGCGTGGCGAGCGTGGTCGGATGCTCCGGGCCCAGCTGGCGCTCGTGCACCTCCAGCGCCTGGCGGTGCAGCGATTCCGCCTGGCCGAAGTCTCCCTGCGCAGCTGCGGTCTGCGCGCGGGCAGCCAGTTGTGTCGCATCCGCGCTGCCCGCGCCGCGCGGGCCGGCTGTCGCGCCCGGCGGCGGCTTGGCGGCCGGGGGGGTGCCTTGCACCAATTGCCCGCTGCGCCCCTGGCGATCCAGTACCCGCGCCAGGTTCGCCAGTGTGACTGCCGTATCCGGATGATCGCGCCCCTGCTTTGCCTCCTTGATGGCAAGCGATCGGCGGAGCAGCAGTTCCGCATTCTGGAAATTGCCTTGGCGCTCCAGCACCAGTCCGAGATTGTTGAGCATGGCACCAACAAATTCGTGGTCCGCACCCAAGCGCTTTTCGTAGATGGAGAGTGCCTGGCGAAAACTGTTCTCGGCATCTGCCAGCTTGTTGTTGCGCAACTGCGCCGAGCCCAGGCTCGACCAGCTGGTCGCCACATTGGGATCGACCGCCCCAAATCCTGCCGTACCGGACGCCACCGCCTGGTTCGCCAGCGTCTCAGCCTGGCCATAGTCGCCTTTGGCAAAGGCCGCTTCGACCTGACCCTGCAACTCCTGCCAGCGCTGCGCATCACGCATCGAAATCGGGCGCGAACCTTGGCCTTGCGCGGCGGTCAAACACACGCAGGCGATACAATTGACGAGCAACACCCTGAGCCAAAAACGCATTACCGCTCCCATCACTGCCCCAGTTTGACAACCGGCGTTTCCGGCTTGGGAAAGAATCGCCTCCCCTGCTACCGCCGGCGCCGCTTCACTTCTTCACGTTCCAAGGACGCTTCACGGTGAACTTTCCGCTCAACCCGCCCCCGCTTGCCCGCGCGTCCGTGACCGAACTGGACTGGACTGCCCGTTTCGGCACGCTGCCGGACAAATTCTATACGCGCTTGGCGCCAACGCCCCTGCCGGACCCGTACCTGATCGCCCACAACCCGGACCTGCTGCCGCACATTGGCCTGCGTGCAGAAGCGGCCCTGGAACCTGAATTTACCTCGCTGCTGGTCGGCAACCACGTTCCGGCCGGCACCCGTCCCCTCTCGGCCGTCTACGCCGGTCATCAGTTCGGTCATTATGTGCCGCAACTTGGCGACGGCCGGGCAATCACCCTGGGCGAGGTACTGGGCAGCGAAGGCATCCAGGAAATCCAGCTCAAGGGTGCCGGCCTGACGCCCTACTCGCGCATGGGCGACGGCCGTGCCGTCCTGCGCTCCTCGATCCGTGAATACCTGTGTTCCGAAGCGATGCACGGCCTGGGCATTCCGACCACACGCGCCCTGGCAATTACCGGCTCGGACTACCCGGTGATCCGCGAAACAGTGGAAACAGCCGCCATCGTCACCCGTATCGCCCCCTCCTTCATTCGCTTCGGCTCGTTTGAATTCTGGTACCACCGGCGCGACGCCGAGGCCGTTCGCACGCTGGCCGACTTTGTCATCGATCATTATTTCCCTGATTTCCAGGGCCTGCCTGAACGATACGCATTGTTCCTGCGCGAAGTGGTGTTGCGCACGGCGCGCCTGATGGCGCAGTGGCAATCGGTCGGCTTCATGCACGGCGTCATGAACACCGACAACATGTCGATTCTGGGGCTGACGCTGGATTACGGGCCGTTCGGCTTCATGGAAGCCTTCGATCCGGACCACATCTGCAACCATTCCGACGAGCAAGGCCGCTACGCCTACAACATGCAGCCGCGCGTCGGTCTGTGGAACCTGTATGCACTGGGGCAGGCTCTGGTGCCATTGCTGGAGCCCGAGGCGATCGAGGCCGAGCTGCACCGCTACCAGCCGGCGTTCGATGAGGCCCAGAACGC
>CAYUEG010000297.1:0-2221 GCA_964443245.1 uncultured Burkholderiales bacterium | reverse complement strand
CCGTCAACCTGCTGCCCGAGCACATCGCGGTGCTGGAGGCGTGCAAGCCGCTCATGGGGCCGCACATTCTTACCGGCCCGATCTGGATTGAAGGCGCCGAACCCGGCGACACGCTCGAAGTCAGGATTGAGCGCGTCGAGTTGCGCCAGGATTGGGCCTACAACAAGGTGCAGCCGCTGCGCGGCGGGTTGCCCGAGGATTTCCCACAGTTCCAGATCCTCAACATCCCGATCGACATCGCCCGCAAGGAAGCATATCTGCCGTGGGGGCTGACGCTCCCGCTCAAACCGTTCTTTGGCATCATGGCTGTGGCGCCACGGCCGGAGTACGGCATGGTGTCATCGATCGAGCCGCGCGAATACGGCGGCAACATGGATAACAAGGAGCTGGTAGCCGGCAGCACCTTGTTGTTGCCGGTACAGGTACCGGGCGCCCTGTTCTCGGCCGGCGACGGCCATGCCGTGCAGGGGGACGGTGAGGTCAGTCTCACCGCACTGGAAACTGCGCTTTCGGGCACCTTCCAGTTCATCCTCCACAAGGCCACCGGCTTGCGCTTTCCGCGCGCCATCACACCCACGCACTACATTGCGATGGGCATGGATCCGGACCTCGATGATGCCGCCGAACAGGCCTTGCGTGAAATGATTGCCTGGCTCGGAGAATTGAAGGGCTGGTCAGCGATCGATGCCTACGTCACCTGCAGCCTGGCGTGCGATCTGCACGTCACCCAGATTGTCGATGGCAACAAGGGCATCCATGCGATGTTTCCGCGCGCACTGATCGATCAACCCGGCGCCTGATCCTGCGGCACTGCAGCGACAAGTGGTAGCCGGCAAAATGGAATGGAGCATTGGCAATGCAGTACTCCCCGGCAAAGAGGGGCGCTGGCGCATCGACATTCTCGATGGCCGGATCGCGACCGTCCTGGAGGAGTCCGGACGCGCGCGCGGTGCAGACTGTGATGCGCAAGGGCGTTTGCTCTCGTCAGGGTTTGTCGATCCACACCTGCATATTGACAAGGCACTGACCTCGGATCGGGTCAGCGACGCCGTCGCCGCAGTCGACCTGGCGGCAGCCATCAGCGCAGTTCGCCGCTTGAAAGGTGCCTTCACAGTTGCCGACGTCACTGAGCGGGCGCGGCGCGCACTCGAGATGGGTCTGTCACACGGCACCACTTCGGCGCGCTCCAACTGCGAGGCGGATCCTTTCGTCGGGATGAATGCCGTCCACGGCTTGCAGGCAGCGGCGATGCAGACGAGCGGACGAGTCGACTTGCAGATCATCGCCTTTCCCCAGGAGGGCTGGTTTTCCACGCCTGACTCGATAGAAGCCGGCGCGGCACCATTTATCGAGCAGGCGCTTGATGCCGGCGTACGCATTGTGGGAGGCAACGTCAATCGCCGGGTGTGGCCTTCCGATCCGGAGCACCAGGTCGATGCCAGTTTCGCCTTGGCGGCACGCTATGACTGCGACATCGACTATCACCTGGACAACTGGGACAGCCCGGATGTTTTCACACTGCCCTACGTGGCCAAAAAGACCATTGCACAAGGCTGGCAGGGGCGCGTGGCAGTCTCGCACATTCCTTCCCTTAGCTGCGTATCCGACGCTGTGGCGGCAGACGCCATTGATCTGATGGTTGAAGCAGACATCACTGCCTGTGTTCTGCCAACCCGCATCAGGCTCACCCGCGTCCTGGAGTTGATGGAAGCGGGCGTCAATGTCGCCTGCGGTACCGACAACATGCGTGATCCATTCGTGCGCTTTGGTGACGCCGATCCGCTCAAGGCACTCCTGTTGCTGGCACAGATTACGAACCAGCTACACAACGCCGGATTGGAGCGGCTCTGGCAGACCATGACGATTAACGCAGCGCGCATGATGCGGTTGAAGAACTACGGGCTGCATGTCGGCGGTGATGCCGACCTCGTTTTGTTCGATGCCATGTCGGTGTCGCAGGCCATACTTCTGCAGGCGCCAAAGCTGGCGGTCATCAAAGCCGGCGTTCAGGTAGCCGGGACCTGGCAGATCGCTCCAATCCCGCCCCGGTAGCAACTGCCGGTAACTGCGTCCAATCGACGACCTGCCACCGATACAACTTCGCGCATCTTCACAGGCTTGCAGCCTTGATACCATTGCTCACACCGCAACTACCACCAATCGCTACCCATGGCAGACACCTATCCCTCGCTCAAGCTCTCCCACGCCGCCGCCCTGAAGG
>CAYUEG010000296.1:0-2266 GCA_964443245.1 uncultured Burkholderiales bacterium | reverse complement strand
GGTTTGGCGCCAAAACCGACATCACGCCGGAGCTGCGTGCACTGGTGGAGGCTGACATCGTTGCTGCCTCGGCCAAGAGTGCCGGCCGCTGAGCCGCTCCCACCAACGGTTCTGGCCATTTTACCTCTCATGATTGATGGCAACACCACGCTGATTGCGCATATTGGCTACCCGACGCACAGCTTCAAGGCACCGCTGATTTACAACCCGTATTTTGCCGAGGCGGGCATCAATGCCGTGGTGGTGCCGATGGGCAGCCAGGTGGCCGACTACCCTGCGCTGCTCACATCGTTGTTTGCGCTCAGCAATATCGGTGGCGCCCTGATCACCATGCCGCACAAGGTCAGCACTGTCGCCCTGCTGGACGATGCTTCGGTGGCCGTGCGGATTGCAGGGGCGTGCAATGCGGTCAGGCGTGATGCCAGCGGACGCCTGATCGGCGATCTGTTCGATGGCGAAGGCTTCGTACGTGCCTTGCGCACCAAAGGCTTTGACCTGGGCGCTGCCGCTTGTCTGGTGGTGGGCTCCGGAGGCGTCGGCTCCGCGATTGCTGCATCCCTGGCCGCTGCCGGCGTGAGGCGGCTGGTCCTCACTGATACACGACGGGAATCCACCGAAGGTCTGGCGGCCCGCATCCGCCTGCACTATCCGGGATTCGATGTCACCGTCGGCGGCAATGATCCAGCCGGCTTTGACCTGGTCGTCAACGCCACGCCGCTTGGGATGGAGGAAGGCGATCCGTTGCCCGTCGATGTATCCCGCATGTCGCCCCATGCTCTGGCGGGCGAGGTCGTCATGCGTACCGACATCACGCCGTTTCTGGCTGCTGCGCGCGAACGGGGGTGTGCCGTCCAGGTGGGGACCGACATGTTGTTCGAGCAGATACCCGCTTATCTGGAGTTTTTCGGCTTCCCGACGACGACGGCGGCGCGGTTGCGCAGCCTGGCGCAGTTGCCCGGAATGCCGTGACGCCTCTCCTCAGCGGGGCCACCCGTGTCATCGCCATCGTTGGCGACCCGATTGCGCAGGTGAAATCACCTGCCGGCGTTACCCAGGCACTGATTGAGCGTGGCCGCAGTGCGGTGGTCGTGCCGATGCATGTGGCCGCAGATGCGTTTGATGCATTCATGCACGGATTGAGCGTGGCACATAACGTCGACGGCATCATTGCGACGATTCCCCACAAGTTCGCCGCCTACCGGCACTGCACCAGCGCATCGGAGCGGGCGCGTGTTCTCGGCGCGGCCAATGTCCTGCGTCGCAATGCGGACGGCACCTGGCATGGCGACATGCTCGATGGCAGCGGGTTCGTCGCGGCGCTGCACAAGGCTGGATGCGTGACGCAAGGGCGGCGTGCCTTGCTGGCGGGTGCCGGTGGCGCAGGGTCGGCGATTGGCCTGGCGCTGATTCAGGCGGGCGTCTCCGAACTGGCGATTCATGATCCGGATATGCAACGCCAGAGCGATTTGTTGCAGCGCCTGGCCGGGGTGTCTGGTGCGCAAGTGCGAAGCGGTTCAAGCGATCCGGCCGGCATTGACATCATTGTCAATGCTTCCCCGCTCGGCATGCGAAGTTCGGACCCACATCCGATCGACGTGACCAGACTCAAATCGACGATGTTCGTCGGCGACGTCATCACCGTGCCCGAGGTAACCCCGCTATTGGCAGCCGCACGTCAAGCTGGATGCCTCACCACAACCGGTATCGACATGTTCCGGCAGGTGCAGGAACTGATGGTCTCGTTTTTCTTGGCCGACAGCCTGGGGTGTTCCTGATCTGTCTGTCGACGGCGCCTGGCCAACGTGAACACAAGATGCGGGTGCAAGCGCCCTTCGATTCAATCAGGAGGTGGCAGCCTGCTCGTGCGACGCCCCCGGCAGCAACGTCAGAATCGTCGCGGTGGCGAGCGAGAAGCACGCCAGCACCAGGAGCGAATTGCCAAACCCCATTGCCTTGACGGCCGGGCCGATGGCCCAGACCGAAAGCGAGCTGACGGCAAACGAGACGCCAAGGCGAATGCCTGAAACGCGCGAGCGCATGCGGTCATCCACATAGCGGGCGATCATCACGTCTGTAAACGGGATCGCGCCAAACACGAAAATCATCACGCCCATCAACGACAGGAAGAGCCACCAGCCCTGTGCCTGTGAAGCCAGGAACAGCATCGGGATCTGCGCGAGGACCATGAAAAGAAAGAAAGGCTTGAGCGCGAACCGGTTCACCAGATTGCCGACAACCACTTGCGCGATCGAGGCGACCGCATAGA
>CAYUEG010000295.1:0-2306 GCA_964443245.1 uncultured Burkholderiales bacterium | reverse complement strand
CAGCGCAGCAAGCTGCGCCTGGTGATCGAAACCGCGCAGGAGGTGTGGGGCGGTTAAGCGCTTGCGTCCTCGACGGCAAACGAGGCGGGCGGTGCACCGCTCTGGTGGCGCGCCCACATCATCCTGAATGCCTGCTCGAGATGGCGCGCAAAGCGTGGCGTGTCGAACAAGGGCAATCGTTCGCGCGCCTGCAGCACTGCACGCAGGGCAGCCCGTTCGCCCGGCGCCTGCGCCAGGCGAACCGCCTCATCCTCGTACTGTTGCAGGCTGTTGCAGACGCATTGGGGCAAGCCTGCCGCGGTGACCAGGCTGGCCGCCACACGGGACGCAAACGTCTGCCCCGGACAGGTCAGCACCGGCACGCCGGCCCAGAGGGCATCCGAGGCGCTGGTGTGCGCATTGATGGTGCCAGTGTCCAGAAACAGGTCAGCACAGGCCAGTCGCGCAAGATGTTGCGGCTTGGGGAGCGTACCGCCAAACACGATGCGCGCCGGATCGATGCGATGTGCCTGCGCCTCGCGCGCGAGGTTGCCGTGCAACACGGCATCCATCCCGTAGAGCCACAGCACGCCATGCGGCACACGGGCGAGAATGCGCATCCACGCGCCGAACACTTCGGGCTCGATCTTGTAGGAGTGGTTGAAGCAGGCGAACACGATGGCGTTCTCGGGCAATCCGGCGCCGGATCGCGCCGGCACTGCGGCAATCGGCTGGCGGAAATCGTTCACCTGGTAACTGTGCGGCATCCACACCAGCTTTTCCTGAAACTGGGCCTGGCAATGCGGCATCTCCGGCGGGACGGTGACCCGGTCCACGACCGCATAGTCGTTCAGGCCGCTGCCGGTTGACGCCGGATAACCCAGCCAGGCCACGCGCAGCGGCGCAGGCCGCAGGGCGAAAATGGCAGGCCGCGCTTCATGCGTGAAGCCTTTCAGGTCGACCAGTATGTCAATGCCATCGCGGCGGATCCTTTCGGCGCTCTGGCGCGGCGTCTCGGCACGAATATCGACGAACCGGTCCACTGTCGTCGCCACGCGGCGGCGATACTCGCTACCATCATCGGCACCGATCGAATAGGCAAAGATCTCAAAGCCGGTGCGATCATGCAATCCAAAAAAGCTGGCCATCAAATGCATGGTCGGATGGCTGTGAAAATCCGCCGAGACATAGCCGATGCGCAGGCTTTGGCGGGCACGCTCTCCGCTGGAAGACACCGGATCGAGCGGCATGCCGGCAGACTGGATCACCCGCTGCGCCCAGAGATCCGTGACGGCATCGCGCAACGTCTGCGGAACCGGATACTCGTAGGGCACGAATGGATTCATGCCGCCCAACGCCTCCGCCCCCGCCACCTTGCCACCTGAGGAGGCGTTGGCCACACGCCGCTCCAGAAGCGCGGCCAGCGCCGCCACGTCGGCGGTACGACTACGCCAATCACAGACGTCGGCCCGCAGGCGCATCAACTGCGCCAGCAGCGCCGGGTTGTCCGGCGCCAGCTCACGCGCCCGCTGTGCCAGGGTAAATCCCTCGTCCGCACGTTGCAGCCTGAAACACAGGTTTGACTTGAGCGATACCGCCTCGGCGCGGCCCGGCTGCAAGGCCAGTACGGCGTCGATGGCCACGATCGCCTCGTTCAGGCTGCCGCGGTCAGCCAGGACCGCGGCCAGGTTGAATTGACTGTCCGCTTGCGCCGGCGCCAGCCGCACCGCTTCACGTGCCTGGTACTCAGCCTGATCGAGCTCGCCCTGCACGCGCAACACCTCGGCGAAATTGGCACGCATGAATGCCGCAGCAGGAGCCAGTGCGATGGCGCGGCCGATCAAGCCTGTCGCCTCCGCGCTGCGGCCGGACTGATGGCACAGCAGTCCGAGCAAGTGCAACGTGTCGGCGTCATCCGGCAGAGCCGCCAGACGGCTGCGCAACTGCTGTTCGGCCTCTTCGGTGCGCCCGGCCCGGGCGAGTTCAAGGACGCCCGACAGATCGGGCACCTCATCCTGACCGCGTACCTGCCCTGAAGAGACGGTTGGTTTCGCGTTCGCCACGGTGGCCCGGCCTGCGGCGAAGCTTTTGCCGAGCTGGCGCATCAGTTTCAGCAGCATGGGCGTCGATCAGGAATTCGAGGGCCAGATTGCAATCTGGCCTCTGCCAAGAAGCCTTGATGGGCAGGCACTCCTTCCGGGGCTCCGGTACAGGGCGCCAGTGCCAGCGCTTGTCAGCCAGGCCTTGAAGGCTTCGCTAACCTCTGACCTCCCGCCACAGGCCCAGCTTCTCCTGGGCCGAGCGGTCCGAAAAACCGAACAGCACCG
>CAYUEG010000294.1:0-2339 GCA_964443245.1 uncultured Burkholderiales bacterium | reverse complement strand
GCCGGCTCCAGCCGATCACCGTGTCAATGCAGGTTTGCAACTGCGCCGGCTGCCCGAGGTAATAGTGATTGGCACCCGCAATCTCGACATACTCCTTGTCTGGTGTGGCGAGGGCGGCGCGAATGGCCGGGTTGTGCGTTGCCGGCACAGCGTCATCGGCCTGATTGACGATCTGCAGCACGGGTGTGGTGCGGATCTTCGTGGCGTTCACCGTTCCCCTGGCATTCGACTTGTCGAATGACCACTGCGAGAGCCACGAGCGCAGGGTGGTAAAGCGCGCCATGCCGACGGGGCCAACGTTGACGGTGCGCGGGTCACCCAGGTAGCACCAGTTGGGTTTGCGGCCGTTCGGGTCGACATGCGCATCGATCCAGCGCACATCGCACATGGTGCGGTGGACCACGAAGGCGCGTTCGATTTCACCGTCCTGGCGCTGCTTCAGTTCGGCCAGGAGCTGTTCGGCCCAGGCGGTGATCTTGCGATTGCGTGCGACCTGGGCCGCGCGAAAGCGCGCCACGAACGCGGGCGTGAAGGGCGGCTGGTGCGGGCAGGCCGGGGAGTAGATGTCCAGTTCAGCATCGCGCAGGTCCGGGTTCATCTCGTCCAGCACCGAAGGGTCGAGCCATTCGGTCATGGTCTCGGCCCGGCTCAGGTGCGCGGCGATGAAGATGATGCCGTCAGCCCGCGGCAACGCGGCTTGGGTCAGGTCGTAGGGATCGCCAGCAGCAGTGCGGGTAATGTCGGGCCGCTCGGCCTGCGCCTGATAGAAGAGCGAAAGCGAACCGCCGCCGGACCAGCCGACCAGCACCACTTTCTTGTAACCCAGCTCTGCCTTGGCATGGTGGATGTACTGCCCGAGGTCATAGACCACTTTCTCCATGATGAGGGCGCTGTCATTCTTGGCGTAGCGGCTGCCGGCGCACAGCACGTGCAACCCTGCTTCGGCCAGCGCGACCGGCATCGGCAGCAGTTGCAGGGTGGAGGCCGGGTGCATGAAGATGAATAGCGTGTCCGCTGGCACGATGTTGCCGCCCGCGTCACGGGGCACCAGGCGCTGCCCCTCCAGAAAGGTTTTGCCCTGACTCCCGGCAAAGCCGTAGGTCTCGGTCATCTTTACCTGTTCGGCGAAGCTGACGATCACCGGGATGCGGTCGAATTGCACGCGAATGCTCCTGTTGGGTTCGTGAGGGCGGCGGTGCCAGGGTCCGACCCACCGCTATTCAGGTTTTGTCGTCAAGTGCCGATAATGGATACTCAGGTTCAACGGGGAACGCCGCAGCCAATTGCCAGCGATGGACTGTCGTGCTGACGAGGCGGCTTGCGATCAAATACTGACAACACATGAATCAACAAATCCGCCGACTGGCTGCCATTTTGACATGCGCAGCGGGGCTGTTGCCCGCCGCCTGGGGACAATACTCCAACTGGAATAACCCGGCTTACGAAAAATCGCATTCGGCCAAGGTGCTCGAGCGGACGGTCTTTTACGCGCCAGCTGCCGGAGCCACCTACCTTGTCCGATGGGAGGAAGCCCTGCGAAGCGATCCGCGTGTGCGAGGTGTGGTGATTCATAACCACGGCTGCGGAGGCATGTGGGGCTGGGAGACCCACGTCGCACAGTTCTACTATCGTCTGGGGCTGGCAGTGGCCACCCCCGAGTTTGTCACGCGCCCCGGCAACCGGACGGGGTGTCCGGGTTCGAACAACGATTCGGCGCTACAAGGTGGGGGCGAGAACTATCGTGCCGGAATCTTTACGGCGCGCAACATTGCCCGCATGGATGCGCGAACTGACGACGTTGCTGTCGTGCTTGCGCACATCAAGAGCCTGACGAGCAAGCCGATATTCCTGAGCGGCCACTCGGAAGGTGCACGTACTGTCTACCACTGGGATCGAACCGATCCCCAGATCGTTGGCGCAATACTCCACAACCAGTCATGCTCATCAGGATATGCGCACATCTGGCGCCTGCCGCCGCAGGTACCGACAATCCAGATACTTGAGCGTAACGATCCCTGGTCGCCAGACGCGGCCAACGGCAGTTGCGGATTTCGCTTCACCGGGGAGTGGAGCCGCAATTTCACGATCCTGATGCAGGAGGGTGCGAACCACAACCCGCTGAACAACGAACAGGCGCGGTCGACGTTGCGCCTGTGGCTTGAGGAGCGCCTCGGCGGACCCTACAAAATGCCCGAAGTGCACAATGAAGCACACCTGCAGGCGATTCAGCGACGTCTGTACCCAGAGGCGTTCCGATAAGGTATCCGCTCGCAGCAGTCTTGCCGCTACTCCGCCTTCAGGCCGAGCTCCTTGTGAATCCGGCCCTTGAGCTCGTGATC
>CAYUEG010000293.1:0-2359 GCA_964443245.1 uncultured Burkholderiales bacterium | reverse complement strand
GACGGAATTGAATTGCGGCGGTTGCGGCAGCTTCTTGTAGTACTGCGCGATCTCGGGCGGCATGGTGGCCAGCGCGCTTGAATCTGACATGCCGGCGCTGGTCGTATCGATCTTCTCGGGTGCGTTCATCACTTTCTCCCTGGCTTGTGGTCTCGCATCGATTTTACTTCGCGCTTCCCCGGACGCCCCGGCCTTTTGTCGACCAGCGCCTTGCCGACGAGCGCTTTCACGCGTGCGCGCGTGGCAGCGGCTTCGGCATCGAGCCAGGCGCAAAAGGCTGCCACCTCCTCACGGTGCTGCGGCTGCGGGCTGACCAGCAAGTAATGGGAGTAACCCTCCACCTGCATGCTGCCAAAGGGCGCGACCAGATCTCCCTCATGCATCAGATCCGCGATCAGAGGGGCACGCGCGATGGCCACACCTTGTCCGCGCAATGCGGCCTGCACCATCTGATCGTGATAGGTAAAGGCGATGCTGCTCCGGGGCCGCACTGGTTTGACACCTTGAGCGGCGAACCAGTGCTCCCATGTGAGCACATCGTAGCGTGAGGTGCCTTGTTCAAAACGCAGCAGCACGTGCCCACGCAAGTCCGCTGCGTCGGCGATCGGCTGGCGCGTCAGCAAGGCCGGGCTGCACACGGGAAACACCGTGTCACGGAACAATTCCACAGCGCCCGCCGGGGCACGCAACTCCGGGCCGTATCGAATGGCCAAATCGCAGCCATCGGCAACCAGATCGACGAAAGCGTCCGTGGCGATGATCCGCACGTCCATATCAGGATGACGCGCGCTGAATTTGGGCAGCCGGGGCAGCAGCCACATCGACGCCAATGAGGCATAGGTAGTCAAGGTCACGGCCTTGCGCGCATCGCCCCCGCGACTGCGAATCCGGGCGACCGCCGCATCGATACCATTGAGGCCCTCACGCACGGCGCGCAGCAGATCACGCCCCGCCGCTGTCAGTGCCAGTGAACGCGTGCCGCGCGTGAACAACGTGGCACCCAGATCGCGCTCCAGGGTTTGAATCTGGCGGCTGGCGGCAGACTGCGTCAGGTTGAGTTCAACCGCGGCGCGCGAAAAACTTCCCAGCCGCGCGACCGCTTCAAAGCCACGCAGACCGGCCAGTGCCAACGGCCGGCCGCCCTGGACCGGCAGACGGCGTGGCACACTATTCATGAAAAAAATGCATGGCAATCACGCAAAAATCTCGTTTGATTGAAGGTCATGTCCTATGCAGAATAGCCGGAGTTTACCCACCCTCTGCTTCCGCATGCATCGTTTCATCAATGATTATTTCGCATCGCTCTCCGGCCATGCCATGCCGCGCCGGGTCGTGCTGCCACGCGGCCAGGTGAGGAGCGTGATGCCCGGGCTGCGTGTGGCAATCGAAGCCGGTGCGGTATGGATGAGCCTGCGCGGCGAACCGGACGATGTCACCTTGAGTGAGGGGGACTCAGTGCGCACCGGCCCTGGTACCGTATTCGAGGCGCTGACACCATCGGTTCTGTCCATTTCCTGTTGAACAGTCGGAGACATGCATGCTCAAGATCTACGGCGACGCCTTTTCAGGCAACTGCTACAAACTCAAGCTTCTGCTGCATCAGCTCGGGGAGCCATATCAGTGGCAGCACATCGACATCCTCAAGCGTGAGAGCCGCACGCCCGAATTTCTCGCAATGAACCTGAATGGGCGGGTGCCGGTTTTGGAACTCGCCCCGGGCGTGCACCTGGCCGAATCCAACGCCATCCTGCAATATCTCTCCAATCGTGATGGCGGCAGCGCGTTCTGGCCTCGCGACCGCCTGGAGCAAGCGCGCGTATTGCAATGGCTGTTTTTCGAGCAGTACAGCCATGAGCCCTACATCGCGACGGCGCGCTACATTGTGCGCTACCTGGGTCGACCGCCGGAGGAGGAGCGCCGCCTCGCCGAACGCATGGCGCCGGGGCGCGCGGCGTTGGAGGTGATGGATAGACACCTCGCGCACAACGCATTTTTTCTTGGCGAGCGTTATACGATTGCCGACATCGCACTCTACGCCTACACCCATGTCGCCCCCGAGGGCGGATTTGACCTGGCGCCCTACGCCGCGCTCAATGCCTGGATGGAACGGGTGCGCGCGGAGCCCGGCCACGTACCCATGGGGTAGCGCACAAGGATGTGGCCGCTTCAGACAGCCTTGGCTACGGCGACCTGCCGGACCCGGCCTGTTTGACCGATTGGCCGATCAGCCCAGCTTGACGACCTGCTTGCCGAAATTTTCGCCCTTGAGCAGCCCGAGGAAGGCCTTGGGCGCGTTCTCGATGCCTTCGGTGATCGATTCACGATACTTGAGCTTGCCGGCCACCACCAGATCGGCCAG
>CAYUEG010000292.1:0-2402 GCA_964443245.1 uncultured Burkholderiales bacterium | reverse complement strand
TGCGTCACCAGATCGTCAGTGGCCGCCTCAAGCCGGGTGACAAGCTCCACCCGGAGAATGCCTTGCAGGTCGAGTTTGCGATCTCGCGTCCGACCATGCGTGAAGCCTTGCGTATCCTCGAATCCGAGTCACTCATCAGCATCAAGCGCGGCAAGCATGGCGGCGCGCGCGTCAGAACCATGGATCTGGGCGCGGCGGCCAATCAGGTAGGCATCTATCTGCAGATCGAAGGTGCCACGCTGCAGGACCTGTGGCTGGCGCGCACCATCATCGAACCGCCGGCAGCCGGTTTGCTCGCTGCCCGGCGCGATCCGCTGGCGCTGGCGGAACTGGAAGCCAACATCGCCGCAGCGCGGGCCGCCGCGGAGCATGACCTGATCCGTTATGCCGACCTGTCCGCCGCATTTTCCATGCTGATCACGCGGCACTGCGGCAACAAGACCATCCACCTGCTCTCCTCGCTGATCTACGACATCATCCGGCGCCAGCACGAGGATGTCACCGCGCGCACCTCCACCCACGCCAGCGTCGACAAGCTGCGACAGGAAAGCATCAGGAGCCGCGAAATGGCGGTGGCGCTGATGCGCAGCGGCACACCCGCCGTCGTCGAGAGCTTCTGGCGCGCGCACCTGGAGCACATGCGTGATCTGGTCCTGGCTGCCTACAAGGGGCCGGCCACGATTGCCGTTCTCAACCAGCCCGCCGGAAGAATGCGCCCGATCGGCAAGGTCAAGCGGTAACCATCCGGCATCGGCCGGATGCGCTGAGACCGCCTGCGCCCATTTGGGCGCAGGCATGTCGCGCCGGCCGGCCCGCATCCACCGTACACTCCTTGGCTCGAACACATCAGAGAGCCCTCTGGCATGCCGCGCGCCGCTCCTCCCAAACCCAAACACGCCGTGATCGCCGCGGTGCAACTGCCCTCCGTCAGCGATGCCGAGTTCGCTTCTTCCCTGAGTGAACTGGGCGAGCTGGCCACGACCCTGGGCTTCGAGGTGGTGGGCACGCTCACGCAAAAGCGCACCAGCTTCGATGCGGCTGCCTATCTGGGCACCGGCAAGCGCCAGGAACTGCGCCGCATGGTGCGGGGCGACGCTGCCGAAGAGGAGGACGAGCTCCCCCAAGCCACGGAGAAGCGCACTGCGCGCCATGGCGCGGTGGCCGCGCGCGAAGCGGCCAAAGCACTGGCCGAAGCGGACGAAAAGCGCGTTGCCTACGTGCTGGTGGATCACGAGATTTCGCCTTCGCAGGCGCGCAACCTGGAGAACGAGGTCGGCTGCGAGGTGCTGGACCGCACCATGGTGATCCTGGAAATCTTTCACCGCCATGCACGCTCCAATGCGGCGCGGGCACAGGTGGAGATTGCCCGGCTGCGTTACCTGGCCCCGCGCTTGCGCGAGGCGGCCAAGCTGGCCGGGCCGCAGGGGCGGCAGCGCAGCGGTGTAGGCGGCCGTGGTGCCGGTGAAGGCGCGGGCGAAGCAGACCGCGCCAAGATCCGCGACCGGATTGCCGAGTTGCAGCGTGAGCTGATTGCGTTTGACCTGGAGCGCCAGACCCAGCGTGCGCGGCGCCAGGATAGCCAGAGCCTGGCACGCGTGGTGCTGGTGGGCTACACCAATGCGGGCAAATCGACACTGATGCGCGCCCTCACCGGCAGCGAGGTGCTGGTGGCCAACAAGCTTTTTGCCACGCTCGATACCACCGTGCGTGCCCTGGTGCCCGAAGGCGTGCCGCGTGTGCTGGTGAGTGACACGGTGGGCTTCATCAAGAACCTGCCGCATGATCTGGTGGCCTCGTTCAAATCCACCCTTGAAGAAGCGGCCGAAGCCTCGCTGCTGCTGCACGTGATCGATGCGAGTGATCCCGGCTACGAGCGGCAGATCGCCGTGACGGACGAAGTGCTCGACGAGATCGGCGCCGCCAAGGTGCCGCGCCTGCGCATCTTCAACAAGCTGGACCAGGTGGGCGATGCACTGGCGCAGCGCCAGCGGGCGGCAGCACTCACCGCGAATTACTCGAAGAGCCTGGCGCTAAGCGCTGTCAACCCGCAGGACGTAGCGAGGTTGCACAAGGCGATCCGCGCGCATTTCAGCCGGCGGTTGGCCAAGGCCGAGCTGTTCTTGCCGTGGGACCGGCAACAGTTGCGCGGCGAGGTGTTCGCCAATTGTGAGGTGCTGGAAGAGCACGCTGAAGATGAAGGCGCACGCTTCAGCGTGCGTGCCGAGAAAAGCAGCCTCGCAGCACTGCAGGCGCGCATTGAAAAAGTCTAGCCGCAGGGTCGCGCTAAGATAGCCCGCACAGACAAAAACAGGAGACACGCATGAGCCTGCATCGCCGCCAGTTGAATCGCCGCCACTTTCTTGCCGCCAGCACCGCGCTGGCTCTGCCCGGCCTATCCGCCT
>CAYUEG010000291.1:0-2406 GCA_964443245.1 uncultured Burkholderiales bacterium | reverse complement strand
CGCAGGAGCCGCCGGCGCTGCAGGTGGTGCGGCCGGGCGGGGTGCTGGTGCAGCCGCGGCCGGGGCGGCGGGAGCGGGGGCAGGCGCAGGGCGGGGGGCGGCAGCAGTTGCTGCTGCCTGCGGTGCTGCGGGTGCCGGAGCCGGAGCGGGTGCGGCGGCGGCGGGGGCTGGCGCGGGCGCGGGAGCAGGCCGGGGCGCAGGCGCGGCAGCCTGTGGAGCGGGGGCGGGGGCTGGTGCGGGTGTGGCCGCTGCGGGTGCCACTGCACCGTCCGGGCCGCACAGGCGGTCCAGATCGGCCAGGATGGGCTCGAAATCGACCGCGGCGCGCCCCTGGTAGCGCAGCAGCACGCGTGCCGGCAGATCGACCAGGCGCGGCTCGCCCTGGCGCACATTCGCCGCGACATTGAGTATGGAGGTCAGGTGGGTGGCCTTGAAGCCCGGCAAGGCACGATCCACTGCATCGAGAATCGCGTTCTGTGATTTGGCGATGCCAGCCAAAAGTTCGGCCATTTGTTCGTTGGTCATCCTGTGGTTCCTTCGGGCAGATGTTCTGGTTCGCTCTGGTTCGTGCCGCCGCGGGTGGCACGGCGAGCCGCCATGTTACAAGCTTCACGCCTGCCGTGGCTAGCGGGCTGGCCGCGCTGTGTTCAAGTGCACTGTGTCAGCGCCCGGCCGGCTTCGGCCGGTGTGAGGATGCGAAAGCCAAGTGCGCCATGCTTGACGCGGCGCAGGGTGAGCAGGTCACGGTCCTTGGTGATGAGGAGGGCCGCGCCGGCATCGCGCGCCAGTTCCAGGAAGTGCTGGTCGTCGGCATCGCGGCAGGGCGGCAGGCGGCCGGCGCGGGTGCTGCCGTCATGCAGGTGCGATGCGGCGCGCATGGCTTCCATGCACATCGGCCTGCGATCCGCTCCCACCAAGGGTTTGATGGCCTCGTAGTCGAGGACCCGCTCCAGTTCCCGTTCTCCGGCCGCATCGCGCACGATGGTGAGGTGCCCGGCAGCGTGGGCCGCCTTGAGCGGGGCGACGGCGGCGTCGTCAAACACCAGCCAGTCGAGCCAGACGTTGGTATCAAGAACGACCAGCATCGTGCGAGGTGAGGTGAACGACGCTGCCCGAGCCCGCGCGGGCGATGGCGATGCGCAACGTGCCCTGCCTCTCGTTCTCAGGCGAGCAATTGCCGGAGAACGAATGGGAGGATGCCGCCGTGCTTGAAGTAATCCACTTCGATCGGCGTATCGATGCGCAGCACCACCGCCACGTTGACCACTTCACCGCTGGCACGCGTGATCGACATCTTCACGTCGCTTTGTGGCCGCAAGTCCTGGGGGATCATCACGTCGATGCGCTCGTCTCCGGTGAGCCGCAACGATTGCCAGGAATCATCGCCCTTGAACTGCAGCGGCAGCACGCCCATGCCGACCAGGTTGGAGCGGTGGATGCGCTCGAAGCTCTTGGCCACCACCGCCTTGATGCCGAGCAGTTGCGTGCCCTTGGCGGCCCAGTCCCGCGACGAGCCGGTACCGTATTCCTCGCCGGCGAAGAGGATGGTGGGCGTGCCCTCGGCCTGGTAGCGCATCGCGGCGTCGTAGATGAACATCTTCTCGGGGCGGTTGCTGCCGCTGTCGTGCTGGAACAGCGTGAAGCCGCCTTCCTCGCGCGTGCCGTCCGGGGCGGCAGGGAGCATCAGGTTCTTGATGCGCACGTTGGCAAAGGTGCCGCGCATCATCACTTCATGGTTGCCGCGCCGCGCGCCATAGGAATTGAAATCGCCCCGGGCGACGCCGTGCTGCACAAGATACTGGCCGGCGGGGGATTGCTCCTTGATCGAACCGGCCGGGGAAATGTGGTCCGTGGTGATCGAATCGCCGAACAGGGCGATGACGCGGGCACCGCGAATGCCCTGCGCGCTTTGCTTCGGTGCCTGCGTGAAGCTGGCAAAGAAGGGCGGCTCGGCAATGTAGGTGGAGGTCGGCCAGGTGTAGACCTGACCCTTTACCCCTTTGATGGCCTCCCACAGCTTGCCGGGTTCCGACTTGACCTTGTCGTAATTGGCCTTGAAGGCGGCGCCATCCATGGCGAACTTCATCAGCTTGTGGATCTCGTCGCTGCCGGGCCAGATATCGCCCAGGTAGATGTCGCGCCCGTTCTTGCCCTGGCCCAGCGGCTGGGTCATCAGGTCCACCCTGACGTTGCCGGCGATCGCGTAGGCCACCACCAGCGGTGGCGACGCGAGGAAGTTGGCCTTGAGGTTGGGGTGAATGCGCGCTTCGAAGTTGCGGTTGCCCGAGAGCACGGCGGCGCACACCAGGTCATTGCCGGTGATGGCGGCATTGATGCCGGGGGCGAGGTCACCGGCGTTGCCGATGCAGGTGGTGCAGCCGTAGGCGGCGACGTTGAAGCCGAGCT
>CAYUEG010000290.1:0-2422 GCA_964443245.1 uncultured Burkholderiales bacterium | reverse complement strand
GCGATGCGAATGAGCGCCTGCGCTGCGCCCGATGGCGCGCGCCGACCTTGCTCCCACTCCTGGAGCGTGCGCTTGGAGATGCTGAGCGCTGTCGCAAACTCGGCCTGGGTCATTCCCGTGCTCTGCCGCGCCTGCACGACTTCATTGAGTTCGACCGGGGTGGCGCGTGCGAAGGTTCGGGCCTTCATCTCGCGCACGGACTGAAGCAACTTCAGCCCGAGTTCTTCGCCGCTGGTTGGCGACTTCGGCTTGCGTGTGGCCATCTTCAATCTCCGTTCCAGCGAACTTTGCGACAGCCGCCGCTACCCGAAACGGCCGCCCCTGCCTCCGGCTCGTTGGCGATCCACGTGAAGAACCCGAGGCGCTCTTCCGTGGACCACAGGTGATCAGCATCGGCGCGGAAGGTGGGCGTCTCGCAGATCGTGAGCACGGCGGAAATGTACGTCAAAGACGTACAACCTGTTCAGGCGGCGACGATGGATGGAAGGACTTCGAGCGCACCCAACCACGCGCCTTACGCCCACCACCGCGCCGGCACGCTCCCCAACGCTGCCCGCGGCAACAGCCACCCCAGCGCCGCGGCGTTGAAGCCTTCGGCGTTCTCGATGTTGCTCAGGTGCCCGGCACCCGGCAGCACCGTGACGGGCGCGCCGCCCAGCTTGGCGACCATCTCTTGGTGCATCGCCGCCAGCGTGTGGCGGATCTTCGAGACGTCGCCCAGCGTCACCTGTGCCGCCGTGGCTTGCAGCGCGTCAGACCCTCCATAGGCGCCTGGTAGCCCTGAAGAGTTCGCCGTCAACCATGGTCGTCTTCTTGAGACGAAACGGAGCTGGCAATTGATGTGGTGAGCGGATTCGCGATGTGTTGGCTAGCGAGTCCTGACTTGACGACATCACCTCTCCTGACTTAGCTTTCGACTCTGGGGTCTGCTTTCGGATAGAAGGAGGTCCTGCCTAATGCCTGCTTCGTTCAGACTAATCCTTTTTCGTTCTGAAGGGGCCAAGTCTTGCAGGCTGTGAATGACTGAGGCAGGCGCTATTCCACCGATTGAAATTCCCCTTCTTTTGTTGAGGGAGGAACGAAATGACGCAAGTGATTCGGATCGTGTTGACTGCATTGCTGACACTGAGCGCCAGCATGGCAACGAGGGCGCAGATCTTTGACTTCCGGTACACCCAGGTGCCCAGTGACTATTACTACCCTGAGATTTTCTACGAGAGGCGCGGTGGGACCGAAGTGCTGGGCCTGAATGATGTTGGACAGTTCGTTGGAGCATTTGGCCAGGCTAATGGAATTCTTGGTCTGCCGCACGGCTTCGTCTACGGTTCCAAGGATGCCGGAGTTCTCTTCGGAGACTACCCCGAAGCCCGATCGCCTCAAGGCTTCCGGTTAGGTGTGATCCCGGGTCCCATCCGCGAAGATCCGAGCTATCGGTATCTTGATCTAGCGCCGGATGTCTACCCTGCCCCAACAAATGCACAAGCTAATCGGCCGCAGGCCATCAACAATGCCGGCGTAGTGGTTGGAAGTATTTCGCAGGATTGGTTCATTAGTTCAACTCGAACCGACGGCCGCAGAGCCTTCGTTTATGACACCAACACGCGAGAACTCACTTTTTTGAGCATTGCTGGCGCAGTATCTATGGAGGCCGTTGACATAAACAATCGCGGTCAAATCGTTGGAAACTTCAAGGATGCCCAGAATGTTTGGCATGGCTTTCGATACACTGACGGCGTCTACGAGGTAATTGATTTTGACTTTTACGGCGGCAATACAGTCGTCGGTGGAATAAACGACGCCGGAACCATCGTTGGACATTGCGCCTGCATCGATGACAACAGCTTCATTCTGCGCGATGGCATCTATGAAAGCTTCAGGGCTGGTGCCAACTACACTGTGGCGTCGGACATCAACAATGCTGAACAGATTGTCGGTTGGCTCGGGCCGTCAGGAAAGCGAGTAGGTTTTCTCTATGAGAACGGGGTTACGACGATTCTGGACTTGAATCCAAATTCGGGATCGTCCACTTACGCCCGGACCATCAACAATCTCGGGGTCATTGGTGGCTCTTTGGATGGCATCGGCTTCTTTGTCAACACCAGTCCAGTCCCAGAGCCAGCCACTTATCTACTCATCATCGCAGGGATAGGGTTCCTGGCGAGCCGATCAGGCCGGCGCTCGATGCATCTGAGCGTTGGCTGAGTCACTCGGGCTAGCCTTTCGGGTGCGCGCATGAGTCCGGCATAAGTGCCGTTTACCATGGGGCACGCGGCCCCTCACGCCTACCACCGCGCCGGCACGCTGGCCAGCGCAGCCCGCGGCAGCAGCCAGCCCAGCGCCGCGGCGTTGAACCCTTCCGCGTTCTCAATGTTGCTCAGGTGCCCCGCACCCGGCAGCACCGTGACCGGCGCGCCGCCCAGCT
>CAYUEG010000289.1:0-2425 GCA_964443245.1 uncultured Burkholderiales bacterium | reverse complement strand
CGCCCGCGAACGAAGCGAAGCCGACGCCGCCGCGCAGGCTGGCCGTCGCCCCGGTGAACAGGATCGTGCCCTTCTTGCGCGGCAACATCATGCGCGCCGCCTCACGCCCGGCGAGAAACCCGCCGAAGGCGCACATCTCCCACACCTTGCGATACACCCGTGCGGTGGTCTCGGTGATGCCGAAGCGCACGTTGCCGCCGATGTTGAACACACATACCTCGATGGGGCCGATATCGGCCTCGATCTGGGTGAAGAGCTTGATGACCTCCTCTTCCTCGCGTGCGTCGGAGCCGAAGGCGTGGCAAATGCCGCCGGCGGCTTCGATTTCGGCCTTGAGGGCGTCGAGCTTCTCGACGTTGCGGCGTGTCACGCAGGTGACAAATCCTGCGCGGGCGAAGCGCTTGGCGATGGCGCCGCCGAGGGCGTCGCCGGCACCGATGACGAGTGCGACAGGTTTCATGGTCTCATCCCGAAAGAACTCGGTCCGATACTACGTAGCGGCGCCGCCAGGTTCGCAAACTCACACAACAACTCGCGTGTCTCGCGCGGATCGATGATTTCTTCCACGAGGAATTGCTCCGCCGTCCGGAAGGGCGAGGTGAATTGCTTCAGACGCGCCTCGATTTCTGCAAGCTTGGCCGCCGGATCGCTTGACGCTTCGAGTTCGCCTTTGTAGGCTGCCTCCAATCCGCCGGCAATCGGCAGCGAGCCCCATTCGCCCGAGGGCCAGGCGTAGCGGATATTGAGGCGCCCGGTGCTTTGGTGCGCGGCACCGGCCACGCCGAATACCCGCCGCACAAGAATGGAGCACCACGGCACCGTGGCCTGGTACACCGCCGCCATGGCGCGCGACCCGTAGCGAATCGTCGCTGCCTCTTCGGCCTCGATACCGATCTGGAATCCGGGAATGTCGACCAGATGCACCACCGGCAGGTGGAAGGTTTGCGCCATGTCGACAAAGCGGATCAGCTTTTCGGAGGCACGCGCGGTCCAGCCACCGCCGTAGTGATACGGGTCACTCGCCACCACCGCCACCGGCCAGCCGTCGAGGCGCGCAAAGCCGGTGATGATGGAGCGGCCCCACATCTTGCCGATTTCGAAGAACGAACCTTGATCCACCACGGCATTGATGATCGGGCGCATCTGGTAGACCTTCTTCGGGTCACGCGGCACGGCGGATAGCAGTTTTTCTTCGCGTCGTTTCGGATCGTCCGTCGGCGTGGTGCGTGCCGGCAGTTCGTAGACCGAAGAAGGCAGGTAGGAGAGGAAGCGCCGGGTGCGCGCGAACGCTTCGGCCTCACTCTCGACCACATCATCCACCGTGCCGTTGCGGCCGTGAATCTCGGTGCCGCCCAGTTCGTCCTTGGTCACGTTCTGCCCGACCCGTGCCACCACCGGCGGGCCGGCGGCGAAGATCTGCGAAATGCCTTCGACCATCAGCGAATAGTGGCTGGTGGCCACACGCGCTGCGCCCAGCCCGGCTACCGAACCCAGGGCCAGCCCGACCACCGGCACCTTGGAGAGGTTGTCCACGGCATATTGCCAGTTGGCCATGGCCGGCACGTAGGTGCGGCCGGTCATTTCAATCGTCTTGACGGAACCGCCGCCACCGGTGCCATCCACCAGGCGCACCAAAGGCAGGCGCAGTTCATTGGCCATGCGTTCGACGTAGATCAGCTTTTCGACCACGCCGCCGTCATTGGCGCCACCACGTACGGTGAAGTCGTCGGCCGATACCACCACCTTGCGCGCATCGATGCTGCCACGCCCGATGATCTGGTTGGTGGGAGTGAAGCCGGTCAGGGCATTGTCAGCGTCATAGGCCGCAAAGCCGCTCACAGAGCCAATCTCCCGGAAGCTGCCCGCGTCCAGCAGGGCCGCGATGCGCTCGCGCACGGTGAGCTTGCCGTTGGCCTTGTGGCGCGCCACCTTGTCGGGCGCGCCCATTTGCCGGGCCAGCGCCTGGCGTTGCTTCAGTTCGTCCAGTTCGGGTTGCCACGTCATGGCGCTTCAATCCATTACGGCAGGTGGGGGAATGGCGATGGATGTTAGCGGAATTGTTGCAGCGCCTGATTGACGGCATCACGCCCGCCCGGTAACCTTCAGCCTTCCTGCCAGCAGCCCGGGTATTGGTAAAAATACACCGTCGCCGCGCAACCACAAGAACGGCGGGGCCAATCGAAGCATTGGTGTTTTGGAGACAACGTGGCGATCTTCCTGCAGCTGACGATGAGCGGCATTGCCATCGGGTGCGTGTATGCCCTGGTGGCGTTGGGCTTCGTCCTGATTTACAAGGCGACCGAGACGGTCAACTTCGCCCAGGGTGATTTGATGATGCTGGGCGGCTTTTTCGCCTACACCGCCACCGCACTCATGGGCTGGCCCTACTGGCTGGCGATCATCTTTGCGCTGGTGGTCATGGCGC
>CAYUEG010000288.1:0-2443 GCA_964443245.1 uncultured Burkholderiales bacterium | reverse complement strand
GGCAGCAGGCTTCTTCGCAACCTTCTTCGCAGCCTTCTCCTTCTCCGCCAGCTTGCGCGCCGCTTCCGCCGCCTTTTCGGCCGCCGTGAGCACCTTCACCTGCTTCTGGCCCCACAACTCTTCCAGGTTGTAGTGCTGGCGTGCCGCCGGCTGCATGATGTGGACAATGGCGTCGCCGCAGTCGACCAGAATCCATTCTCCGCTGGCCCCGCCCTCCATGCTGACGATGCGTCCGCCCGCTGCCTTGACCTTGTCCACCACGTTTGTCGCCAACGCCTTGGTCTGGCGCGCCACATCGGCGGTCGCGATGATCACGCGGTCAAACTCGGCCGAACCCTTGATGGTGTCGAAGACGACAATGTCACGCCCCTTGATGTCGTCCAGTGCCTCGACGATCACTTCCTGCAGCTTCTTGATGTCCAAATTCACCTCACTGATATAGGTCGTGCTGAAGGATGTATTCGTAAACCGGCAGGGGCAGCAGGTAGCGCGCCGAGACCCGTGTGCGCACCAGCGTGCGGATTTGCGAAGAAGAAATCTTGAGCGGCGTCATTTCGATGCTGAACACGCGCCCGGCCGGTTCGCTCAACGCGCTGCGATCATTGGTCAGGCGGTGGGTCACCATGGCCGCCAGCGCCGCCGGCAGTTCGCCCAGGTCGAAGGGTTCATTGGCGCGCCGCGCCACCGCGATATGCGCAAACTCGAACAGCTTCTGCCAGCGATGCCAGGTGGGCAGGTTGAGGAACTGGTCCGAGCCGACGATCATGACCAGCGGCTTGGCCTCGCCGAATTCCTGGCGAAAGCTTGCCAGTGTCTCGACGGTATAGGTGGGGCCGGCTCGTTCGGCCTCCCTCGAATCGACCTGAAACCGCGGGTTTGATTCAACCCCCAACCGCGCCATCTCGACACGATGATGGATCGGCGCAATCAGGCCAGACCGCTGCCACGGTTTGCCGGCCGGCACCAGACGCACTTCGTTCAAGCGCAACGAATCGGCACATTCCTCTGCCAGCCGCAGGTGGCCGAAATGGATCGGATCGAAGGTACCGCCAAGAATACCGAGGGGCTGATTGCTGGTGGGCACGGAAGACGCAGTCTGGGTCATGCATCCAGACCACGGCAAGAATCACAATGTCGGGATTCTAGCCGAGAACCCCGTGACCGCAGCGTCTCATGCAGCCTTTGCCGCCCTTGCCGCCAGCGCTTCGGCACACAGGTCAAGCGCCTGCGCCGCACCATCGGCACGCAGCAGGTCACGGCGCAGGCTGGGGCGGAGGACGCCGTACTGCTCAAAGCGACCCAGCATGGCCATGAACGGCTCCCAGAAGCCGTCGACATCACACAGGCACACCGGCTTGGCGGCCAGGCCGATGTCATCCAGCGTGAGCATCTGCGTCAACTCGTCGAGCGTGCCGATGCCGCCGGGCAGGGCAATCACGGCATCGGCCGCGGCTGCCATGCGACGCTTGCGCTCATCGAGGGTCTCGACAAACTCCAGCTGCCCGAATGCGATATTGGCGCCTTCCCGACCGCGCAGGGCGTTGAGCATGAAGCCCTGCACCTCCCCGCCCGCTTCGTACGCGGCGCGGGCCGTGATCCCCATCAGCCCGCGGGCCCCGCCACCGTACACCAGCCGGATGCCGCGCGCTGCCAGTACCTGCCCGAGTTCGCGTGCAAGATCGCACGTCGCCTGGGGCAGGCGGTCGGTCGATGCGCAATAGACGGCAATCGCGCGGATCAAGGACGTGCCGGCGCGAACGAGGGGAAACGACCGACCAGCCGCCGCGCGGCGGCCATCCTAGACATTGATGACTTCGTCCAGGCCGATATCCACCGCCGGTGCCGACTGCGTGATCCGGCCGACCGAAATGTAATCCACGCCGGTCTCGGCAATGCCGCGAATGGTGTCCAGATTCACGCCACCGGAAGCCTCCAGCGGGACGCGGCCTGCTGTCATGCGCACCGCCTCGCGCAACATCTCCAGGGACATGTTGTCGAGCAGGATCATGTCGGCACCCGCCTCGAGCGCTTCGGCCACCTGGTCGAGGCGGTCGGCTTCCACCTCGATCTTGGTCAGCACCGGAATCCGTTTCTGCGCCTGAGCCACGGCCGCCTTGATCGAACCGCACACGGCGATGTGGTTGTCCTTGATCATGACGCCATCGGCCAGCCCGAGACGATGGTTCTTCGCCCCGCCGACCTGTGCCGCGTGCTTTTCCAGGATCCGCAGCCCCGGCGTGGTCTTGCGGGTATCGAGCAGCGTCGCCCTGGTGCCGGCAATCTTCTCGACATACTGGGCAGTCAGCGTGGCGATGCCGGACAGATGCTGCAGGATGTTGAGCGCGGTGCGCTCGGCAGACAGCAGGCCGCGCGCCGGCCCGGTGACCCGGGCCAGTACGTCTCCTTTGGCCGCACGCGCACCATCGGCCACCTTCAATTCGAC
>CAYUEG010000287.1:0-2455 GCA_964443245.1 uncultured Burkholderiales bacterium | reverse complement strand
CACGGCCCCAACCTGTGGGACCGCACCGCGCATCTGAACGACAACGCTGCGCCGGTGACCATGCGCGGCACCATTTATCCGACCTGGGCGGTCGGCTTCGAAAAGCCGTGGACTGAGAAGATCGGTTGCCGGTTTGAAGGCGACACCATTGTCGAAGTCACCGGTGCAGGCGAGACTGCCGGCACCCTGCGCGAGATGCTCGTCGGCGGCAAGCTGATCGAATTAGGTTGCGGCTTCAATCCCAAGGCGCCGCGCCATACCGTGTATCCGGCCGGCTCCAACAACCCCGGTGCCTTGCACTTCGGTATCGACCTGGCCAAGCCTTCCGACTGGATCCGCCGCGTCATGCCCGATTGGGAAGAGCCGCCGGTGCACATGGACCTGATCACGCTCGATTCCACTGTGCGCGCCGTGAAAGTGGCGCAAGGCGCCGGTAATGCCGAATCAGGAACCCAGACCCTGATTGATGCCGGCTTTCTCACCGCGCTGCGCGACCCCGCGGTGGTCCGCGCGGCCAGCGTCTATGGCGATCCGATTGCGTTGCTCGAAACCGAAACCTAGCCAGGCCACCATCAAAGAAGAAGCGACTGGCAAGAAGCGTGAGGAGACCACAACATGACAACAGGAGACAACATGATGACCAGAACGACCAAGCCCGACACGTCCAGACGCATTGCCCTGAGAGCGTTGGTGGGAGCGGGTCTTGTGATGCTATCGGCCACGGCCCTTGTGCCGCCAGCGTTTGCGCAAGGGTACCCCAACAAACCGCTGCGCTTGATCGTGCCGTTCCCGGCTGGTGGCACTGCCGACGCCATGGGCCGGCTGGTGGCGCAACGCCTGGGGGAGGCCCTGGGACAGCAGGTGGTGGTGGACAACCGCCCCGGTGCCGGTGGCAACGTTGGCGCCGAGGCGGCCGCCAAGGCGGCCAATGACGGCTACACCCTGTTCTTTGGTACCAACGGCACGCACGGCGGCATCAATGCCGCGCTCTATTCAAAGCTCAATTACGACGCCAACCGTGATTTCGTGCCGATTGCGTTGACCCACGTGCTGCCCAGCGTGCTGATCGTCAACCCCAGCGTCCCGGCGCGCTCCCCGGCTGAATTGATTGCGTGGATCAAGGCCAACCCCGGCAAGGTCAACTATGCTTCTGCCGGCAACGGCACCACCGGGCACCTGGCGGCCGAGTTGCTCAAACGCATGGCGGGCATCGAGATGACCCATGTGCCCTACAAGGGCGGCGCGGCGGCCATTACGGACTTGATCGGCGGGCAGGTGCAGTTGTTCATCGAAACCTCGACCAACGCCCTGGCCCAGGCCCGCGCCGGCAAGGTGGTGGCCCTGGGTGTGACCAGCCGCAACCGCGCCAGCGTGGCACCGGAATTGCCGCCGCTGGCGGATGCGGTGCCCGGCTATGATGTCTCCGCGTGGACCGCCCTGTTTGCACCGGCCGGCACCCCGCGCGAAGCGGTGACGAGGATTGCGCAGGTGATGGCAGGCCTGGCGCGCGAACGCGCTTACCAGGAGCGCTCCACCCAGATGGGCATTGACGCGCAGGAATCCTCGCCCGAGCATCTGGCGGCCTTCATGCAGTCGGAACAGGCAAAATGGAGCCGTGTGGTGCGCGAATCCGGCGCCAAGGTCGATTGAGGGAGATGGAACAATGAAGCGTTGGCTGCTCGGTTGGGTGTTTTCCGCGCTGGCGGGCATCGCCGTGGCCCAGGCGCCAGCGCCCGCCCCGGAGCCGGCCACGGGCGGCGCGGCGGTGCAGGCGCCCGCAGTGCCGTCCGCGCAGATCGGTTCGATCGAGCGTGTCAATGGCACCGTCACGGTAACGCCCGCCACGCAGCCCGCACGGCCGGCGCGCGAAGGGGAGGCGGTGCGTGAAGGCGACCTCATCACCACGCAGGCCAATTCGGAAACCCTGATCAAGCTGCGCGACGAAACCACCCTGTCAGTCCGTCAGAACAGCCAGTTGCGCCTGGTTGAATACCGCTTCGAGCGCGCGCCGAGCGATGGCTTTGTTGCCAACCTGCTCAAGGGATCGCTACGCAAGGTGAGCGGGCTGATCGCCCGCGCCCAGCCGCGCAACGTGCGCTTGACCACGCCGACGGCTACGGTGGGCATTCGCGGCACCGATTACGAAGTGATCATCGTGGAAGAAGAAACCCCGCAGACCCGCGCCGGCACCTACGATTACGTCAACGACGGCGAAACCTTCCTGCAGATCGCCAGCGGTGAAACACTCAACGTGGGCCGCGATGAGACCGGCCTGGCGCTGGCGTTTCCGCGTCCGGGGGAAGCGGTGTTGCAGCTGATCCAGGGGCGGCCGGCCTTCCTGCGCGGCGGCGGCTTTGATTCGATGATGCTCAATATTTCGCGCCCGCCCATGATCATCATGCCGGGGCGGCGGTGAGCCTTCCGCCGCACTTCGGCGCAGCGCCGGAAACCACGC
>CAYUEG010000286.1:0-2464 GCA_964443245.1 uncultured Burkholderiales bacterium | reverse complement strand
TGTCGTGTCCAATAACATCATTCTCGTCGGCCTGATGGGCGCAGGCAAGACCACCATTGGTCGCTTGCTGGCACGGGCATTCCGCCGGCCGTTTCATGACACCGACCACGAGATCGAGAAGCGCACCGGCGTGAAGGTGCCCGTGATTTTCGAAATTGAAGGCGAAGCCGGCTTCCGTGCCCGCGAGGCGCAGGTGGTTGCCGAGCTGTGTGCTTCCAGCGAAGTGGTGATCGCCACGGGTGGCGGTGCCGTACTGGATCGGAACAGCCGTGCGGCAATGCGCGCCGCAGGTTGCGTGGTATATCTGAATGCGCAACCGGCAGATCTCTGGCAGCGCACCCGCCATGACGTCAATCGGCCCCTATTGCGCACAGCCGATCCACAGGGTCGGCTGCGTGAGCTCTATGCCCAGCGAGATCCGCTCTACCGGGAAACAGCCCATCTGATTGTTGATACCGGCCGGCAAAGCCCGCGCCTTTTGGCAGGCAAGATCGAACAACAACTGCGAGACCTATGGAACACACCGAACCTGTCATCGCCTCCGTCCAGCGCATCGACCAACACCCTGGCCAGCGAGCCCAACTGCGCGTCGACCTAGGCGACCGCAGTTATCCGATTGTCATTGGCGCGGGGATCCTTGACGATGCCGCTTTGTGGCGCGGTGTCGCTGCCAGCGTGACCGTGATCGTGACCAACGAGCATGTTGCACCGCTCTATCTGGAGCGTCTGCGTGAAACGCTCGAGCGTGCCGGCAAACAGGTACAGGCGATCCTTCTTCCTGACGGTGAGGAGTACAAGACCTGGGAAATCCTGAATCGGATTTTTGATGCCTTGCTGGAGCATCGGCGCGACCGCAAGACCTGCCTGGTAGCGCTAGGTGGCGGTGTGATCGGCGATGTCACCGGATTTGCAGCCGCGACCTATCAACGCGGTGTGCCGTTTGTCCAGGTACCGACAACCCTGCTGTCCCAGGTGGATTCTTCGGTGGGGGGCAAGACGGCGATCAACCATCCGAAAGGAAAAAACATGATCGGGGCCTTTTATCAGCCCCTGATGGTGTTGGCCGACACTGGAACGCTTGGCTCACTGCCGCAGCGAGAGTTCCTCTCCGGGCTGGCCGAAGTGATCAAGTACGGATTCATTTACGATGCGATCTTCCTGACTTGGCTGGAGCAGAACCTTGACCGGCTGCTGGCACGCGATCCGTCAAGTCTCACTTACGCCATTCAACGTTCCTGCGAGATCAAGGCCGAAATCGTGGCGCAGGACGAGCGCGAGACCGGCATCCGTGCCTGGTTGAATCTTGGCCATACCTTTGGGCACGCGATCGAAAGCGGAATGGGCTATGGCGTGTGGCTGCACGGTGAAGCCGTGGCGACCGGCATGGTGCTGGCGGCCGATTTGTCGCATCGTCTGGGTTATCTGGATCAAGCCTCAGCCGCACGCGTCCGTCACTTGATTGCGCAGGCAGGGTTGCCGACTGCTGCGCCACGGCTCGGCACCACGGCCGATGTGCAACGCTACCTTGACTTGATGCGCGTCGACAAGAAAGCCGAAGGGGGCGCCATTCGCTATGTGCTCCTCAAGCGCCTGGGCGAGGCCTTTGTCGCGGCAGTCCCGGATGCCGAGGTAGCCCCGGTGATCGAGGCGTCCCTCAACACAGATCAGGCGGCCTGACCGATGTTTGTCCTGGCCCCCTATGCGGCACAGCCTTCTGGCTCGCGCGGCAGGCGCCACGCCGAAGAACCTGCGGCTGGCCGCAGCGAGTATGGTCGCGATCGTGATCGCATCATTCACTCGAATGCGTTCCGCCGCCTCGAATACAAGACACAGGTTTTCGTCAACCATGAAGGGGACCTGTTTCGCACAAGACTGACCCATTCGATTGAAGTGGCACAGCTCGCACGATCGATTGCCCGGCAACTGAGACTGAACGAAGAGCTCGCTGAAGCGATCTCGCTGGCGCATGATCTTGGCCATACTCCGTTCGGCCATGCCGGACAGGATGCCCTGAACGAATGCATGCAGAGCTATGGCGGGTTTGAACACAACCTGCAGTCACTCCGCGTAGTGGACATCCTTGAAGAGCGGTACGGCGCGTTCGACGGTCTTAACCTGACCTTCGAAACGCGGGAAGGCATCCTCAAGCATTGCGATGCCGCCAATGCCGTTCGGCTGGGCGACGTTGGCCGGCGCTTCCTTGACAATACCCGCCCCACGTTGGAGGCGCAGCTGGCCAATCTGGCGGATGAAATCGCCTACAACAACCACGACGTGGATGACGGGCTGCGCTCAGGGCTGCTCACGCTGGAACAACTGCTTGAGGTAGGCTTGTTCCGGCGCCATTGGGAGATCGCGTCCAAGCTCTATCCCGAAGTGTCGGAGCGCCGGCAGGTGAATGAAACCGTTCGCCGCATGATCAATACGCTGGTGCTTGACCTGGCATCCACTTCGGCACAGAACA
>CAYUEG010000285.1:0-2467 GCA_964443245.1 uncultured Burkholderiales bacterium | reverse complement strand
GGCTGCAGGCGGCATGGGCCATCGCCGGGAGGCTGGCAAGGGCCGGGACGGGCAGGTCGGGACGAATATGGTTGCCATACTGGGCAAGCCAGGGCTTGGCGTCGCAGGGGCTGATCGGGTGCATGAGTCTCCAAAAAGGCGGGCTGGCGCTGGAACGCGAGGGGCGCGCGACGTTGACGGCATCGTCACAAGCCAGGGTCGAGGCGGGCGATTGTCGGGGCGGCGGTCAGTGGATGGGGTGAAGTCCAGCACGCCCTAGGGTCAATCACAGTTGCCCAGAGGTCTTGCGACCGGAGTCGGGTTCGTGCGCGCACTCTCTGTTTCGCATTGCAGGCGATGCAGAAATGCGATCCGCGCTTCTGCGCATCGTGCGAACCACTCTGCCTCGGGGCCACCATGAACCAGACACCGCACTTCTGCCGAGCCGACTCACTGTGCAAGTTACCAGTGGAGAGTTTGTCCGCCGGTTGGTGGAATACACCCATCCTGGGTTCATTCTTTAACTGACCTACCGGCGATTTCTATGATCGATTTTCTCCTTTCTTTGTTCGGGATCCCAAATGGCGGCGGCTGGGGTTGACCTGCACGATAGTCCGCGAGGTTGATTGCAACCGCTGCCGGGTCCGAACCGAACTGCGGCTCTAAATTTAGGGAAGCCTCCGAGTCATTGAGCAGAAAAAATGGCCGTTTACACGCGGGAACCCAAGATGTCATGCGACGCTCCTGGCGAAAGTTGTCGGTGCCAGTTGTCTTGAGTTCCTCCGGCGCAGACACGCACACAAGTGCACTGCAGCCGTCTCAGTTCGCGCGAGTCGTTGGAAACTAGTGCGTACGCGAAATGCGCCTCAGCGCGCATATCTCAGTTGATCATCGACACCGAGTGTGTGCTAAAGCAGTCCAAGACGAATGGCCTTGGAAACGGCAACATGTTTGGTCGCTACGGCGAGCTTCCTTGAGACGGACTGGAGGTGAAAGTTCACCGTTCCTCGGTGGATGCCGAGGATCTCGCCGATCACTGCAGCACTCTTGCCGGCAGATGTCCACTTGAGGATTTCAAGTTCACGGGGTGTGAGCGAGGGCAGTTCCTCTTCAGGATCGCTGGAAGGGGTTAGGAGACGCACCGCGGTTTCCTGGGCAAACGCCCCGAGTAACTGAAGATCAGCCATCATTCTGGTGAGCGCAAGATCTTCGGACGGCAGAGACTCTTCCCGATCGACCCCAAGCAGGAAGTGACGGCCATTATCCATGTGCAACGCCATCGCGATGCCTGTCTTGTAGCCGAATACAGCTTGGTGCTCCCATAGATGGCCCACGCCGTCATGCACGTACAAAGACTGGTCATACGTGAACGGATGCGACAGGTTCTTGAGGCGTGTCAGCACTGGTGACTTGCGCGACAGCTCGGGGTCAGAGTAACTTGCTTTGTAAGCGTCCGGGATGTTCCCCACACTGATGAACTGCGATGGTGCGGCAGGCCGATCAACGACCAGAATCGCCGACACCAGCGGAAAGCCCATGGCCTCAGCGAACCCCACCAAGCGCTTTTCGAAGGTCTGCTGGTCGCGCGAGGTCGCGACATCAAGATAGGCTTGGTGACTGATCATGCCAGGGTCCAATCCGAGGGGCCGCTGTTCAAGTTGAGAGTTGATCTAAAGGGCAATCCCGCGGAGCCTTCGTTCCTCGATTGCCTTGAAAGGACCAACATCATGAATATCCAAGCATGGAACGTACTTGGTGCCCCGCCCGTCGCGTGGCGGCCACCAATTGACGCGAACCGATGGCTTGCGTTCAGCCATGTGAGGACGGGCGTGACAGACGTGGGCAGCGATGGCTGCGCAAGGGGGTTCACGCTATGGGCAGGTGATCTGGAAGGGAACCCAGTCTTCATGGCCTTCGATTGGGTTGAGTTGAGACCAGGCGTACCGATTCTGACAGATCCCAACGCCGTCTTGACAAACCTCTCCGTGATCGACGATCGAGACGTACGTGAGGACAGATTGAAGGAAGTTATCCATCTGAACATCATGATTCGTGAACTTGGGTGGCAGGATGTAGCCTTGGGAGCGGCTCGCGACTACAGGAACAATCCGACGCAGCAAGTCGTGACAGCAAGTCACCGACGTGAAACCGCATCGGCTGATCGTGTCGAAAGCAAGCCGAACACCATGCGGAAGGCTGCGTGAAGACAGCTATCGCAACGCCCCGGTGGCCAGCGCGCAGACCGAGGCGCTGAAGACGAAGATCGTCGAGATCGCCTATGCGCGACGGCGCTTCGGCTACCGGCGCGTGCACGACCTGCTGCGCCTGTACTTCTCCGGTGTCAATCACAAACGGGTGTACCGGCCGTACAGCGACGCCAACCTGGCGGTGCGCAAGCGCAAGAAGGTGCGCAGGCCGCCGGCCGAGCGCACGCCGCTGAACATTGCCACCAAGGTCAACGAGGTGTGGAGCATGGATTTCGTCAGCG
>CAYUEG010000284.1:0-2491 GCA_964443245.1 uncultured Burkholderiales bacterium | reverse complement strand
AGGGTGGCGGGCGCGGCCGATTGGGCGAACGCTCCCGAACTGCAGGAAAGGGCAAGGGCGGCACTGATCAGGAGCTTGTTCATTTTTTCACCTCGATAAGGAAGATTCACGTTCCATATTTCGGCCGTGTATCGCCCAACTTAAGGACATTCTGAAAAGAAATTTGAGACCTTTCCCATGCCGATCTCCCTAACTGTGATCCCGGTCACACCTTTTGCCCAAAACTGCTCGATCCTGATGTGTCAGACAACCAGGCGTGCTGCAGTGGTCGATCCCGGTGGCGACCTGGAACGCATCGAAGCGGGGTTGCAGCGCCTGGGTGCGACCCTGGATACGGTGCTGCTCACCCATGGCCACCTCGACCACTGTGCGGGTGCGCGAATGCTGGCAGATCGTCATGGCGTATCGATTGAAGGACCGCATCGGGAAGAAGCGTTCTGGCTGGATCAACTGGAAACCCAGGCGCGCATGTTTGGTTTCCCACCGGTCGTGCCCTTCACACCGGACCGCTGGCTCGACGAAGGTGATACCGTGCAGTTCGGTGAACAGGTACTGGAAGTGCTGTGTTGTCCCGGCCACACGCCGGGCCATGTCGTGTTCTTTCACCGGGCCGATGGCCTGGCGCTGGTGGGTGACGTGCTGTTTGCCGGATCGATCGGCCGCACGGACTTTCCGCGCGGCAATCATCAGCAATTGCTCAATTCGATTCGCGACAAGCTTTGGCCCCTGGGAGATACGGTGCGCTTTGTGCCGGGGCATGGCCCGATGTCGACGCTAGGCGAGGAGCGTCGACACAACCCCTACGTCGGCGAGGGTGCATGAGTTTCCGGACGTTGGCAGACTGGCTCGCCTACATCGAGCAACTTCACCCCAAGTCGATCGACATGGGCCTGGAGCGCGTGGGCGTGGTTGCCCGGCGCCTGCGCATTGGCTTCGGGTGCCCGGTTGTTACGGTCGGCGGGACCAACGGCAAGGGATCGACCTGCGCCATGCTCGAGGCAATCTTGCGCGCCGCGTCCTACCGCACCGCGCTCTACACCTCACCGCATCTGGTGCGGTTCAACGAACGCATCCGTGTCGATGGCAAAGAGGTGGCGGACAACACACTGCTGGAGGCCATGGAACGGGTCGAAGCGGCACGCATCGCCCCTGATCCGGTGGAACTGACCTATTTCGAGTTCACTACGCTGGCAGCACTGCTGGTGTTCCAGGGGGCGGAACCGGACTGCATCATCCTGGAGGTCGGTCTGGGAGGCAGGCTGGATGCGGTGAACATCATTGACGCCGATTGCGCCGTGCTCACCAGCGTGGACCTGGATCATCAGGCCTATCTTGGCGACACGCGCGAGAAGATCGGTTTCGAAAAGGCCCACATCTTCCGTCAGGGCCGTCCGGCGGTGTGTACCGACCCGCAGCCACCCCAGACCGTGCTGGACGTGGCAGCACGCATCGGCGCGCGCCTGTTGCGAGTGGGTCATGACTTTGGCTACGCCGGTGACAAGCAGCAGTGGAAGTTCTGGTATCGCCCCGGTGATACCGCTGCCGAACCGGTGACGCGCAACGGCTTGTCTTATCCGGCGTTGCGCGGGGCCAACCAGTTGCTCAATGCCTCGGCAGCACTCGCAGTCTGCGAGGTGTTGCGGTCGAGGTTGCCGGTGCCGATGCAGGCGATCCGTTTGGGACTGCTGGCGGTGGAGTGGCCGGGCCGTTTTCAGTTGTTGCCTGGCCGTCCCCTGGTGATCCTGGATGTGGCACACAATCCCCACGCTGCCGGCGTTCTGGCCCAGAACCTCTCCAACATTGGCTATGCGCCGTATACCCATGCTGTACTGGGGATGCTGAGCGACAAGGATGTCGCCGGTGTCCTGAAGCTGCTGGATGGCCGCGTGGACTACTGGCACTTTTGCGATTTGCCCGGCCCGCGCGGCCTGCCCGCATCGGCGCTGGCGGAGGTTGCACGACGCGAGCATCTCAAGGGCACGTTCTTTGAGCATGCCAGCGTAGCCGCCGGGTATCACGCGGCGCGGAGTGCGGCTGGGCAGGATGATAGAATTTTGGTGTTTGGCTCCTTCCTTACGGTTTCGAGCGTCATGCAGTTACTCTAGCAACCAGTAGCGGAGCAACCACCACTGGTGCAACCGATCCTGGCGCATTTCAGGGACCCCGACAATGGCTGACTCGGCCGAAGATTCCACACTCAAACGGCGCGCGCGTCGTCGGCTCATCGGCGCGATTGCGCTGGTGTTGCTTGCCGTGATCGTACTGCCGATGGTGTTTGATGCCGAACGCAAACCGGCCGACGCCGACATTTCCATCCAGATCCCGAATCAGGATGCTGCCGTTGCGAAGAAGGGCGTTGCGACGGCTCCGGTCCCGCCTTCGGACGCAGGCGCGCCGAAGGCGGGACCTGCACCTACGGGTTCGGAGGTAGCCGGTGCGGCCGACCGGCCGGTCGCCAAGGCAGACGACCAGGCCAGTGCCAAGGCGGTCA
>CAYUEG010000283.1:0-2519 GCA_964443245.1 uncultured Burkholderiales bacterium | reverse complement strand
GCCAGGGCCGCAGAGTCGGTCACATCCAGCGGATACACCACCGTGGTGCCGGGCAAACCGGCGGCGACCGTGTCGAGCTCCTCGCGCCGGCGCGCCGTGAGCGCCAGGGTGGTGTCAGCGGTGGCGTAGCAACGGGCCAGTTCGGCACCCAGACCGCTGGACGCGCCAGTGATGAAGACCTTGAGAGACATGGTGGGCGGGCTGGAGCCGAATTGTCGGGATAGGGGGAAGGTCGGGTGGCGCACCAGGCCGATGGCAGCACAGCAAATCACTGCACGAGGCTGTACCAGGGCCGGGCCGCTAAAATAGCACGCAATTCATGTCGTCTCCCACCTTCATCCTCGCGATTACGACAGCAGTCCAGGCGTGTGTTTCGCTCTCGTCGGTCGCCGTACCCGTTTTTGCCCCCAGCGCCGCGCGCGAGCTTGGCATCGCTGTCGGCATCGTCGGCTATTTCATCAGCATCATGTACATCGGCGCCTCCACCGCGGCGCTGGTCTCCGGCGGGTTCATCCTGCGCTATGGCTCGATCCGTGTCAGCCAGGCCTGCCTGTTGTTGTGTGCCGCCGCCATGGTGCTGCTGACGGTGGTGCCGATTGCGCTGATTCCGATTGCCGCGATTCTGCTCGGTATCGGTTATGGGCCAATCACCCCGGCCAGCTCGCATGTGCTGGCGCGCACCACCCCACCACACCTGATGGCACTGACCTTCTCGATCAAGCAGACCGGGGTGCCGCTGGGCGCGGTGATGGCCGGCATTCTGGTGCCCCCGGTCACGCTGGCCTTCGGCTGGCGTGCCGCTGCCTGGATGGTGGCGCTTTTTTGCGTGGCGATGGCCGGGGTCTCGCAGAGCCTGCGTGCCGAGCTGGACGCCGACCGCAAACCGACCCATCCGATTTCGATGGCCAATTTCACGCTCCCCTTTCGCCTCATCTTTGCCGACCCGGCACTGGTGCGCAACGTGTTCACCGCTTCCGCCTACGCCAGCCTGCAGCTGTGCTTCTTCACCTTCGTGGTGGCCTACCTCACCCAGGATCTGGCCTACACGCTGGTGGCCGCCGGGCTTTCACTTTCGTTCGCCAATGTCGGCGGCGTGATCGGTCGCGTCGTCTGGGGATGGGTGGCCGACCGGACGCGCAGCCCGCGCATGGTGCTGGGCGTGCTGGGCATCGCGATGAGCCTCGCCTCGATCGGCATCGCCACGTTCACGCCCGGCTGGCCCTATGCACTGGTGCTGGCGGTGTGTGCGCTGTTCGGCATCACGGCAGTCAGCTGGAACGGGGTACAGATTTCCGAAACAGCGCGCCTGGCACCGCCTGGCATGGCGGCTGTCGTCTCAGGCGGCAGCTCGTTCATTACCTTCGCCGGCATCATCTTTGCGCCGACGCTCTTCGCGCTGGTCCACGAATTCACCGACAGCTGGCGTCTGCCTTTCGTGCTGGTGTGCCTGCCGGCACTGGCGATGGGTGTGGTGCAGCTGGTGCACGCGCGGCGCTAACGCACCAGACCGGCCTCGCGCAAATAGCGCAACACCCCCGGGTGCAGCATGTCCTGTCGCGCCACGGCGCTGGCCGTGTTGGCAGCGGTAGTCTCTGCCGCCTGCGCAAGGCGCTTGCCGAGCGCCGCTTCGCCCTTGTGCACTGCGCGGATCAGCTTGTAGGCAATCTCGTCAGGCAAGGAAGTACGCGCCACCACGTAGCTCCACGAACCCACCGATTGCATCGGCTCGCTCTGGTTCGGGTAGGTTCCCGCCGGCAGGGTGATGGGCTTCAGGAAGCCGTGCTTGGCGACAATGCGGGCGATCTCCTCTGCGCCGGGTGCGATGAAACGCGCATTGCCGTCCTTCATCAGGTTGGTGAAGCCGGGCCAGCCAGCGCCGCCACCCCACAGCGCCGCCACGCGGCCGTCACGCACCATCTCCGGCCCGTCGCCGGCGCGCTCCAGCAGGATCGCCTTGAAATCCTTCTGCTGGTCCAGTCCCACCCCGTCCAGCACATAGCGCGACAGAATCACCAGGCCTGAACCCGCAGCGCCGAATGCCACCGGCAAGCCCTTCAGGTCGGACATGCTGCGATACGGGCTGTCTTTCCTGACGATGAAGAACCCCGGCGAGGAGTACATCGCTGCAATCACCTTCATGTTGGCAGGCGGGCGTCCGACGCCGGCAAACGCTTCGTGCGCCGCCTCGCCCTGTACCAGGCCAAGGTCAATCTCGCCTTTTTCCAGTAGCGGTATGTTCTCGGCGCTGCCCCTGGTATTGCGCGGCACCACCTGCAGTGTCGGCTCCATTTCATTGATCACCGCAGTGAAGGCGTCGCCGTACACCGGGAAGCCGCCGCCGGGTGTCGCGGTGGCCAGCGAGACCGTGGTACGGGTCTGTGCCACGGCCCCCGGCGGCAGCACGAGCATGGCGCACAGCGGAAAACAGATCGGGAAACACCGGCACAGGCGCAAGGCTCGCATCGTCATGTTCGGTACACCTTTCGGGCAGTGGCGTGTTGGGCTGGGTGGATTATCCT
>CAYUEG010000282.1:0-2528 GCA_964443245.1 uncultured Burkholderiales bacterium | reverse complement strand
TCAGGCGATCTCGCGCATCACCTTGTAGAGCGCGTCCTGCGCCTCGAAGCCGATGCCCGGGCGGTCTGACAGGCGCAGCATGCCGTTTTCGACCTTGGCACCGTCGGCAAAGCCGGCGAAGACACCGAACACGCCGGGATAGGCCTCACAGCCGCCCAGGCCAAAGCCGGCCACGATGGCCAGCGTCATCTGATTGCCGCCGTGCGGGTAAATCGCCTGACGACCCCAGCCGTGCGCCTTGAGCATCTCCAGCGTGCGCGAGAACTGCACGATGCCGTAGGACTGCGGCACATCGATCTGGATGATGTCGCGGTCGGCACGCATGCCGCCGAAACGCACGAGGTTCTGGATGTCCTGAGTTGAGAACAGGTTTTCGCCGGTGGCAATCGCCGGCGCGTAGAACTCCGCCAATTCGGCGAGCAGCGCGTAATCGAGCGGGTCGGTCGGCTCCTCCATCCAGCGCAGCTTGTAGGGCGCGAGCGCTTTGGCGTAGGCGATGGCACGCTCGCGGTTGAAGCCGGCGTTGGCATCCACCGCGAGGCGATCGGCGCCGCCCATGGTCTTGATCGAGGCTTCGAGGCGTGCAATGTCTTCGGCCAGCGGTGCACCGCCCACCTTGACCTTCATGGTGGTGTAGCCCTCGTCGAGGCGCATGCGGATTTCGTCCTGCAATTCGGGGATGCCCTTGCCGGGCGCATACCAGCCACCGCCGACGTAGCAGGGCACGGCTTCGGGCACCTTGCCATCGTTGTAGCGGTCTGCCAGCACCGCGTGCAACGGACGATCTTCAATCTTGGCGACAGCGTCCCACACCGCCACTTCGATCGTACCGACTGCGACGGAGCGCTCGGTGTGGCCGCCGGGCTTCTCGCGCTGCATCATGCAGGCAAGGACCTTGGCTGGGTCGAAGTTGTTGCCTTTGTCGTCGAGCAGCGAGTCGGGCGCCGCTTTCATGATGCGCGGGATCAGGCGCGCGCGCATTTGCGCGCCGCAGGCGTAGCGGCCGGTGGAGTTGAACGCATAACCCACCACCGGCCTGCCATGGCGCACCACGTCGGTGATGACAGCCACGACGGAGGTGGTCATCTCGCTGAAGTCGAAGACGGCGTTGCGAATCGTTGAATTGATCGGAACGGCGATCTCGCGGATGTCGACAATCTTCACGGCAACTCCTTGAAGTGCAACTGCAGAAAGACAAGCGAAGGTGGGCAGGCTGCCGTGTTCAGGGCAATAGCCCGGCACTGGCAGCCTTCAACCGCAGCGCCGCGCCTGCAATGTGCAGTGCCGGCATCGGAACACCCAGACGGGCAGCCAGTTCCAGCGGCGCATCCACCAGGGCGGCCACCTCGAGAGGACGGCCGGCTTCCAGATCCTGCAGGGTGGAAGGCTTGAACTGCCCCTTCTCGATGGCAAACTGCATTGGCGCATCCAGTCCGCCGGTGACGCTGCTGCCGCTGGCGATGGCAAGCGCTTCCACCTCGGCCATGATCTGGCGAGCCACTGGCCCCAGCTGAGGGTCAGCGGCGACATCGCACTGACGGGCGCCGGTGAGTGCGCACAACACATTGAACGAAGCGTTGGTCATGAACTTGGTCCAGATCGCCTGATGCATGTCGGAAGCGACTGCTGCGGCGAATTCGGATCCCTGAAACAGCGCCGCCACCTGCTGCGCCGCCGTCGGGTCGCCCCCGGGCAACGCGGGCCCGATGACCAGGCGGCTGGCCCCGGTGTGGACCCATTCGGTCGGGGAATCGCGGCGGGTCGGGCTGTAGCTGGTGGCGCCGATGAGGCGTGCGTAAGGCACTGCCGCTGCCAGCGTGCCGGCGGGATCGACGGCACGGATGGGCGCAGCGGGCGATCCGAACCACCAGGGCACGCCGTTGACGACCGGCATCACCAGCGTCGCAGGCCCGATGGCCCCTGCCACGCTGGCGAGCGCATCCGGCAGCGAGAACGATTTGGTCGCGAGGATCACCAGGTCGTGGTGCGCTAGCGCAGCCTTGTCGGTGATCACGTGGGGATGCGCATGCAGCCGCCGCTTGCCGGGCGTCGTCAGATGGATCCCGTCCCGGGCGATCAACCGGGCGTTGACACCGCGTGCGAAAAGGGAGACTGCCTGACCGCGTTCTTCAAGATAGGCGCACAGGATGCCACCGATCGCGCCGGCGCCGACGACAAGGATTGTCTGGCTCATGGGGAGAGGGTCAAACGGAAAGGTTGTGGTTGCCTCAGCCACAAGGCGGGAGGGTTGGCGCAACTGTCATGAGTGCACCAGCCGCGCACCAGGCACCGGCATGATACTGGACCCGCCGGGCGACACCGTGGTTCAACTGGCTGGGGATCGCATCCCGCTGCGTGCCGCCGGCACCAATTCGATCACCAGGCGGAAACCGTTGGTGGGAGCCATTCCTGGCCCATCTCCCTGCTGCCATCGCTGATCGAGGCCGGGTTGCAGGATAATCCACCCAGCCCATCACGCCACTGCCCGAAAGGTGTACCGAACATGACGATGCGAGCCTTGCGCCTGT
>CAYUEG010000281.1:0-2533 GCA_964443245.1 uncultured Burkholderiales bacterium | reverse complement strand
GCCTGTTGCATGACATGGACAAGCAGTGGACCGGTTGCTGGACTGCCAAAGAGCGGGCCCAGGTATCCGAGCTCCTGCAGCGGCTCTACAAGTCCTGAATCAAGTCCCGCAGGGCTGCAGCGGTACGCAGCAGCGGCGGAACGCAGCGACGGCGGGCTTCCTTGATGGAGCAGGTGGCAGATGCCATTGAAATGCCGATGGCACCGACCACCACGCCATGCGGGCCCGCAATCGGCACTGCAATCCCGCGCAAGCCCACCTCGAATTGGCTGTCAACAATGCTGTAGCCCGCTTTGCGGGCGGCGGCAACTTCCGCTGAGAACGTCCCTTTATCGACCACCGTGTGTGGTGTGTGTGCGGTCAGCTCGGCTTGGGCAAGCCAGGCTTCCAGTGCTGCCGGGGACAGCGTGCCAAGAATGACGCGGCCCGCTGCCGTTGTATGTGCCGGTAACCGTGTACCGGGTTCGAGCGTGGTACTCATCAGGCGCGCCACGTTGGCGCTGGCGGTATAGACCACTTCGATGCCGTCGATGACCGCCAGGTTGCTGGATTCCTGGACTTCTGTGGTCAGTTGTTGCAAGAATGGCCGCACGGTGCGCGGCAAGATTGCTGAACCCATGTACGACCGTCCGAGACCCAATACCTTTGGTGTCAGCCAATAGGCTTTGCCGTCCGTCCCGGCGTAGCCGGCGTGGTGCAGGGTGATGAGGTAGCGACGTGCTGCGGCCCTGCTGATGTCGAGCCGAATGGCCAGTTCGGATGCTGTCAGACGCGGGGTCAAGTCGCTGAAGGCCGTAATGGCAGAAAGGCCAGTGATGAAGCCCTCGATCAGGTCGGCCTTGCGTGCGGATGGCACTATTGCCTCTGTTGGTCGCGTGGGGGCGGTTGTCGCCCGTGGTTGGTGGGGCGGCGAATTTGCGGTTGGTTGCATGCGAGAGGAGGGCGGGATCAATGGGGCGGGGGTTGACGGACGCAAGAAAAGACGATCTAATAATCGCGCAATTGTGCGATAATCGCACAATTGCTTTTAAGCTGCAAGTGCAATCAGTGCGGTAACCCTGAGCTGCCAATGTATTGAACGGTCATGGTTGGCTGGTGTTGCACATGACGTCGGGCACGAAACAGGCGAGCGCTGCCGTAGAGCAGTGGAGATCACCCTTCAGGAGGCGAGATGACGGTCAGAGAGCAGAACCCCGAGCCGAAGAATCCGATCGGAGTCGACGGGATCGAATTCGTTGAGTTCGCGACCGCCCAGCCGCAGGCGCTGGGTGCCGTGCTCCAGCGCATGGGGTTTGCGCCTGTGGCACGCCATCGCTCCCGTGAGGTGATGCTGTATCGGCAGGGTTCCATGAACCTGATCGTGAATGCCCACCCGGGAGCGCTACCAGCACTGGCAGCGACGGACGGTGCACCCGTGATTGCGGCGATGGCGCTGCGCGTTCGTGACGCCGCGCAGGCCTGGCAGCATTCCTGTGAACTTGGGGCGTGGGCCAAGCCACCGGCTGCTTCTGCCATGGAGCTCAACATTCCTGCCATTCAGGGTCCGGGCGGCAGCCTGATCTACTTTGTCGATCGTTACCGCGAATTCTCCATCTACGATGTCGACTTTGTACCACTTCCATCGGTGGACATGCACCCGCCCGCGCTGGCCGGCATGCACTACTTTGGCATCGTTCAGGCGATTCATGACGGGCGTACTTCCGCTTGGGCAGATTTTTACGGCAGCCTGTTTGGCTTTGCTGAATTACCCAGTGGCACGCATTTCGGCATTCTGCCCAAGGGAATCTTGCTCGAAAGCCCGTGCCGCAAGTTCTACATGCAGTTGATCGAGCCTCCGCCGGGTGCGGAGGACATTGCCTGGGACGAGGCATTGCTACGGGTAGGTATCGGTGCAGCCGATGTCGGGGCTGCCACCAGAGCACTTGCCGAGCGCGGTGTGGTGTTTGTCGACCGTGCACCCCTCGTACCGAACGACAAGGGTGCGCTGACGCAGACCTACCTGGGTTCGGTCAGTTTTGAGCTGGTCCATAGCCACATCGTGCCCGTGGCTTCGAGCGTTGCCGCGTCGGCGGGTACGCGCGCGATTAACTGAACATTCGAATCAAGAACCAGACAGGCAGCCAGGATGAACCAGGATCGTTTCGGCATGGACACCATTACCATGGCTGGCTCGCTGGAGGCCAAGCTTCGCGCGGTCAGGCAGGCCGGGTTCAGGCAGATCATGCTGTCGGCGCGCGATATCGCTGGCCATCCGGACGGCGAAGCGGTAGCGATTGCGGCTGTCCGTGCGAGTGGCCTTCGGGTGACCGGGTTTCAGGTTTTGCGCGATTTCGAGGGCCTCTCCGGCAATCTGCACGATTACAAGATCGACATTGCCAAAGCCATGCTTGAGATGGCGCGTGCCGTTGGCGCACCCCTGCTCCTGGTGTGTTCATCTACCTCGTCGCATGCGGGCAGCGAAACTGATGCGCTGGTCGCCGATCTGCGCAAGCTGGCAATGCTCGGGGTACCCATGAATGTGCGCATTGCCTAC
>CAYUEG010000280.1:0-2541 GCA_964443245.1 uncultured Burkholderiales bacterium | reverse complement strand
TCTGCAGGCACTGTTCCCGGCATGGGTCGATGGCGAGCCGCCCGCGTTGCGCGAGCCGATGCGTACTGCCGAGGGCGGCTTCTCGACCGCCAGCCGAACAAGGGGATCGAATTGACTCAGGATGCATGGGGCAAGTGGGGGGCAGCGGACGAGCGCGGCGCACTCAATTTCATTGGGCCCGAACAGGTCCGGCGCGCCACCGCACTGGTGCGGACCGGCGAAGTGCTGCGGCTGGCCCAGTTGCTGTCGCCAAAAACACCGGTGCCGGCGCACCGCTGTGGCCTGCAGCACTTCATGGGGCGCGACGGCGGCGACTATGCGGCCGGCGCCAAGCGCCCCGGCGGCTTCCAGTTCGCCGAAGACACCGTGGTGATGCCACTGCACATTGGCACCCACGTCGATGCGCTGTGCCATGCCTGGTATGACGACAAGCTTTACAACGGCTATCTTGGCGACACCTTGCGCAGCACCACCGGCGCGGCCCGGCTCGGCATCGACAAGATGCCGCCGGTGGTCACACGCGGCGTCCTGCTCGACCTGGTGCGGCTCAAGGGCCGGGTGCTGGCCAACGGCGAATCAATTGGCCGTGCCGACCTGGAAGCCGCCGCCGCCGCCGCTGGCGTACAGCCCGGTCGCGGCGATGCGATCCTGCTGCGCACCGGCTGGCTCGAAACACAGGCAGGCGTCAAACAAGTGGATTTCAATGAGGAGCCCGGCATCGATGTCGACGCCGGTGTCTGGCTCGCGCAAGCGGAGGTGGCCATGATCGGCGCCGACAACTTTGCCGTCGAGGTGCTGCCGTTTCCCGCCGGCAAGGTGTTTCCGGTGCACCAGCGCCTGATACGCGATTTCGGTATTCCCCTGCTCGAAGGCCTGATGCTCGACCCGCTGGTGGCGAGCGGTCGGCACGAGTTCCTGTTCGTGGCCAGCGCCTTGCCCATTGTCGGGGCCACCGGCAGCCCGCTTGCCCCGGTGGTGATCCTATGATTCCACGCACCCTGTTCGACGCCGACCACGAGGCCTTCCGCGCGACCGTCAAGCGCTTCATTGCCGAGCACGTCACCCCCCATCATGCCGACTGGGAAAAGGCCGGCCAGGTGCCGCGCGACCTGTGGCGCAAGGCCGGCGAACTGGGGCTGTTGTGCTGCAACGTTCCGGAGGAGTACGGCGGCATGGGCGGCGACTTCCTGCACAGTACGATCCTGATCGAGGAATTTGCCGACGCGGGCGCCACCGGGCCGACCTTCTATCTGCATTCCGACATCGTCGCACCCTACTTCGTCGATTTCGGCACCGAGGAGCAAAAGCGCAAGTGGCTGCCCAGGATGGCGACCGGCGAACTCGTGGTGGCGTTGGGCATGAGCGAGCCCTCCGGCGGCAGCGACGTGCAGGCCATGCGTACCCAGGCGCTGCGCGACGGCGACGACTATGTGATCAATGGGCAAAAGGTATTCATCACCAATGGCCACAGTGCCGACCTGCTGCTGCTCGCCTGCAAGACCGATCCGAAGGCACGCGGCAAGGGCGTGAGCCTGATTGCCGTCGAAACCGACCGGCCCGGCTTCACGCGCGGGCGCCGCCTGGAGAAGATCGGCTGCAAGGCCCAGGACACTTCCGAACTGTTTTTCACCGACCTGCGCGTACCCGCCAGCAATCTGCTCGGCAGCGAAGGCGGCGGCTTCGGCATGCTGATGACCCAATTGGCACAGGAGCGGCTGATCCAGGCGATCCGCGGCGTGGCCAGTTCCGAGGCGGCTCTGCGCTGGACCATCGCCTATGTCGCAGAGCGGGAGATGTTCGGCCACACCCTCGGGGAGTTCCAGAACACGCGCTTCCAGCTTGCCGAACTGCACGCTGAAGTGCTCTCGCAACGGGTGTTTGTCGACCGTTGCATCGAACTGCACATGCAGGGCGCGCTCGACGCGACCGACGCCGCGTCGGCCAAACTGGTCACCACCGAACTGCAGGGGCGGGTGATGGACCGCTGTCTGCAGTTCTTCGGCGGCTGGGGCTACATGTGGGAATACCCGATTGCGCGTGCCTATGCCGACGCACGCATGTGCCGCATCGGTGGCGGTACCGCGGAAGTCATGAAGCAGATCATCGGCAACTCCCTGCTGCCCAAAGTGCGCAAGGCAAACTGAAGATGGGTGACGCGCGGACCATGGCGGCAGCACCCGCTTCACCGCAAGCCCACGCACGCAGCGGCGAGGCCACAACCGAAGTGCAGCAGGTGATCGCCGGTCTCAAAGCCCTGATCGCGGATGCCATCCCGACGGCGCAAAACATGGTGTTCTCCGGGCTTGAACGCGCGGCAGGGGGGCTGTCGCGCGAGAACTGGTCGTTCGACGCTGCCTGGAATGACGCCACGGGTGCGCAGACGCGCCGCCTGATGCTGATGCGCGACGCCAGCGGAACCTTGCTTGCCACCAATCGCGCGCGCGAGTTCGCCGTGCTCAGGGCGCTGGAGGGCACAAACGTGCCGGCTCCCCGGGCACACTGGGTGGATGTCGACGGCCGGTGGCTCGGCGCGCCCGCGCT
>CAYUEG010000279.1:0-2548 GCA_964443245.1 uncultured Burkholderiales bacterium | reverse complement strand
TTTTCCAGCTGGGCGAGCCCGCCTCGAACCACCATGCCACGCAGCCTTGCCCTCCGGTGTTCGTTGATTTGCCTGACGTGCATGTGCGTGCTGGGCGGTGCACCTCTCCTGGCCATGGTGACCCCGGAAGACCAGAAACTGATCGAAGCTGCGGACTGCGACGAGATCGTCAGGGAGTACCAGAATTTTTCCAGCGCGGAGAAGGCGCTGGCCGAGGAAATTCGCAGCAGCAGCAACAGCACCACTGCCACCAACGTGATTGGCGTGGCGACCCTGGCCGCTTTCGGGCTTGGCTTTTTTGAATGGAATGATCAGGCGGATGCCAAAGCCAACCTCGCAGAGCTGACGGCGTATCGCGAGGCGATTGCGGCCGAGGGCCGCAAGAAAAAGTGCCAGTTGCCGAAGGGGTAGTGCCGGTCAGGGCCTGACAGCCGGCTGGCGGCCAGAACCGGTACTCAGGCCGGCGGCGTATCCCGCCAGGACCGAACCGGTGAGACCGGCAAATGCTCGGTGCGGAGCAGCAATTTCGACGGATCCATACCGGAACGCACCTTCTGCAGCAGTTCGTCCGGGTTGTACTCCACGCCGATCGGGTTGGCATCGAAACCCGGGCCTTTCATGAAGCCGTTGGCTTCCTCCGCGTTCGGGTAGCTGTCCACCTGAAATTCCATCTGGTTGCCGTCCGGGTCGGCGTAGTACATCGAGACCGTAATGCCATGGTGCAGGCACCAGTACGGCCGGATACCCTGTTCTTTCAGAAAGGCGTAGTTCTCAACCAGGTCGGAAAGGCTGTTGAAAGTGTAGGCCACGTGATCGACGCCGACCGCACCCTGCTTGCTCTCCGGGTTGCCCGAGGGGTCCACGATCGACAGGTTGAGCAGGGCCACACGATGATGCTCTTCGTCGTAGGTCATGAATGCCAGAACCGGGCTCTGGTGTTGCACATGCGCATCGAACACAGTGCAGTACCAGCGGATCATTTCCTCGAACTTGCGCGTGCGGTAGACCACGTGGACAAATTTTGCGGGGCGGATGCGGGGCATGGGCGGGCTCCAGAAAAAAGGGGGCGAAGCGGCGTAGGCGCAGCAGTGTGCATGTTACCGCGCCGGCGTGCGCCGAATTCGGTGCCGAAAGGAGCGCAATTCAGCCGTTTGGCGGGGCACCTGATTTTGTATCCTGTGCGATCTGGCGTGGCAAGCCGGGCGCGCTTTGCCAGACCATCGACGACGGCGTGATCATGAACCTCTGGGGACGGAAGAAGGATTTCGAACGTATCCCGGTTGCACAACTGCAGCCGGGTATGCACGTATCGCTCGCCGAACGCTGGTGGGATCACCCGTTTCTGCTCAATGAATTCACGCTGGAAACCGAGGCGCAAATTCAGGTCATTGCCGGGCTGGGCATGGACCAGGTGCTCTGGAGCCCGATTGCCTCTCGCCACGGGCCGAAGGAATCCATCGTTGCTGCAGCGCTGCCCGCACCACCGGCAGAAGTGTTGGCAAAGGCCCGCACCGAACGGAACACGCGCCGCGACCGGAGCCGCAGGGCGCGCGAGCGCATTCGCCATGCCGACCGCGATCACCTGGCCGCCTCCTCGGTGTTGCGCGAGGCGTTTGCGCTGGCACGTACCGCGCCACGGGCTGCCGTGCAGAAATCCCAGATTGTGGTGGCCGAAGCGGCCGGGGTGTTCGCTTCCGGGGCGGATGTCAGCATTGTGCTGCTCTCGGACCGGGTTTCCGGTGTGCGCCTGCATACGCATGCCATCAATGTCATGCTGCTCTCCATGATGATCGGCCGCTCGCAGCAATGGGGTGAAAAGGCGCTGGGAGAGCTGGGGCTGGGCGCCCTGTTCCACGACGTCGGTTTGCTCAGGGTGCCGGATGCGGCGAGGCTGAAGCCGGATTCCCAGTGGAGCGTATCCGATCGGTCGGCGATGGAAGACCATGTTGCCCATGGCATTGCCCTGATGCGCGACATCCCGGAATTTCCTCCCGCTGCCCAGGCGGCAATGGCGATGCACCATGAACACTGGGACGGCAGCGGTTACCCCCTGAAGCTGGCCGGCAGCAAAATCCCGCTCCCGGCGCGGCACGTGGCACTGGCCAACCGCTATGACGAACTGTGTCATCCGCACAGCCTCGCCGGTGGCATCACGCCTGCCGAAGCCCTGGCACGCATGTTCAAGATCGAGAATGCATGGTTTGATCCGGAGCTGCTGACACGCTTCATCAAGGCCATGGGCATCTACCCGCCCGGTTCCCTGGTGGAGCTGTCGAACGGTGCCATCGGCCTGGTTTGCGGCATCAATCGCGATCACACCATGCGCCCGCTGGTCATGGTGTGGCAGGACGGCACCCATCCCGACGAGGCGCCGATCATCGACCTGACGATCGAACCCGAACTGTCGGTCGTCAGGTCGTTGCGGGAAGGCGATCTTGCACCCGAAGTGCGCGATTACCTCAATCCGCGCGCCCGCACTGCCTATTACTACGCCCGGCTGGACGACCATGACTGAGGTTCTCGGGAACACCGTCGGCCAAGCGTCCGG
>CAYUEG010000278.1:0-2571 GCA_964443245.1 uncultured Burkholderiales bacterium | reverse complement strand
TGGTGCTCAAGCCCGCTGTGAAGTATCAGAAGATTCACGCGACGTTTGGGGTGCCAAGAGACAACCATTGAGGGCCGGCAAATGGTGACCAAACGCGACCCGAAGACACTCGCGCTTGTACCGGTGGGCGAACGGCGGCGGCTACAGGCCGCTGCCTGCCCCTCGCTCAAGGCGCCTCTGCTCGCCAAAGATGCGCGCACCGAATACCTCGTGCCGCCTCGCGGCAAAGCACGGCGGCGCAAGCCGGTTCCATTACGGTAGCGGGAACGGACCTTCTGGATACCAACCTGGTCTTGGAATTGTCCCGGCCCAAGCCGCATGGTGCCGTGCTGGCGTGGATTACTTCGGTAGATGAAGCCGATCTGCATTTATCGGCTGTGACATTAGGTGAGATTCAGGCTGGCATCGAAACCACGCGCGCTCAGGACACCGCCAAGGCGGCTGAGCTTGAACGCTGGCTCGACCAAATGGCTGGCGCATACAACGTACCGCCGAGGGACACCCCGGCATTCCGCATGTGGGCGCAGCTGATGCACACACGCTCGGACACGCTCTACGAAGACGCGATGATCGCGGCCACGGTGCGCATTCACAAGCTAACAGTCGTTACAAGCAACGTGGCGGACTTCGCCGACTTTGATGTGGCGGTGCTGAACCCGTTCAAATCTCGCGGCGCTTGACGCACGGCCGATTCGGGCACGCATACTGCAGCCAACCTGTTTGCCTGACGGCGCCAGCTACCAGCGCATCCCCCTGCTATTTGACTCTGCCCTCGCTCAGGAAGGCGCCCACGATCTGATTGAACAGTCGCGGGGCTTCGAGATGCGCGGCATGTGCGCAGCCGGGTAGCACGCAGAGCTTTCCCTGGGGAACGGCGTCACGCAACTCCACGCCCATTTCGACCGGAAATGTACGGTCGCGCTCGCCCATGATCACCAACACATCGTTGGTAACCGCGCTAAGCCGCTTGCGATAATCGCTTGCCTCAAACGCACGCATGGCAGCAACGGCAGCATCAAGACTCATGCTGCGCCCTGATATGAGGCAGGCTTGGTAGGCCGATGCCTTGTCGCCTTCGCAAAACCATGTCCTGGCGACCTGTTCGATCGTTCTCGGCACACCATCCGCATGCAGGCGTTCGATCGTGCGCTGCAAGGGCTCGAAGCGGCGTGCCGGATCAACGCGGGCACCCGCACCATAGAGCACGGCGCGATCAATGCGCGCGCCATGTGAAGCCAGAAGCTCCTGACCGACAAACCCGCTCATCGAATGGCCGACAACATGGAACCGCTCGATACCCTGCGCGTCTGCAAGCCCAACCACGAACTGCGACATTTCCTCGGCTGATACGAACGGTGCTTCCGCCGACCGTTCGCCGAATCCCGGCCAATCCGGCGCAACAACATCGAACTCGCTGCCCAGGTAGTGCTTCGTTTCGTCCCATATTCTTGCCGAAGCGGCGAACCCGTGCAGCAAGTACACCGTTTGCCTCATTGGGCACCCCGGTGTGCGGCCGGTTCTAGCAAGATCAGTTCGCCCGCTTCGGGTACCAGCCGCACATAGTCTCCATTCGCCAGCGAGTTCACCGGGTCCGGGTCGAGTTGGTCGAGCAGGGGTAATTCGGCGAGAGCACAACCTTGCGCCACAACCGGGTTGGCACGCCGGAATACGAGACCCAATGGCGCCATACCTCGTTGTTTCAGATCGTACAGCGCCCAGGAGGTGGCGATCCCCCCCTTGGCGCCACCAAACACGAGAATCCTCCCGCGGAAATCCTGCCCGTACAAGTCGTGCTCGGGCCGTGAGAACGTGCCCGATTGCCGGTCGAGGTCGTAGCGGGCATTGAATCCCTGGGTGGACACCAGCACGTTGCCCTCGACCACAGTGCCGATGCCAATCGGCCCGCGCAGAACAAGGTTTGAGAGAGGTAAATGCATGGGCTTAGTGGCCTCGTCCTGTGACTGCGAAGGCGATGCAATCGTCCACACTGCGCAGGCGCGGGCGATAGCCCGCACCGCCGAGAATGTTGGCAAGCTTCGCCGAGGGCGTTACCAGGGACCGAAAGCCCATTTCCTTGCGCACCAGCGCCGGTGCCATCACGTAGAAGCACGTGCCCGCCAGCAGTTCACCACCGGCCGCTTCCAGCATCTCCGTATAGCCAAGCCGCCCGGACTCGGCTTGCACCTGGTGATTGACTGTGATGATCAGGCGCACGCCTGGGGCGACTTTCCTCCCCGCGAGCCGGTTCACAATGTCAGTCAGCTCGTAGAGCGAGAGCTGCGGCGCACTGAACACGACGAGGTCAGTGCCGGTCGAACGCGGAGCATCGATGCCCGGATCAGAGTAGCGCGCATAGATGGCATCAAGGTCCGCGCGATTGATGACGAGAGCCTGCGGAGGCAAACCGCCACACGCCTGTTCGAGCGTCGGGGCCTCAGGTGTGGCGCCCACTACGTGAAACATGGCGACGGACCCGAAGCTGGCGAGCGAGGCGGCCAGGTGCTTCAGTTCATCGACCGATGGCGCGGAATCGGGGGCAACGATCGCGGGCACGGTCCAGTAATCGTTGAT
>CAYUEG010000277.1:0-2576 GCA_964443245.1 uncultured Burkholderiales bacterium | reverse complement strand
ACCAGCGTTTGGTTTTGATGTTGTGGACGTGGGCGTGCTCGCCCATCTTCATGTCTTTGACCACCTTGCCGATGTCAACGCCGTACTTGATCACGGTGTCACCGGTTTTCATGTCCTTGAGGGCAATCTTGTGGCCGATCGGGATGTCCTGCTTGGCGGTGACCTTGATATGACGGTTGTCGTCCATGATCCAGCCGTTGAGTTCCTGGCCGGCCTTGATGCCTTCGACCACCACCACGGCGACCGTATCGGAGGCGTCGTGCAATACAAAATGGTTCACGATGGGAATTCCTTGCGGGTTGAAAAGTGAATCGGGAGTGCGAACAAAAATGCGGGCGCACGCGGGTGCAAAACGCAGGCGCAACGCGTCCGGCTGGCAAGCTTACGTCCGCCCCCAGCCCAAGTCAACTAGATGAGTTGATTGAGTTGGCTGACAAGCTCTGCTAGACTTCGAATCATGGCCACCCGTGCTGCTGAATCTGCTCCTATTGCCGCCCCTTTTGCCACCCCCCCCGGCCTGCTGGCGATGGCCTCGGTCGCTTCGATGGGTGGCCCGGTATATCGCGAGATTGCCCGCTCGATCCTGCAGCGCCTGGAGCTGGGTGCCTGGAAGCCCGGCGAGGCGATCCCTTCCGAAACCCGGCTGAAAGAAGAGTTCGGCGTGGCCATCGGTACCATCCGCAAGGCGGTGGACGAGCTGGTGGCGCAGGGCATTCTGTTGCGCCAGCAGGGGCGCGGCACCTTTGTGGCCACGCACAACCGGGATCGCCAGCTGTTCCGCTTTTTCCACATCGAGCGGCAGGATGGCTACAAGGAATACCCGGATGTGCAGCTCACGGGTTTCGAGCGCATCCAGTTGAGCCGCGAAGTGGCTGACAAGCTCGCCCTGCACGAAGGCGATCGCGCCGTGCGCCTGCGCAACACGCTCTCGCTCGAAGGCAAAGCCGTGATGATCGAAGACATCACCCTGCCCGAAGTGCTGTTCCCGCGCATGACGGAAAAGAAGCTGCGCGAGCGCCCCAACACGCTCTACAAGCTGTACCAGGATGAATACCGCATTTCGGTGGTGCGCACGGCGCAGCGGCTCTCGGCCGGCGTGGCGCCGCGTGATGTGGCGCGCTCGCTCGATCTACCAGCCGGCTTGCCGGTGCTGGTGATCCGCCGCGTCGCCTTTGCCTACCATGACAAACCGGTTGAATTCCGCGTCTCCTATGTCGATACGCGCCACCATGATTACGTTGGAGATACGCACCGTTGACCGCCACGCTACAAACGCCCATCCACGAACCGGTGCGCATCACCGGCGAGCTTGACGCCGGCAACGTCATCAAGACCACCACCTGCTACATGTGCGCCTGCCGTTGCGGCATCAAGGTGCATGTGCGCGGGGATGAAGTGCGCTACATCGAGGGCAACCCCGCGCACCCGATCAACCAGGGCGTGATCTGCGCCAAGGGTTCGGCCGGCATCATGAAGCAGGTGTCGCCGGCGCGTCTCACCAAACCGCTCTTGCGCAAGAGCGGCACCGAGCGCGGCGCCGGCGAGTTTGAGCCCATCAGCTGGGACAAGGCGTTCGAGATCCTCACTGAACGGCTGGCAAAGATCCGCAGCACCGACCCGAAGAAATTCGCGCTCTTTACCGGGCGCGACCAGATGCAGGCGCTCACTGGCCTCTTTGCACGCCAGTTCGGCACGCCCAACTATGCCGCGCACGGTGGCTTCTGTTCGGTGAACATGGCCGCCGGCATGATCTACACCATCGGCGGCAGCTTCTGGGAATTTGGCGGGCCCGATCTGGACCACGCCAAGCTGTTCGTGATGATCGGCACCGCCGAAGACCACCACAGCAACCCGATGAAGATCGCGCTCTCCAAGTTCAAGCGCGGCGGCGGGCGCTTCATCTCGATCAACCCGGTGCGCACCGGCTATTCGGCCATTGCCGACGAGTGGATTCCGATCAAGCCCGGCACTGACGGTGCCCTCTTCATGGCGTTGCTGCACGAAGTCATCGCCAATGACCAGATCGACCACGCCTTCCTGAAGCGCCACACCAACGCGCCGCAGCTCGTGGTGCTGGATCAAGGCGAGCGCGAAGGCCTGTTTGCCTTCGACCCGGTAGCCGGCCCGCCGGGCGATGGCCGCAACCCGCACAACAAGCTGGTGTACGACAAGGCCAGCGGCAGCATCAAGGCGGCTTATCCGCAAGGCATTGAAGACGGTTGCGACCCGGCGCTCGAAGGCGAGTACAAGCTCGCCGACGGCACGCGCGTTACCCCCTCGTTCCAGTTGCTGCGTGAGCGCGTCAAGACCTGCACGCCCGAATGGGCTGCCGAGATTACCGGCATCCCCGCCGCGCGCATCAAGTCCTTGGCAAAGGAACTGGGCGACGCCGCCTTCAAGCAGGCCTTCGAGCTGCCGATCCCGTGGACGGACGCCTGGGGCAAGGAACACAAGACCACGCAGGGCCGGCCGGTGGCGTTCCATGCCATGCGCGGCCTGGCCGCACATTCCAACGGTTTTCAGACGGTACGCGCGCTGGCCATCCTGATGAGCCTGCTCGGCACCATCGACCGCCC
>CAYUEG010000276.1:0-2611 GCA_964443245.1 uncultured Burkholderiales bacterium | reverse complement strand
CGCCGCCACTTTCTTGCCGCCAGCACCGCGCTGGCTCTGCCCGGCCTATCCGCCTGGGCACCCGCTTCTGCCCAATCTGCCTGGCCGACCAAACCGATCAAGGGCATCAACCCGTTTCAGGCGGGCGGCCCCTCGGACTTTCTTGGCCGACTGATCGGCGACCGCCTCGCGCCCAAGCTGGGTCAGGGGTTCGTGATGGAGAACCGCCCCGGTGCGGGCGGCAATGTCGGCCTCGATGCCCTGGCCAAGGCAGCGCCGGATGGCTACACCGTCGCCTGGATCGTGGACTTCAATGTCACCGTCAATCCGGTGCTGTATCCGAAGATGCCGTATGACGTCGAGAAAGATATCCAGCCCATTTGCACCTTTGCCGTATGCGACGTGGCACTGGTGGTCCACCCTTCCGTGCCGGCGAAGACCCTGCCCGAGCTGGTGGCGCTGGCCAAGGCCAAGCCGCTGGCCTTTGCCTCCGGTGGCAATGGCTCGCCTGGCCACATGATCGGCGAACAGTTCAAGCGCGAGCTGGGGCTGGAGTTGATGACCCACATTCCCTACAAGGGCAACGCACCGGCCTCGCAAAGCATTCTGGCCGGTGAAACCCAGCTTTTCTTCGGCGCCCTGCCCGGCACGCTACAGAACGTGCGCGCCGGCAAGCTGCGTCCGCTTGCCACCATGGGAAATGAGCGTTCCAACTTCATTCCCGACGTGCCCACGGCAAAGGAACTGGGTTTCCCCAAATTGCTGACAGCCACCAACTGGTTTGGCCTGATGGGCCCGGCCGGCATGCCGCGCGACATCATCGACCGGCTGCATCGCGAAATCGGCGTGATCGCCAAGGACAAGGATTTCATCGAACGCCTCGACAAGGCCGGCTACCGGCCCTGGGTGGCGGGCCCGGAAGAAACGCGTGCCAAGATGCGCAGTGACAGCGCAGCCTGGGCAGCGATCATCAAATCGGCCAACATTCGACCCGAGTAAGACGGGCCCGAGCAAGCCGGCAGCGTCCTCAAAAAAGTTCGGAGACAACATGGAAATCTTCATCGTCGGGCTGGTGTTGTTTCTGGGCCTGCATTCGGTACGCATCTTTGCCGAAGGCTGGCGCACGCGCACGATTGCGAGCATCGGGGCCCTGCCCTGGAAAGGCATCTACTCGGTGCTGTCGATCGCCGGCTTCGTGCTGCTGGTGTGGGGCTACGGGATGACGCGCGCCGCGCCGCCGCTTTGGTATCCGCCGGTGTGGACCAAGCACATCACCATCCTCCTCGTTTTGGTGTCCTTCATCCTGCTGGCGGCAGCCTATGTGCCGGGCAATGGCATCAAGGCGCGCGTTGGCCACCCGATGATTCTGAGCGTCAAGATGTGGGCGTTCGCGCACCTCCTCTCAAATGGTCGTCTGGGTGACGTGCTGCTGTTCGGCGCGTTTCTGCTCTGGGCGATCCTCGACTTCAGGGCCGCGCGCGGGCGCGACAAGGCCACCGGCACCACCTACGCCAGCCTCGGCGCCGGGCGCACGGCCGCAGCCATCGTACTGGGCGTGGTGGCGTACCTGGTGTTCATGATGTTCCTGCACACCCGGCTGATCGGCGTGCGGCCGTATTGATACGTCAGGGTCAGGCAATCGGGCAACCCGGGCCGCGACCGTGCTGCCTCGTGAAACTGGCAGACCACCGGCTCAAGCGGCTTTGCCGGTGTTTCGCGCCAGCATCGTCTGCGCAGCAATCCGCCCCAGCGTCACCGCGCTGAGCAGGCCGTTACCCGACAAGTACCCCCACACGTGCGCGCCCGACAGGCCGCGCGCCGCACCGCCGCCAGCGTAAAGGTTGGGAAACACCGAGCCATCCTGTTTGAGCACTCGGGCATGGGCATCGATGGCCAGCCCGCCCTGGGTATGGAACAACGCTCCGGTTACTTTTACGGCGTAGAACGGCGCTTCCAGCGCCGGCTTGGCGCGAAAGTCACGCCCGAACGGGCAGGCCTGCGTGCCCTGCTGCATCGCCAATACGGCTGAAACCGTTGGTGGGAGCGCTTCTTCATCGATTCCCATCTGGCGGGCAATGCCATCTACGGTATCGGCACTCCTGATGGCGCCGGTCTTGTTCAGTTCGGCGTAATCCGGAAACGTCATTGCCAGCGCATGCAGGCGCGCGTCGTAGAGGTTCCACGCGACACCACCGGGCTGCGCGATCACATGCTGCGAGGCTTCCGAATAGCCTTCGTGTTCGTTCCAGAAGCGCTGGCCCGCCAGGTTGACCTGAATACCGCCTTCCATCATCAGGGCCCAGGTGACCAGCGCGCCGTGCGGCGTGGCCCACGAACCATGACCCTGATAGGCGCCCATGTCGGCCACCTGCGCTCCCAGCGCCTGGCCCCACAACACGGCATCCCCCTGGTTGCCGGTATGGCCGGCATAGGTGGCCGCTGCAATCTCCGGGATGTACTGCTGCACCATGGCGCGATTGCCGCCAAAGCCGTTGCAGGCGAGCAGCACGGCATCGCAGCCGATTTCCTCGACAGAGCCGTCCGGCCGCTCCACGCGCACGCCGGTGATGCGGCCGTCGTTCGCGTGCAGTTGGGTCGCGCGCGCCTCAGTGAGTACAGTGAGTCCAGCCCG
>CAYUEG010000275.1:0-2633 GCA_964443245.1 uncultured Burkholderiales bacterium | reverse complement strand
CCTCACCCATGCGGATGCGCTGACCGGTTGCCACGCCTTCGCACAGCGAGAACCCGGGCGGCGCGAACACGATGATGGTGGAGCCATGCTCGAACCAGCCCATCTCGTCACCCTTGCGGTAAGGTGCATTGCACGGAAAGCGATGCGGGCCGCGATACGCAAGGCTGAGCAGCACGTCCAGGCAATGCAGGCGCATGCTGGCCACCAGGATCGCCGCCACCGGCACCAGGGTCAGTAAGCCGCCTCCAGCTTGCAACCGGCAGCGCAGCACGGCGCGCTCGTTCTTGCAGAACAGGCGCTCGATGCGCTTGAGCGCAATCGGGTTGACGTTCCAGGTATCGCCCGAAACGTAATCCACCTGTTCGACCACACAATTCGCCGGTGCGTGAAAGCGGTGGTACATGGCCGAAGTCAGGCGCAGGGTGACATAGGTGCCGCCGTAATGACGGACAGCAAGGGCGGCATCACACAGCAGTTCATGCAAGGGATAGGGAAATCCCTTGGCTTGAAGGACCATGCCCGCTTCCACCGTGCCGCAGGTGCCGATGATGGCATCACACGGGCTGGTCAACAGGTCAGCGCCGGGCGCGAGCGGGCGCGCCCCTTCGTGCAGCTGGCGGGTGAAACAGTCATGCAGGCTGCGAAACTGCTGCGTACGGGATTCGGACAGGTCCAGATCCGAAAACAGCTTCCAGACCCAGATCGACAGGTCGCGCACCAGCGGTTGCTCGATCTTCGAGAACCAGCCCATGAACAGCGTCAGCGCGTGGCGCGGAATGCGGTTCGTCAGCAGGAAGTTGAGGCTTTCCTGCTGGGTAATGCGGGCGAGGAGCTTGCGCGGGTTCATCGGCGTGTCACGCAGTCAGCGTAGAAATGGCGACCGTCCCGAACCAAAGGCATCCGCCCCCATGAGCATGCTTCTCGCCTACGCCGCTGCGGCAGCCGCCGCTGCAATCGCCCTGCCCAAGCTGAAAGCCCGCGCGGAGCTCTCGCTGGCCAAGCACCCTTCGCTGGCCGGCCATGCCCGCATGGCACGCCGGTTCGCGGCGCAAGTGCCGCATTACGAGTACGACGATGCCCTGATCTTCGCCATTGACGGCGCGGCGGATGATGTGGTGGTGCGGCGCATGCGCGCATTCCGGGCCCTGGCAGCGCTCTACGCGAGCCGCTACCCGGCAACGCTGCAGCGCACGCGCGAAGTGCAGGACAGTCTGTCGGACCTGCAGTTCACCAGCCACTACCGGGTGCCGTTCCAGTTCAGCCGCTACGTGCGCACCCATTTGAAGAGCGGCGCCTTCGTTGCCTCTTCCGATGGCGTGACGGTAACCGATCTGGACGGCAACCGCATGTTTGACGTGGCCGGCTCCTATGGCGTGAATCTGTTCGGGCTTGACTTCTACAAGACAGCGATCCGCGCCGCCGAAACCACCGCCCGTGAACTGGGCCCGCTGCTGGGCGCCTACCATCCGCTGGTGGCCGACAACGTGCATCGGCTGCGCCGGATTTCGGGCCTGGACGAAGTGTCCTTCCACATGTCCGGCACCGAGGCGGTGATGCAGGCGGTGCGCCTGGCGCGCTATCACACACGGCGCACGCACCTGGTACGGTTCTGCGGGGCCTATCACGGCTGGTGGGGCGACGTGCAGCCCGGCGTCGGCAATCCGGTCACGGCACGCGAGACCTACACCCTGAAGGAAATGGACGAAGCCACCTTGCGGGTTTTGCGCTCGCGCAACGACATTGCCTGCGTGCTGGTCAACCCGCTGCAGGCGCTGCACCCGAACCAGAATGCCCCGGGGGATTCGACCCTGATCGACAGCTCGCGCAAGGCCGGCTTTGACCGCGCCGCCTACACCGCCTGGCTGCAGCAGTTGCGCGCCGTGTGCAGCGCACGCGGCATCGTCCTCATCCTTGATGAAGTGTTCACCGGCTTCCGGCTGGCCCCGGGTGGCGCACAGGAGTATTTCGGTGTGCATGCGGATCTGGTGACCTATGGCAAATCGCTGGGCGGCGGATTGCCGATTGGCGTGGTGTGCGGCCGGCACGACCTGATGCAACGCTTTCGGCCCGAACGCCCGGCCGACATCAGTTTTGCGCGCGGCACCTTCAATTCCCATCCGTATGTGATGGCGGCGATGCATGAATTCCTCAAGCATCTGGAGGTGCCCGAGACCCGCGCCTGCTACGCCACGCTTGACGCCACCTGGGACGCGCGCGCCCGCCGCTTCAACCAACGCCTCGCCGATGCCGGCCTGCCGGTGCGCGCCGCGCACTTGTCGTCGATCTGGACGATTCTCTACGACCGCCCCGGGCGCTATAACTGGATGCTGCAGTACTACCTGCGCGCACATGGCCTGATGCTGAGCTGGGTGGGTACCGGCCGGCTGATCTTCAGCCTCAACTACACCGATGCCGATTTCGATATCGTTACCGACCGCTTTGTCGACGCCGCGCGCGCCATGCAGGATGACGGCTGGTGGGATGGGCCGCTCACCCTGACCAATCAGGACATCCGCCGCCAGGTCTTGATGGAAATGGTGCAGGCGCGCCTGCGCGCCCTGCTGCCGGGCAAACGCACCACGCCCACACCGGGGAAACTGGCGACCGGCACGGTGCGGCAAGGCTGAAGCCAC
>CAYUEG010000274.1:0-2663 GCA_964443245.1 uncultured Burkholderiales bacterium | reverse complement strand
TGGTGGCTTCCATCTTCATGGGCCTGATCATCGCCCGCGCTGGCGCCTGGCGCGTGTGCCTGCTCGGTTCTGGCGCCATGCTGGCCGGTGCCACGCTCGGGGCGGGCGCAACGGCGGCGCAGTGGCTTCTGGCCAGCCGCTTCCTCGAAGGCGTTGGCTTTCTGTGCATCGTGGTGTCGGCACCAGCCCTTCTGATGATGGCCACTGCCGATCGGGACCGCAAGCGCGTGTTCAGCTTCTGGGGCGCCTACATGCCAACCGGCACCACCCTGGGGATGCTGCTGGCGCCACTCCTGATGGCGGCGTTCGGCTGGCGCTCATTGTGGATTGCCACCGCGGCTTGTGCGCTGGCTGCCATCGTGCTGCTGCTGGCCCGCCGCGCCGACTATGCCGCCACCGGCACGACAAACCGCCCGACCTGGCGGCAAGGTGCCGCGCCTCTGAAACGTGCCGGGCCGTGGTGGATTGCCCTCGCATTCGGCTGTTATGCCTTCAACTACTACGCCATCATGGTCTGGTTGCCCACTTTCATGGTGGGGGAGCGGCAAACCCCGCTGCTGACGGCATCCCTGCTCACTGCGCTGGTGGTCGCGGTCAACATCCCGGGCAACGTGCTGGGCGGCATGCTGATGCAACGCGGGGTTACGCGTGGCACCAACGTCTGCATGGCCGGGATTGCAACTGCGCTGACGGCGCTGATGATCTTCTCGCCCGCGCTGCACGACAGCCTGCGCTTCCTGGGTTGCGTCCTGTTCTCGTTCGCAGTGGGCGTATTGCCCGGCTCGGTGATGTCAGCCGCCCAAACCCATGCAGCCAATGCCACACAGGTCGGGACAATTCAGGGCATGATCAACCAGGGTTCGAACATGGGGCAATTTGCCAGCCCGCTCCTGGTCACGGCGGTGGTTGGCACGGCACTGGCCTGGAACAACATGCTGCTTCTGCTGCTGGCGACCAGCGCAATCATCATTGCCAGCGGCCTGATGATCCGCCGCATCGAAGCACGCCTGCCCGCCGCCTGAATCGGTCCGCCTGTTGCCTCAACCCCCGCGATTGACAAGGTACTGGTCCCAAAGCGCCTGCGCCTTGGCTTTGGAGACCATGCCTTCGACCGCGGCACGTGCCCTTTCCAGCGCGGCCGAGAGTTCCTCCGGCGTTTTCGCCCGCTCAATCCGCATTGAGTAATCGTCCCCCATTGGCCCGAGCAAGTGTGAGACCTCCTTGCCGGCCCAACGGCGCAAATCCTCCAGCGGCATGGCGACGGGTGCCGGGGCGGCGTCTGGCACGGCCGCGGAACTGGCCCCGCCCGGCGGCGCTGCGGACACCGCAGCCGGCGCATTCTCGATCAAGCCGGCCGCCAGCAGGATCGCAACAGCGCTGTCCACATCACCCATGCTCGCCAGCTTGCCGTGCAGATCGGAAACCGGCTTGGTGCCATCTATCATCACCAGCGCCATGCGCGCCAGCGGCGTGAGCTTGATGCTGCGCTCGGTCAACTGGGCAATGCCAGCCGGGGTCTTTCGGTACACATCGATTGCCGCCATGTCCGCCTCCTCCAAGAGACTGCAACCGGTTCACCTTAACGCATTTCCGGGCGCCCTGCAACGCGGCATCTCCCGTGCTGCAGGAGTGAAGGTGGTCGCCATCGGGATAAGGCGAAGGGCGGATCGACGGCAAGGCGCGGCGCGATCAGTCCGGCCTTGGCCGCTTCGAGTCGTTATATCATTTGCACCATGTTCAAAGACCCGAAAACAATCGAGGCATGGTTTGGAACACAGCGTGAAGAGCCGATAGAGCAGGTATTCACACAGATTCATGCGGCGTTGCTGCAACTGTACCAACGGCCGCTCACTCCCGTGCAACGGATTGCGTTCCTGGAGGCCTTTCGTTCGGCGCTGCCGACCGAGATTGCCCGCGCGGCCAAGGCCTTTTATGCCGATCGCCCGCTGCCGTTGGGCCAGCCAGAACGCGAGATGCTTGGGCGGATCCATGCTGTCATGTCGGCGCTGGAGGAGCAGTATTGGGCCTGTGGCGAGGAATTCGTCAACGAGCCGGACAGCAAGATCCAGAAGCTTCAGGCCGCCGGCGCCCTGCAACGCTGCGTTCACGCGATGGTCACACGCATGATCGAGGACTATCGTGCGCGCCAGGTCATCGATCCGGTGTTGTGGGAACTGCTGCATCGAACCCTCGACAAGGCGGCGTCCGCCGGGGTTGGCGCCATCAGTGTTGGCGACCCCCTCAATCCGCACGGCAGTTCGACCGTCAATGCCACCTATGGCCGCGCCGCACTGCTGGCTGCGGCACAAGCGGGTGCAATGACCCCGCGCATCCTCGACGCGACGCTTGCGCTGACAGCGCTTCTGGAACCGTTCATCGATTGCTCGTGGCAGCCGATGGGTGGCACCGTCGACGCCTCGCACGAAGTAACGCGCACCGGCCGCATCCGCATCATCAAGGCTGCCGGCATGACGCATTTTCTGAACAACACGCGTCTGTCGGGCGCACTGAACGCCTTCGGCCAGAAAGTCGCCACCGGTGAGCCGATCGCCTCCCTGGATGCCCTGCCAATCTCCCGCAGCGAGGTTTCAGGCCTGCTGGCGCGGCTGAACCGCGTCTGGTGCGGCTCGGGCGAGATCCGCAGTATGGAGCGCGAGCGCACC
>CAYUEG010000273.1:0-2733 GCA_964443245.1 uncultured Burkholderiales bacterium | reverse complement strand
ACTGCGCTTCGCCGCGCTGATCCACAAACTCGATGTCGGACGTGCCATTGACGCACCCGGTGTCGATGACATCATGGCCATTGTGTCCACCGCAGGTGCGCGCTCAATGGGTAACCCCGACTGCGGCCGGTTGGCCGCCGGCTACCGCGCCGACCTGACGCTATTCGACGCCCACCACCTGTCCTTCGTCCCGCTCAACCACGCGCCGCGCCAGCTGGCGTACAGCGCCGGTGCTGACGCCGTTCACAGCGTGATGGTCGAAGGGGAATTGGTCTACGCCGCAAGACGCTGCACGCGGATCGACGCCGCCGCGGTGCGGGCCGAGATTACCGAGGCCGCAGCGCGTTTTCGCCGTGACGTACTCGGCAAGCGGGCCACTGCCAACCGCGAAATGCTGCCCTTCATCCGCAAGGTCGTGGCGCATGCGAGGCGCGCCACCGCCGTTACCGGCACCATCAACCGCGTGCTTCTTTGAACGGGGCCGCACATGGACTTCGAATGGGCCGTGTTTCTGGAAGCCTTGCCCTCCCTGATCAAGGGGATGGGCAATACGGTCAAGATCGCCGCCATGGCCGCCGTATTTGCGTTGCTGCTCGGTTTGGTGGGCGGCCTGTGTCGTATCTCGCATCGCAAATGGCTGAACATTCCGGCACTGGTGTATGTGACTTTGATGCGCGCAGTGCCGGTGCTGGTGACTCTGCTCTTCCTCTACTACGGCTTGCCGTCGGCCAAGATCCTGCTCGATGCCACCACCGTCGGCGTGATCGGTCTGGGCCTCACAAGCGGCGCCTACACCAGTGAAATTCTGCGCGCCGGCATCCAGTCGATCGACCGTGGGCAGATGCGGGCTGCGCGCGCGCTGGGCATGAGCTACGCCATGGCCATGCGACGCATTGTCCTGCCGCAGGCCTTGCGCCGCGTGCTGCCGCCGCTGACATCGGAAATGATTACGCTGGTCAAGAACACGGCGCTGGTCTCGACGATTGCGATCTCTGAACTCCTGCGCGCCGGCACCGATTTCATGGTGTGGAAGGCCAATACATTCAGCCCCTTCGCCGGAGTGGCTCTGGGTTACCTTGCATTGACCCTGCCGCTGATTGCCTGCAATGCCTGGCTTGAGCGCCGCTACGCGGTCAATTGACATCATGCAGCCACTGCTCGCCATCCGCAACTTGCACAAAAGCTACCGCAGCACACCGGTCTTGCGCGGCATCGACCTCGATGTGGCGCTGGGCGAAGTGGTGGTGGTGGTGGGGCGTTCGGGTTCGGGGAAATCCACGCTGCTCTCCTGCATCAATTTTCTGGAGGCATTTGAAGCAGGCGAAGTCCTGTTTGACGGCAAGCCGGTCGGCTACACGCCCGGCGGGGGCGGCACCCGGATTCGCCAAAGCGAAACCGAATTGAACCTGCTGCGCCAGGATATCGGCATGGTGTTCCAGCAGTTCAACCTGTTTCCGCATTTATCTGCGCTGGCCAACATCATGGAGGCGCCCCTGCAGGTACGCCGTGAGTCACCGGACGTTGTGGAAACACGGGCGCGCGCCCTCCTCGCCAAAATCGGCCTGGCGGCGCGTGCCAGCGCCTATCCACGCGAACTCTCAGGAGGCCAGCAACAGCGCATCGCGATTGCCCGGGCGCTGGCGATGGAGCCCAAGCTGATGCTGTTCGACGAGGTGACCTCCTCACTTGATCCGGAACTCAAGGGTGAAGTACTCAGAGTCATGCGCACGCTGGCTGACGAGGGCATGACGATGCTGGTGGTGACCCACGAGATGCAGTTTGCCCGCGAGGTGGCCGACCGCATCGTCTTCATGGAAGACGGCGTCATCGTCGAGATCGCTTCTCCCGCTACCTTTTTTGATGCGCCGCAAGACGAGCGCACCCGCCACTTTGTTTCCTCTATCCAACCTGCCTGAAGGAACCTTCATGAAAGCCTGTAATCCTGCCCTGCGACTTCTCGTCAGTCTGTCGGTCGCCGTCGCCTCCTTGCTCACGACAGCATCCGGCGCTTTGGCCCAGGATACGTTGGCCAAAATCCGCCAGACGGGGAGCATCGTCATCGGCAACGGGGGCGCCTATCCGCCCTTTGAGTTCGTCGAGAACGGCAACCTGGTTGGCTTTGATATCGACATGGGCAACGAAATTGCCCGCCGGATGGGTGTCAAGGCAGTCTGGGAGAAATTCGATTTCAACGGGCTGATCCCGGCACTGCAGTCGAAGCGCGTGGATGTGTTGGTCACTGCCATGACGAAAACGCCGGAGCGCGAGCAACGCATGAGGTTCTCGATGTCCTACTTCGATTCCGGTATCGCCGCGGCAGTGCGGCCCGGCCTGTCGGTAACGAAAGCGGAAGACCTTCCCGGCAAGGTCATTGCGGTGCAACTCGGCAGTGCCGGCGAGCGCTATGTGAGGGAAAGAGCCCAAACCAGCGCCAAGGAGATCAAAACCTACAACGAGTTTCCCCTGGCCCTTGCCGATGTCGAAGCGGGTCGTGCCGATCTGGTCGTCAATACCTTGCCGGTTATCAAATACAACGTGGCGCGGCGAGGCAACAAGCTGACCGTTGTGGGTCCTTGGGACACCCGTGATGTGGGCGTCAACACAAGACTTGAGGACCAGGCACTGCTCGATGTGCTCAACAAGCACTTGAACGACCTGAAGTCAGAGGGATTTCTCGCCAAGCTGGAATCCAAGTGGTTCAAATGAGTAGACGGTGAGCCATTGATCTGATTC
>CAYUEG010000272.1:0-2758 GCA_964443245.1 uncultured Burkholderiales bacterium | reverse complement strand
ATTCAAAGACCGCCGCCGCCAGCGCCATGCCGCGCGGGTCGCGCAGGCCGCCGGGGTACAGGCGGTTGGGTGTGTAGCCGACCGCAACACCTACCTCGGAGTTTGCAAAGCCCATGCTGCCCCCAAAGCCGCAGTTCCCGAAGGTGGTGTCCAGCGGGCCAAACTGCCCACCATCGCTGAGAATGACACCACCTCCCCACCGGATAGGCCCCTGCATAAGGCAGGGCCGGGTGGACAGCGGAGCGCGCAGGCGCTCCACCGCCGCAGCGGACAGCAAAGTACAGCCATTAAACGACCCACGCTGTGCCATCGCCGCGAACACACGCGCAATGCCGTCCGCAGTGGAGTATGCATTCACCGCCGGCACCTGTGCACGGCGCCAAGTCGGCGTGGCAGTGTGGCGCGGTGCCAGCAGCGGATTACTCACCGCCTTGGCACCCTGCGGGTGGATGGACGACGGCATCGCGCCAGATGGCGGGGGCGGAGGCGGTACTAGGGAGGCCACACGCGGCCAGTCCGCCTCGGCGACACCAATTCCGATGTCGGCCTGCAGCGGCCCGGCGATGCGCTGGGCGACATAGTCGCGCGGCATCAAACCGGTGACGCGACGCACGACCTCCATCGCCAACCAGCCCAGCGTGAAAGCATGGTAAGCCGTCTGCTCACCCGGCGCGCAGAACGGTGCCTGAGCCGCCAGCCGCGTAGTAACCAATTCCCAATCACAAAGCTCTTCCACGCTGGTGGGCAACTCGAACGCATTGACGCCAGACTGGTGCGACAACACATGCGCCAGTGTCACACTCGCCTTGCCGTTTGCAGCAAACTCAGGCCAATGGCGGGCCAAGGGTTCGTCGTAGTCCAGGCACCCCTCGTCAACTAACTGAGCCACCGCCATAGCTGGTAAAGACTTGGTGGTGGAAAACACATGTACCAGCGTGTCGGCCGCGAAGGCACGACCGCTGGCCTCATCAGCCGCCCCACCCCAAAGATTCACGACAAGGCGCCCCTCAGCATAAACGCTCAACCCGGCGCCAACCTCGCGGTAAGGGGAATCGTCTGTAAAGTGGCTCTCGAAGACCTCGCGAACGCGGGCAAAAGCCGGGTCAACCCAACAGGCAGTGGTAGTTGTCATCGTCAGTGTTCCAGAAAGCGAATTCAAGCAGCATGCAGTGCCGCGAACTGTTCGTGAGCTGCCTTTTCCACCCTGGTGCGCCCTGCGCGCATCGCCTGGGCGTCGATCTTGTGCGACAAGCGTTTGGAACTTTCGTCGCGTGAGCTATGCTGACCCGGGGCTGAGGTAGGGGCGAAAGCCATCAACTTGCCATTACGAGACCGCATGGCAACATTCACCCAATCGGAGCCCGTGGAGCGGTCCTTGGCGAAACTCAGCCGGAAGTCGGCGATATCCCATGTTGGGCTGGCTTCGAGCAACGATTGCAAGTCCTGCGCTACAGGCTTACGACCCGCGGGCAAGCGACGCAACGCCTCGACAATCAGACGCGCCCCCAAGTAAGACTCAAGCCCCTCAAAGTTGAGGGCAAAGCCCGTGCCGAACTTGTCAACATCTTCGTTGAACTCCCGAGTCAACATTCGTGCCAAACCCTCTGGATGCGGAACTACCGAAGTAAAAGCCACGTCCTTTCGGCGAAACACACCCAGCAGCGATCCCGGGTCGCCAGACGATATGGCACCGATGATGCCCGGCCATTCGCTTCTCTCTCCAAGCCCTTGTTCAAACATCTTCTCAATCGCGGATGGATCAACATTGACCACCGCCGCCTGGAAGCCCCCGGTAGACATGCTATGGAGCGAAGCAGCTACCACCGTTGACATCCGGCTGTCCCAAGCAATTCTTTCGACGCGAAGTCCCTGCCTCTCCAAAGCAACACCGATGGATTGCACATACCCACTCAGGGAACCAACGTCATGAATCAATGCAACCTTGCTACACCCCATACCTCGCAATTGCGAAGCCAGCGCTGCAGCCTCAACGGCATAGTCAGGGCGAAGCCGAAATACCGACCGGTGGTTTGTCCGCGTCAACGACTCCGCACCAGACAATGGAGCCACCAGCGGCAGGCGCAATTCGTCTGCCTCCCTTGCAGCAGCCTCACTCGCGCGTTCCCCAAGTGTGCCGAGAACGGCAACAACATTGCGTTGCCGTACCAACTCACGCAAGCGGGTCGCGATTCGGCCTGGCGCACCATCGTCTTCAAACGTCACAAGCTCAATGCTCCGACCATAGATGCCGCCAGTCGCATTGCAGCGCCGTATCATGGTCAAAGCGCCTGCCCGGATACGTGCTGCACGAAGGTCGTGCCCAGCCCCTACACCAATCGGCATACACACAGCCAGGGGAACCTCCTGATTCAGCGACGCGACCGCACCCGCTGTCATTGGCAATGCGGCTGAAAAGCGCAGAAAGGACCTCCGATGAACGGGATGCGTGATCATGTGTGACATGACTCTATGCAGCCTAGCCCAGCTACCGAAGCCGCCGAATAGGCCTGGGTTTTAAACTTCAAGAGGTGCCGTTGAACGCGTAGTCATTCGCTCGACGCCCCCGTCCGTAATAAGGAAGGTGTCGGCGCGCATCACCGCCGGCCAGCCATTGGCGAAGGGGTGGCAGATGAAGACCATGCCCGCCTCCAGCTTCTGCGACTTTGCGCCTGCCCGTGGCTCCTCAAGCTCCAAACCAACGAAGTGGCCGATCAGCGGCGAGGCCAGCTCGTAACCGTCCGCATTGAACTGCGCGGCA
>CAYUEG010000271.1:0-2767 GCA_964443245.1 uncultured Burkholderiales bacterium | reverse complement strand
GAGCGCAGCAGGCGGTCTATGTCCACGCGCAGCGTTTCGCGCAGCTTGGCATCAAGGGCGGTGAGCGGTTCGTCCAGCAGCAGCACGCGCGGTTGCGGCGCGATGGCGCGCGCCAGGGCTACGCGCTGGCGCTGGCCGCCGGAAAGCTCGTCGATGCGGCGGCGCGCCAGGTCGCCAATGTGCATCATCTCCAGCATTTCGGCCACGCGCGCGGCGCGCTGCGGCGCCGCGATCTTGCGCACCTTCAGGCCATAGGCAATGTTCTCTTCCACGCTCATGTTGGGGAACAGGGCGTAGCTCTGGAACACCATGCCGACATTGCGGCGCTCGATCGGCAGGGCGGTGACATCTTCGCCGTCAAACAGGACGCGGCCGCCGGCATCCGGCATGTCGAGCCCGGCGACCAGACGCAGCGTGGTGGTCTTGCCGCAGCCGGAAGGGCCGAGAAACACCAGCGTTTCACCGCCATTGATGACAAGATCGGTCGGTTCCAGCGCGCGCGTGCCGTTGTCAAAGGTGCGCGCGCACTGTTCGAGGTGGATGGTGACGCTCATCGGGTTCAGGCTCGTGTTCGGATCGGGGAGTGGTTCACACCGAACGCGCGCGGCTGGCGGCGTTCGACGCCCACTGCATGGCCACCAGCAGGGGGATGATGATGACAAAAAACACCAGGGTGTAGGCGCTGCCGATTTCCAGGCGCAACGAGGCGTAGGTATCGGCCAGGCCCACCGGCAGGGTCTGGGTGAGCGGGGTGTGCAGCAGCAGGGTCATGTTGAATTCGCCCAGCGAAAGCGTGACCACCATCAGGGAACCCGCAATGATGCCGGCGCGGCAGTTGGGCAGGATCACGCCAAAAAAGCGCTGGAGGAAGCTGGCCCCCAGGCTGCGCGCGCCTTCTTCCAGCGTCTTCAAGTCAATCGACATCATCACCGCCAGCACCGAGCGCACCATGAAGGGCAGGGTGAACAGCACGTGGCCGGCGAGAATGAAGGTCCAGTGGGTGCGAAAGCCGCCGAGGCTGCCGTAGGTTACGATCAGCGCCAGCGCCGTGGCAATGCCCGGCACGGCCACCGGCATCACCAGCAGTTCTTCAATCGCGCGGGTGAAGGCGTTCTGGCGTTTGGCCAGCACATAGGCGGCCGGAATCCCCAGCACCAGATTGCAGGCCAGGCACGCCACCGCTAGCTGGATCGACAGCAGCACCGGTGCGCGGTAATCGTTCCACACCTTGATCACCCATTGCAGGGTGAGGCCGCTGGAGAGGCCGGTAAAGTAATTCTGCGTGACGCCAGCCAGCATCGAGAGCACGATCGGCACGATCAGGAACGCACACACCGCCAGCGTGAACGCCAGTTGCAGCCAGAACCAGATCGAGCGGCGCTTGCGCATGGTGGTGCTCCCTATCCTGCGGCAGCCACGGACGAACCCGTCAGCGTGCGTGCAAACGCCAGTGCCGCCCAGGTGATGGCGCCGAGCACAAAGGAGAGCGCGGCGGCCATTGCCACATTCGCCTGCAAGGTGAATTCGGTGTAAATCACCATTGGCACCACATTGATGCGGGTGGCCAGGGTGAAGGCAGTGCCAAAGGCGCCCATGGCGGTGGCAAAGCAGATCGCACCGGCGGCGAGGAAGGCCGGCTTCAAGGCCGGCAGCATCACATCGCGCACCACGCGCAAAGGGCTGGCACCGAGTGAGCGCGCCGCTTCTTCCAGGCGCGGGTCGAGCTTCTCGGCCGCCGCCATCACGGTAAGGATGGTGCGCGGAATCGAAAAGTACACATAGCCCATGAACAGCCCGGCCATCGAATAGGCAAACACCAGGCGCTCACCGAACATCTTGTCCGTGATGTCCGGGATCAACCCCTGGCGGCCGGCCAGCATGATCACCATGAAACCGATCACCACACCGGGGAACGCCAGCGGCAGGGTGAGCATGGCGGTGAGCACCGAGTGGCCGGGAAAGCGGTTGCGCTCCAGAAACACCCCGGCAATGCCTGACACCACCAGGGTGAAAAGCGTCACCGCGGCCGAGAGCGCGATGGTTTGCCCGAAGCTCTTCAGGTAATGCGTGCCCGAAAACACTTCGGCATACGCCGCCCAGCCGAGCTTGCCGCTGCCGCCGATCACCACCAGCTGGGCCAGCGGCAATAGAAAAAAGGCGGCGAAAACAATCGCCGCCGGCAGCATCAGGAGAACCAGAAGATGGCGTTCGCGCAACGGGATCAACCCACCTCTTTCTGGTAGCGCGAGGCAATCGTCTTGGCCGCGCCCGCCAGGCGGAACACGTCCACCGGCTTCGAACGCGCGTAGTCGGCATCCGGCAGGAACTTGGCGCGCGCTTCGGCCGTCATCGCCGAGGCGATCACCGGGCGCAGGTAAGCGGTGGCCCAATGGCGCTGGCCTTCGTCCGACAGCACGAAATCGAGCACCTTGCGGCCGTTGTCGGCATTCGGCCCTTTGGCCACCAGACCCATGATGTAGGGCAGCGCAACCGTGCCTTCCTGCGGAATCACGAACTGCACGGGGGCCTTGTCCGTATGCTGGCCGCGATAGGCGTTGAAGTCGTAGTCCAGCAGAATCGGAATCTCGCCCGAGAGCACGCGCGCGTACGAGGTCTGGGTCGGTACGACAGGCTGGTTGGCCTGCAGGTCCTTGAAGAACTTGATCGCCGGGTCGAAGTTTTCGTAGTTGCCACCGAGGGCGAGATTCACCGCCACCACGCCCACCTGGCCGACGGCAGCGCTGGCCGGGTTGAGGTAACCCACCAT
>CAYUEG010000270.1:0-2801 GCA_964443245.1 uncultured Burkholderiales bacterium | reverse complement strand
TCGTCCAGGTTGTCCGGCCGCGTGACTTCGATCTGGTAGTGAGGCGCGAGCTTCGGCTGCTTGAGGATCAGCTCTTCGATCTGCGAGGGAAATACGTTGACGCCGCGGATGATCAGCATGTCGTCGGACCGGCCGGTGATCTTTTGCATGCGCCGCATGGTGCGGGCGGTGCCGGGCAACAGGCGCGTGAGGTCGCGCGTGCGGTAACGCACGATCGGCAGAGCCTCCTTGGTGAGCGAGGTGAACACCAGCTCGCCGAACTCGCCTTCGGGCAGCACGGCGCCGGTTTCCGGGTGGATGATTTCCGGGTAGAAATGGTCTTCCCAGACGGTCAGGCCGTCCTTGGTTTCGATGCATTCCTGCGCGACGCCCGGGCCGATCACCTCCGACAACCCGTAGATGTCGATCGCATCCAGGTTCAGGCGCTGCTCGATCTGCAGCCGCAGTTCGGGCGTCCATGGCTCGGCGCCAAAGATGCCGATGCGCAAGGACGAGGCGCGCGGGTCGAACCCCTGCTTGGCCATCTCGTCGGCAATTGCCAGCATGTAGGAAGGCGTGACCATGATGATCTCGGGCTTGAAATCCTGCATCAGCTGGACCTGCCGTTCGGTCTGGCCGCCACCAAAGGGAATCACGGCCAGTCCCAGCCGCTCGCCGCCATAGTGGGCCCCGAGCCCGCCGGTAAACAGGCCGTAACCGTAGGAGACATGGATCTTGTCGCCGGGGCGGGCCCCGGCGGCGCGGATCGAGCGCGCCATGACGTCAGACCACATGTCGATGTCGTTCCTGGTATAGCCGACCACCGTGGGCTTGCCGGTGGTGCCGCTGGAGGCATGGATGCGCACGATCTGGTCCATGGGCACGGCAAACATGCCGAACGGGTAGGTGTCGCGCAGGTCGGCTTTGGTCGTAAAGGGAAACCTGGCCAGGTCCGCAAGGGACTTCAGATCGTCCGGATGGACGCCGGCCGCCTCGAACTTCTGGCGGTAGTGGGGCACCTTGTCGTAGGCGTGGCGCAGCGAAGCCTTCATGCGCGTCAACTGCAGGGCCTGCAGTTCATCGCGGCTGGCTTTCTCGATGGGGTCAAGGGCGAAGGTCTTCATCGCAGATCCTGGGGTGAGTTCTATGGAAACCGTTGGTGGGAGCGGTTCTTGGAGGTATCGAAGGGTGCAGGCGTGAACCGGTGCCGCGCGCAGCTAGAGGATCGTGCCCTTCAGCTGGGCCGATTTGCCGCGAAACATCGCAACGGCCTCGCCGGCGCTGTTGGTCACCCGGATGTCGTAGATGCCGTGCCTGCCTGAGAGCATCTGCTCCTGCGCTTCTGCCGTCAAGGTGTCGGTTCCCTGCACCGGTTTCAGGAATTCGATCGAGCAGCCGGCGGCGACCGTGGGCACGTTATGGCTGTTGCAGGCGAAGGCGAACGTCGAATCGGCCAGGGTGAACATGAGGCCGCCATGGCAGATGCCGTGGCCGTTGAGAAACTCGGGCCGCACTTTCATGCGGATGCGCGCATAGCCCGGACGCACTTCGAGCAGCTCCATGCCCAGCCACTGGCTGCAGGTGTCGGGGCCCCAGAGTTTGTCTGCGCAGGCTTTGGCCAACTGGTCCGGCGTCATGTCGGGGTGAGAAGAGGTTGATTCGGTGTTCACGTCGTTAGCTTCCTTGAGGCCCTGACTGCGTTCGCCGCATCAGTTTCCCTTGAATGAGGGCTTGCGCTTTTCTAGGAACGCGCCGACGCCTTCCTGATAATCGTGTGACGCGGCGCACTGAGCCTGGTAGTCGAGTTCGACCGCAAGTTGTGTTGGCAGGTCGTTGCCGAGCGATGCGTTGATGGCACGCTTGATCAAGCCCAATGCCTTGGTGGGCTGCGCGGCCAACTGCTGTGCCAGCTTGCGCGCTTCGGCCATCAGATTGGCGTCGTCGACTACGCGCCAGATCAAGCCCCATTGCTGGGCGGTTTCGGCGTCCAGTTTCTCGCCCAGCATCGCCAGTGCCTTGGCGCGCGCCACGCCGATCAGACGCGGCAGCACGTAGGAGCCGCCTGCATCCGGGACCAGGCCGATCTTGATGAAGGCTTGCAGGAAGCTGGCTGAACGCGCTGCCAGCACGATGTCGCACGCGAGGGCAATGTTGGCACCTGCACCGGCGGCAACGCCGTTGACCGCGCAAATGACGGGAATCGGCATGTCGGCCAGCCGCATGATCAGCGGGTTGTAGTCTTCGCCCAGCGTGTTGCTGACGGCTCCTGGCTTGCCGGTGGCCGGATCGAGCACGTCGGCGAGGTCTTGCCCGGCGCAGAAGCCGCGCCCCGCGCCGGTGATCAGGAGGGCGCGCACCGAAGCATCACTGACCGCCGTATCCAGCGCGCGGCGCAGCTCTGCGTGCATGCCGCGCGTGAAGCTGTTGAGCTTGTCCGGGCGGTTGAGGGTGATCTCGGCGACGCCGCCGGCAATTGAGAGGAGGATGCTGTTCGCGCTCATGGTGTTATTGTCGATTTCTGGAAGAAAAAGAATACCCCAAACCGGTTAGAATTTTCGCTGCGGCGGGATCAGAGGGAGAAACAGCATGTCGACTGAACTGTACGAACGCCATCGGGCGTTGCTCGAGGCGGCGCTTGCAGCCACTGCCACCCGTGAAGGATTCAATGCCTATCCGGACCAGATCGGCGACTACAACGAGGTGGTGCAGGCCGACGGACGGGATGCCTTCGACAACTATTGCAACTCGTACTTTTATCTTGACCAGCCCGGGGTCGGGGAGCGCGTCGGGAGCGAGCAATCACCCTATCGCATCGACCTCAA
>CAYUEG010000269.1:0-2823 GCA_964443245.1 uncultured Burkholderiales bacterium | reverse complement strand
CGCTTGCGCAAGGCGGCCGGCATCAGGCCGGAAGGGCGGAACAGCATCATCAGCACCAGGGCAAAGCCGAACAGCAGCATGCGGATGACTTCCGGCTCGATCAGCATGCGGCCGAACAGCTGCTTCTGCACCGGTTCCACGGTGTAGCGCAACAACTCCGGCACGAATGTCAGGAGGACGGCACCCAGCACCACGCCCCAGATATTGCCCATGCCGCCCAACACCACCATGGCCAGGACCATCACGGATTCGACCAGAATGAAGCTTTCCGGGCTGATGAAGCTTTGCATGGCGGCGAACATGCCGCCGGCGACACCACCGAAGGAGGCCCCCATGGCAAAGGCCATCAGCTTGACGTTGGTGGTGTCGATGCCCATGGCGCGCGCGGCGACTTCGTCTTCGCGGATCGCCTCCCACGCCCGGCCGATGCGTGAATCCTGCAGGCGCAGGTTGATGATGATGACCACGACCAGAAAGAACAGCAGCAGGTAGTAATACTTCATCGGGCCGCTGAACGTGAGGCCGGCGATCTGGCTGGTGGTGGAGAAGTCAACATCCCCGATGCGGATCGGATCAATGCGCGCAATGCCCTGCGGCCCGTTGGTGATGTTCACCGGGCGCGAGAGATTGTTGAGGAAAATGCGCACGATCTCGCCGAAGCCCAGTGTGACGATGGCCAGGTAATCGCCGCGCAGTTTCAGCGTGGGTGCCCCCAGCAGCACACCGAAAATGCATGCCACCAGTGCACCGATCGGCAGGATCACCCAGAACGGCAGATGCAGGTTGAAGTGGGGCGAGGCGAGCAGCGCATAGACATACGCGCCGACGCCGTAAAAGGCGATGTAACCCAAGTCAAGCAAACCGGCGAAGCCCACCACGATGTTCAGACCCAGTGCCAGCAGCGCAAACAGGATGGCCAGGTTGCAAATGCGCACCCAGGCCGTCCCGGCCTGGACCAGCACGAAGGGCAGGGCGATCAAGGCCACCGCGACCAGCACCAGGCCCACCACCGCCTTGGCCGGTGTAGGGGGCGCCTTCTGCCCGGAACGGTAGGCAGCGCTGCTCATGCCCTGTCTCCCACACGTTCACCCAGGAGGCCGGACGGGCGGAACACCAGGACCAGGATCAGCACCAGAAAGGCGAAGACATCCCGGTAATTGGAACCAAACCAGTTGTTGGTGAGATCACCGATGTAGCCGGTGCCCAGGGCTTCCACCAACCCCAGCAGGATGCCGCCGAGAACAGCGCCACCGAGGTTGCCGATCCCTCCCAGCACGGCCGCACAAAACGCCTTCAAGCCCAGCATCTCGCCCATGGTGTACTGGGTTTGCCCGTAATAGACGCCGATCATGCTGCCGGCCACGGCCGCCAGCGCGGCACCGATGACGAAGGTGGCCGAGATCACGCGGTTGATGTCGATGCCCATCAGGCCGGCCACATCCTGGCGCTGCGAAGTGGCACGCATGGCAATGCCCAGCTTGGTGCGATACACCAGCCACAGCAGGCCGGACATCAGGGCGACCGAGATCAGAATGATGCCGATCTGGATGCCGGTGATGATTGCGCCGCCCACCTCGAAACTGCGGTTCGGCATGATCTGCGGGAACGCAATCGGGCTGCGCCCCCAGATCATCATCGCCAGGTGCTGCAGGATGATGGAAATGCCGATGGCCGTGATCAGCGGTGCCAGGCGCGGGGCGTTGCGCAGGGGCCGGTAGGCAACGCGTTCCATCAGCCATGCGGTCGCGACGCACGCCGGTACTGCGACGGCGGTGCCGATCAGCACCACCAGCACCGGTGGCAGACCGGATTTGGCCAGGGCCATGATGACTGAAAACGCCACCATGGCGCCGATCATCACCACTTCGCCGTGGGCAAAGTTGATCAGCTGGACGATGCCATACACCATCGTGTAGCCCAGGGCGACCACGGCGTAGACACAGCCCAAGGTCAGGCCGTTGATGATCTGCTGCAGGAAGATATCCATGGAACGCCGCGTTCGCACTTACATGGCAACGACGGCAGGGCAAAGAAAACGGCATCGATGATTGCTCATGGATGCCGTTCCTTGATGCCTGCCGAAGAGTCTAGCGGATTACTTCTTCTCGTCCGCCTTCTTCGGTTCGTCTTTCTTCGCCTCGGGTGCTGCGGCCGGCGCGGCTGCGGGTGCAGGTGCAGCAGCGGGGGCTGCAGCGGCAGCCGGGGCGGGGGCAGATGCCTTGAGGAAGTCTTCCATCTTCATCGCCTTGCCGCCCTGAACCACGGCAATCGGATCAACCTTGCCACCCTTGAGGGTGAAGATGGTGATTTCGGCGTTCTTGCGGTCGCCCTTTTCGTCGAACTCGATCTTGCCGGTGGCGCCGGTGTGCGAAATCTTCGCCAGTTCCGGCAGGTACTTGGCCGGGTCGATCGAATTGGCCTTCTGCATCGCTGCGATCAAAAGATGTGCCGCGTCGTAGGTGAACGGTGCGTACTGCTTGACGTCGCCGTACTTGGCCTTGAACGAGTCGAGGAAGGTCTTGGAGGCAGCGGAGGTCGGAATGCCGGCCTGCGAGCACAGCAGGCCTTCGGCTGCTTCACCGGCCAGCTTGCCCATTTCGTCGGTGCAGGCGCCGTCGCCAAAGGCGTACACCACCTTCAGGCCGAGTTCCTTGCCCTGCTTGATCAGCGGGCCACCGGTGGCATCCATGCCGCCGTAGAAAATTGCGTCAGGCTTCTTGCCCTTGATCTTGGTGAGAACCGCTTTCCAGTCATTGGTCTTGTCGGTCCCTTTTTCGCGCGGCAGCACCTTGATGCCGGCGGCGGTGAGGGTCTTCTCGACCT
>CAYUEG010000268.1:0-2831 GCA_964443245.1 uncultured Burkholderiales bacterium | reverse complement strand
TTCGGCGAATCCAGAGCTTACCGTCATGCTTTTGACTGGAAACGCCTACGACTTGGCAAAGTAGCTAACTAAGTCTTTATTTCGTTTCTAGTCAGAAACCCTTGTCCCCCAAGGCTTTTAGGCCATTTCCCCTGCTGCACTGCGGTAGAATCTTGACTTGAATCAAGAGCGCAACTCCGTCCCACCGGAGGCGCACCCGGCCCCACCCATGACAGACCTGTCGCACCCGCCTTACGAGGCGTTGCCCGATGCTGCGTTGCCTGAGGCGCCCCCTCGGCTGCGCGAGATTCCCTATAACTACACGTCGTTCTCCGATCGCGAGATCGTGATTCGCCTGTTGGGCGAAGAGGTATGGGAGATTCTTTCCACGCTGCGTGGTGAGCGCCGCACGGGTCGCTCTGCGCGCATGTTGTATGAGGTGCTGGGCGATATCTGGGTGGTGCAGCGCAACCCTTACCTGCAGGATGATCTGCTCGATAACCCGAAGCGTCGGGCCTTGCTGGTCGATGCCTTGCACCATCGCCTGGCGGACATGGAGCAGCGGCGCGTGAAGTACCAGCGCGAGGGCATGGACATCGCGCAGTCGGGCGGCATGGTGGAGAAGCTGATCGCGGCTGCCAAGAAGGCTGTGGCCGATTTCGATGCCGAGTTTGACGAGATGACGCGTTTGCGCAAGGCGTGCATGAAGCGTCTTTCTCGCGTCACCCGCAAAGACAACATTGCCTTTGACGGCATGGCGCGCGTCTCGCATGTGACGGACGCGACCGACTGGCGCGTCGAGTACCCGTTTGTGGTGGTGAACCCGGATACCGAGGAAGAGTGTGCCGAGCTGGTGCGCGAGCTGATTGATCTGAAGCTGACGATCATTCCGCGCGGCGGCGGCACCGGTTACACCGGCGGTGCGGTGCCGCTGACCAAGTGGTCTGCCGTCATCAATACCGAGAAGCTGGATACCCTGGGCCGCGTGGAGCGGGTGCGCCTGCCGGGCGTGGACAAGGACTACGCGGTCATCGAATGCGGCGCGGGTGTGGTGACGCGCCGCGTGATGGACGCTGCCGAAGCCGAAGGCCTGGTGTTTGCCGTGGACCCCACCTCCGCCGATGCGTCGTGCATTGGCGGCAACGTGGCCATGAACGCGGGCGGCAAGAAGGCGGTGCTGTGGGGCACAGCCATCGACAACCTGGCCTCGTGGCGCATGGTCGATACCAACGGTTTCTTCATGGAGATCACGCGGCTCGACCATAACCTGGGCAAGATTCACGATGCGGCGGTGGCGCGCTTTTCGGTGCAACGCTTCAAGAAAGACGGCAAGACGCCGCATGGTGAACCGGAGATTCTGGCGATTGAAGGCCGCACCTTCCGGAAGGTCGGTTTGGGCAAGGACGTCACGGACAAGTTCCTCTCGGGCCTGCCGGGCATCCAGAAGGAAGGCTGCGACGGCATCATCACCTCGGCGCGCTTCATCCTGCATCGCATGCCGAAGTTCACGCGCACGGTGTGCCTGGAGTTTTTTGGCCAGGTGCGCGATTCGGTGCCGGCGATTGTGGAAATCAAGGACTACCTCGATTCCGAGACACGCAAGGGTGGCGCCATTCTCGCGGGCCTGGAACATCTGGACGAGCGGTATCTGAAGGCCGTGGGTTACGCGACCAAATCGCGCCGCGGCATGCTGCCCAAGATGGTGCTGGTGGGCGACATTACCGGTGACGATGACAACGCCGTCGCCAAGGCCACCAGCGAAGTGGTGCGCATCTGCAATGCGCGCGGCGCCGAGGGCTTCGTGGCCATCTCCGCCGAGACGCGCAAGAAGTTCTGGCTCGATCGCGCCCGCACGGCGGCGATTGCCAAGCACACCAACGCGTTCAAGATCAACGAAGACGTGGTGATCCCGCTCGACAAGCTGGGCGAGTATTCAGACGGCATCGAGCGCATCAACATCGAGTTGTCAATTACCAACAAGTTGAAGCTCATCGATGCGCTGGTGGCGTTTCTGCAGCAGCCGGTGCTGCCGGTAAACCCGGACGATGATTCGCTCTCGAAAGACGAACTCCTGAGCGACCGCGTCAACGAGGCGCTGGAACTGCTGGCCCGCGTGCGCCTGCGCTGGGAGGCGGTGTTCTGGGCGCTCGACGAAACGGTGGGCGTGCGCGCGGCCGGCCTGCATGCCCTGGGCGTGAAGCTGGACCCGACCGCCATGCCGCCCGAGCAGACCATCTTTGCGATGGTGCAAAACCACACTATCCGCATTTCGTGGAAAACCGACCTGCGCGGGCCACTGGAAGAAATCTTTGGCGGGGCGGCCTACCTGCCGATCTTCAAGGCCATCGAAGGGGTGCACAAGGAAGTGCTGTCGGGCCGCGCCTGGGTGGCACTGCACATGCATGCCGGCGACGGCAACGTGCACACCAACATTCCGGTCAACTCCGACAACTACGAGATGCTGCAGCAGGCCAACACGGCCGTGGCGCGCATCATGAAGCTGGCGCGGTCATTGGGCGGGGTGATCTCGGGCGAACACGGCATCGGCATCACCAAGCTCGAATATCTGGAAGAAGCCGAGATTGCGGCGTTTCGCGGTTACAAGGAAAAGGTTGACCCCGACGGCCGCTTCAACAAGGGCAAGCTGATGGCGGGTGGCGACATGCACCGCGCCTACACGCCGTCTTTCAACCTGCTCGGCACCGAATCGCTGATCCTGGAGCAGAGCGACATCGGCGCGATTGCCGATTCGGTGAAGGATTGCCTGCGCTGCGGCAAGTGCAAGCCGGTGTGCGCGACCCACGTGCCGCGCGCCAACCTGCTCTACAGCCCGCGCAACAAGATCCTTGCCA
>CAYUEG010000267.1:0-2842 GCA_964443245.1 uncultured Burkholderiales bacterium | reverse complement strand
GTAAGGCATGCCGCCAGCGTTCAATCTGAGCCAGGATCAAACTCTTCAGTTTAATACCTGTTTTGCAGAAATTATCTGCGTCGCCCAACTCAAAATACTGACAGGTAAATCTGTTACAACTTACCTATATTTCAAGTATGAGCATTTGATTGCTATAGCTATTGATCCCACCACGAGGGTGGCATCTAGGCTCGCCATCAAGCGCCCACACTTATCGGCTGTTAATTTTTAAAGAGCGTTGCTACTTACGTTGTTGCGGTGAAGATGTGTAAGCAGCGAAGAAGCGGAATTATGGGGAGTTTTGAGGGGCCTGTCAACACCCTTTTGCCTTTTTTTCTAATTATTTTGTGCGCGTCTCGCAACTCATTGATTTGTATGGCACCTGCCCGACGCTCACCGATGCTTGAACACCGGTTTGCGCTTTTCCACGAACGCCGTCATCCCTTCTTTTTGGTCTTCGGTGGCGAAAAGCGAGTGAAACATGCGCCGCTCGAACAACATTCCTTCGGAAAGAGCCCCTTCATAGGCCCGATTGACGGCTTCTTTTGCCGCCATCACTGAGGGCAAAGAGAACGAGGCAATGGTTTCCGCTGCAGAGAGGGCTTCGGTGAGCAACTGATCGGCCGGCACGACGCGTGATACCAGGCCGGCGCGCTCGGCCTCGGCCGCATCCATCATGCGCGAGGTCAACACCAGATCCATCGCCTTGGCCTTGCCTACGGCACGGGGCAGGCGCTGTGTGCCGCCGGCACCAGGGATGATGCCGAGCTTGATTTCGGGCTGCCCAAACTTGGCCGTATCAGACGCGATGATGATGTCGCACATCATCGCCAGTTCGCAACCACCGCCCAGAGCATAACCTGCCACTGCGGCAATCACGGGTTTGCGCACTTTCCGGATGGTTTCCCAGTTACGCGTGATGTACTCGCCCTTGTAGACATCCATGTAGGACCAGGTAGCCATGGCCCCGATGTCCGCTCCGGCGGCGAACGCCTTGTCGCTGCCGGTCATCACGATTGCGCCGATGCCTTCTTCTGTATCAAAGGCCAGCAGCGCCGACCCGACCTCGCTCATCAGACCATCGTTGAGCGCGTTGAGTTGCTTGGGACGGTTAAGCGTGATCAGGCCGACCTTGCCGCGGGTTTCAGTGAGAATGTATTCGTAAGTCATGCAAACCTCCAGGTTGGGGAAAGGGGATCAGACAAGCCATCTTGATGCCAGCCGCGCCGGGCACAATGCGCCCCAAGCGCCTTGCTCGAGCGAGAAGGGCAACGGCACAACGGGAACTGCAGCTGAGACTAGAGTTGCGTCTTGGTCTCGATGATGCGAAAGCGCCCCGTCACGAACGCCGCGTCGACAGCAGTGGCGTTGCCGGCAGGATTCAATCCGGACACATGAAAATCGCTGAAAGCCGCCGTCTGGTTCATGTATGCGCCACGCCGGAAGTTCAGGCAAAGAGTGGTGCCGGATGCAGCAAACGCCTCTTCTGCCGATGCGCAGGTGCCGGCGTCGGTCGAGTACACCATCGCCGTGATCGCACCCCGCTCGCGGGCCACCAGCGCAGCTCGGGCGATCGACTCCGCGGTGTTTTCACACTCCACGAGGAATACGATGGGACCGAACCACTCGTGCATGTAGGCGTCCACCTGATCCGGGCGCACGCGCACGACCAGGGGCGAGCGGATCACCGCGCCGGGGAACTGGGGGTGTTCCAGCGTCTTTGACTCGACCACCACCTCACCCAGAGCTGCCGCGCCGTCCATGCGGGCATCGAATACCGGGGGCAACGCACCCAGAAAGTCACAGCTGCGCGGCCCGTCCGAAAGCACCCGCTCGAACGCCTGTACCAGGTGTTCTTCGAACTCGGCCGTCGACAAGCGGCCGTTCTGGGTCGCAATGCCGTCCTGCGGCGTGAATACCACCCGTGGGGACGTACACATCCGCCCGGCAAACATCGAAGCCGACAACACGATGTTGCGCAGGGTATCGGCAAGATTCTCGCAACTGTCGATGATCACCGGGTTCACTGCGGTTGTATGCAGGTGGAGCTGGGCCTGGCGCGCGTTGTCGCGCAGCCAGTCCGCCGCCTCGCTGCTGCCGGTGTAGTCAATGATCTTCACTTCCGGGCGCGCCGCCAGTACCTGCAGAATCGGCCGGTCCACCTCGTCGACCACCAGCATGACCAGATTGGGATCGAAGCCCGCCTCCTTGAGGAAGTGCCGGGCCACACCCACGGTAATCGCCAGCGGCAGGATCGCGTCGGGATGCGGCTTGACCAACACTGCATTGCCGGCCATCAAGCTGGCAAACAGGCCGGGATAGGCACTCCAGTTCGGCAGGGTCGAGCAGCCGAATACCACTGACACGCCGCGCCCGACGACCTTGAAGGTTTTGCGCAAACGCACCTGGTTGCCGCCCTCACCCTTCTCCGAAATCACTTCCGCCGGCACAGAACGCAGCGCCTGATAGGCCATCGCAACTGCTTCGAGCCCGCGATCCTGGGCGTGCGGCCCGCCGGAGGTAAATGCGAGGTTGAACGGTTGTCCGGTGGTGTGCATGGTGGCGTACGCAATCTCGAAACTGCGCACGTTCAACTGATGCAGGATTTCCAGACACATGCCCGCGCGCGCCTCGACGTCCACGCGCGACCAGGCTTCCTTGGCGCGCACCGCAGCCGGCATGATGCTGCCCAGGTTGGTCTTCGGGTACTGGATGTTGAGGCCGATGCGGTAGGGTGATTGCTCGCCCCCGACGCGCTCCCCGACCCCCGGCTGGTCAAGATAAAAGAACGAGTTGCAATAGTTGTCGAAGGCATCCCGTCCGTCGGCCTGCACCACCTCGT
>CAYUEG010000266.1:0-2843 GCA_964443245.1 uncultured Burkholderiales bacterium | reverse complement strand
TTGCCGCGTCTGCTCGCGGCGCTGGGGGATTAAGTAGCCGGAGAGCCTTGTGCCACAAGGGTTTCCAGGGCATGGCCGGAAAATCCGGCTTCCTGCAGCACCTCGCGCGTGTGCTCCCCCAGGCGGGGCGCGGGCCGCCGGACGGACAGCGGCGTAGCACTCCAGGTGCTCGGCAACCCTGCCTCCACCATGGGTCCTTCGGACGGGTGAACGTAGTGACGAAAAAACCCGACCGCATGCAGGTGGGCGTCTTCGAGCAGTTCCTCGATCGTCCGTGCCGGCGTGAAGGGCACATCCACGTTGGCCAACAGCGCCAGCCACTCGGCGGTGGTGCGTTGCGCGATCTGCTCGCCCAGCCAGTTGTAGACGCGCTGGATGTCAGCGCTGCGTGAAGCAATCGACGCGAACAGCGGGTCCGACATCATTTCCGGCTTGCCGATGGCTTCAAAAAAGGCGCGCCACTGCTTGTCGTTGTAGATCAGGATGCACAGGTAGCCGTCCTTGGTCGCATGGGGCTTGCGCGAGGCATTGAGGATGCGCGCATACCCGGGCGGCCCGATCGGCGGCTCGAACGAATGCCCGCCGAGGTGTTCACCCAGCATGAACTGCGCCATGGTCTCGAACATCGGTACCTCGACCGCCTGGCCCTGCCCGCTGCGTTCGCGATGGAACAGGGCACCGAGCACGGCATTGACCAGGTTCAGGCCGCTGACCCGGTCGCAAAAATTGACCGGCACAAAGCGCGGCACATCCGATCCGGCGCGGCGCACCAGGTCCGGCACTGCCGTCATCGCCTGGATCAGGTCGTCGTAGGCGGCCCGTTCGGCATAGGGGCCGGTTTGGCCGAAACCAAAGCCGCCGACGTAGACCAGGCGCGGGTTGATCGCCGCCAGAGCGGCATAGCCCAGTTTGAGCCGCACCATCGCCTGCGGGCGGATGTTGTAGAGCAACACATCGGCTGTCTCCACCAGCTTCAGCAGTGCCGCACGACCAGCGGACGACTTCAGATCGAGCACCACACTGCGCTTGTTGCGATTGCAGTTGAGGAACAGGTTGCTCATGCCATGGTTGCGCCCGGCGCTGGTGTAGCGCAGGCCATCGCCCGCGGGCGGCTCGATCTTGATCACGTCGGCGCCCATGTCCCCGAGGATTTGCGTGGCATAGGGCCCCATCACGATGGAGGAGAGATCGAGAATGCGCACGCCCGCCAGCGGGCCGCCCGCATCCATCGAGCCAGAGGCGTTGTCAGACAAGGGTTTCAGCCTTTCTCATGAGGAATAGTGCAAGCTGCGCCAAAGCGGCATGGCCGACACCACCAAGGCAATGCACGGGTACTGCACGGGCCCTCGGGGAATCGTTCTTCTGCCGCCAGTATAGGCAAGGTCGGAGCCACCTGGCCTCGGTTGCCATGGCAAGGCTGCGCAGAGAACGCCACGACGCACCGCACGGCTTGCCCCGACGATGCGCGACACCTGGGTGGTTTGCAGGCTGGACGTGTCGCTATAATCCTCACCTTCAAAATCCCTTTTTAAATCAGGGTCTTCTTGGGCAATCGCCTCTCCAAAATCTACACCCGCACCGGGGATGCCGGCACCACCGGCCTGGCAGACGGGTCACGCACCTCCAAAACCGCGCCACGCATTCAGGCGCTGGGCGATGTCGATGAATTGAATTCGGTCATCGGCCTCCTCCTGTGCGAAGAGTTGCCCCCTGCCACGCGCGAGGAACTCACGTGCATTCAGCACGATCTGTTCGACCTCGGCGGCGAGATGGCCATCCCGGGCTTTGAAAGCATCACCGAAGGCCAGGTCAAGCGCCTGGAGGATTACCTGGATGCGTACAACGCCACCCTGGAACCGCTGAAGAATTTCATCCTGCCGGGTGGCTCCCGGGCGGCCAGCTTCGCCCATCTGGGCCGCACCGTGTGCCGGCGTGCCGAGCGCAGCGTGGTGCTGCTGTCCGAAACCGAAAAGGTGTCGGCGCTTTCACGCCAGTATCTGAACCGCCTGTCGGACCTGCTGTTTGTGCTGTCGCGCATTCTCAACCGTCACGCCGGCGTCGCCGATGTGCTGTGGGATCAGGGTCGCAACAGCGCCGTCAAGGCGGCCCCCGCAGCAGGCACCCCCAAGACATCAGCCAATCCGTCGTAAGCAAGCACTCACAACCGACGTCATGGCCACCAGCCCGGAACAGAACATTCGCCTGCAGGAGCTGCTGGCGTCGGCGGCGCGCCGCGATGCCGGCTCGCAGGCGGCATTCGCTGATCTGTATCAGAGCACCTCATCGAAACTGTTTGGCGTTGCCCTGCGTATAGTCAGAAGAGAAGACTGGGCCGAAGAGGTTTTGCAGGAATGCTACGTCAACATCTGGAACCATGCCGAGAGCTACAAGCTGCAACTGTCGGCCCCCATGACCTGGATGACCAGCATCGTGCGCAACCGCTCGCTCGACTGGCTGCGGCGCCCGCACATGGAAAACGCCACCGATGATGACGCCGTATTTGAGGCTGTCGAATCAACCGACCCGGGGCCGCTGGAGCAGCTGGAGCAATCCACCGAAGCGAAGGCCATTGCCACCTGCCTGGGCCGGCTGGACGACAAGCAGCGCAGTGCCGTCAGCATCGCGTTTTATGAGGGGCTGACGCATACCGAACTGGCGGAAAAGCTGGGCGAGCCGCTGGGTACCGTCAAAACCTGGGTGCGGCGCGGCCTGGTGAAGTTGAAGGATTGCCTGAGTGCCGCCGGTTTGGGCACCGCCTGAACCCCTGAACCCTGAACCACAAGGACCTCGAGAGCACGAGATGGACTACCGCAACAAACCGCAACTGCGTGACGCCCTGGCGG
>CAYUEG010000265.1:0-2884 GCA_964443245.1 uncultured Burkholderiales bacterium | reverse complement strand
TGCTCTCGATTGCCGGCTCGACCAACGGCATCGTGCACCTCACCGCCATCGCCGGGCGCATGGGCCTGGAGCTGGATCTGAAAGCACTCGACCGCATGGGCCGCGAAACCCCGGTGCTGGTCGACCTGAAGCCTTCCGGCCAGCATTACATGGAAGACTTCCATCACGCCGGTGGCATGGCCACCTTGCTGCGCGAACTCAAGCCCTTGCTTCATCTGGATGCCATGACCGTCACCGGCCGCACCCTCGGCGAAGAACTCGAAGCGCAAGGCCCCGGCTTCAAGCAGGACGTGGTGCGCCCCTTCAAGAACCCGATCTATCCGAACGGCGCGATTGCCGTTCTCGAAGGCAACCTCGCCCCTGAAGGCAGCATCATCAAGGCCTCCGCAGCCAACGCCAAGCTGATGGAGCACGAAGGCCGCGCTGTGGTGTTTGAAAACGCCGCCGACCTCGCTGCACGCATCGACTCGCCCGATCTCGATGTCAACGCCGACGACGTGCTGGTGCTCAAGAACATCGGGCCCAAAGGCGCGCCGGGTATGCCCGAAGCCGGTTACCTGCCGATTCCGCTCAAGCTCGCCAAAGCCGGCGTGAAGGACATGGTGCGCATTTCCGACGGTCGCATGAGTGGCACGGCGTTTGGCACCATCGTGCTGCACGTCACGCCCGAGTCCGCCGTGGGCGGGCCGCTCGCCTATGTACAGAACGGTGACCGCATCCGCCTTTCGGTATCGCAACGCAAGCTTGAACTTCTGGTGTCGGCCGAAGAACTGGCACGTCGCGCCAAGGCCAACCCGGTCAACGTACCGACGGCCGGCCGCGGCTATCGCAAGCTGTTCCTCGACACGGTGACACAGGCCGACAAGGGGGTCGACTTCGACTTCCTGCGTGCCGAAAAGATGACCGGCACCTTTCCGGGCAGCAAGTAAACATTCATCCCCAGGTCGGGAACCCGCCTGCAACCCTTGGTGGGAGCGGGTTTCCACCATCCCTTGCCGAACCTGCTCATGTCCGACACCACGCCTGGCTCCTCGCTTCCGCTTGCGGGAGTGCGCATTCTCGATCTCTCGGCGGTGATTTTCGGGCCGCTCGCCACCCAGACTCTGGCCGACTACGGCGCCGATGTCATCAAGGTCGAGCCGCCCGAAGGCGATTCCACGCGCTACACCGGCCCGGACAAGGAACGCGGCATGTCCACCATCTTCATGGGCGCCAACCGCAGCAAGCGCAGCATCGTGCTTGACCTGAAACAGGCCGACGCACGCGCTGCCCTCCACAAACTGGTCGATACGGCGGACGTGTTTGTTCACAGCATGCGGCCGCAAAAGCTGGCCGCACTGGGCATCGACCCGGCAACCCTGATGGCACGTAACCCGCGTCTGGTCTATGCGGGCCTGCACGGCTTCGTTGAAGGCGGCCCCTACAGCGGCATGCCGGCCTACGATGACATTGTGCAAGGGATGGCAGGCAACGCTTCGCTGATGCAAAAGCAGACTGGACAACCTGCGTATTTCCCGACCATCGTGGCCGACAAGACCTGCGCCCAGGTGGCTGCGCACGCCATCCTCGCCGCCCTGTTCGGCCGTGAGCGCACGGGCAAGGGCAGTGTTGTCGAAATCCCCATGTTCGAATCCATGGTCGCTTTCAATCTCGTTGAACATCTCTATGGTGAACACTTCGATCCGCCTCTGGCACCGGTGGGTTACCCGCGTGTGATGGCGCCGTGGCGGCGCCCGTTCCAGACCACCGATGGCCACGTCTGCGCCATGCCGTACACCAACGCTCACTGGCAACGCTTCTTCAAGGAAGTGGGCAGGGAGGATTGTGCAGCTGATCCGCGTTACGCCAACATCAGCGAGCGCACCCGCAACATCGTGCCCCTCTATGAACTCCTCGGCAGCATCGTGCGGACCCGCAGCACGACCGAATGGCTGGCCATCTTCGAGCGCCTGGAAATCCCGGCCTCACGCATGAACCGGATTGAAGACCTGCAGGCGGACACGCATCTTGCTGCCACCGGATTCTTCGAGACGGTCGAGGACGAAAAACTCGGCACTGTGCGCTTTACCGGCGTGCCGGTGAAGTTTGACGGTGCCCGGCCTGCAGTGCGCATGGCGCCACGCCTGGGCGAGCATACGGACGAAGTGCTGCGCGAGGCCAGCGTCAAGAGGTAGTGCCTGGCGGTAGCGCCTGACCTCCGGCATGCGCACGGTCAAATGCCGGCAGACGCCTGACCGGCTCGCATGTCTCGTGCCAGCTGGGCCGAGTTCATGGAGCGCAGGGCCTTGCCCAGCGTCTGCGCCGCCTGCACAAACATGTCCACGCCTGGTGCCAGGGTTCTTCCCTGCAACCGGATGATGCCGATGGGAATGCCGTCATCCAGTTCGATCGGCAGCACGCTGAGGGACTTCGGTACCTTACCGAAGCGCAGCACGGAACCGTACATCACGCTGAGGAGCGAATTGGAGGCCACCATTTCGAAGCGAAGCAGCAACGACATTGTGGTGATTGCTGCGTCAGGCATGGCCAGTTTGTGTCGCCGGAATGCGCCTCGCAGCGCTGCCACGACAGGCCCGTCCATGGGTGGCAATACCCATCGATGGCCGCGCGCCTCTTCCAGTGACATCTTCTTCCGTGAAGCCAGCGGATGTCCGGCGCCGGCTACCACGAACAGACGGTCGTCAAAGAGCCGCTCAAACAGCAGACCCGGGTTTTCGCCCGCAACGTGGAGTGATCCGAAGCCGACATCCAGAGACCGTGCCAGCAAGGCACTTCCGAGCTTGACGGACTCCAGTTCAGCGACCTGAATGTGAAACCCTGGGCGCCCCTTGAGGAATCTGCTGGCGGTGGCTGCGAGAATGCCGGCACAGGCAGTCGGCGTGCC
>CAYUEG010000264.1:0-2914 GCA_964443245.1 uncultured Burkholderiales bacterium | reverse complement strand
CGCCATGGTGGTCTGCTCGTACATGTCCAGCGTCGGCGCGATGTCGAGGAAGATCGCCTTCTCCACCGCCGCCGGATGGTCCAGGCACAGGCGATGCGCCACACGCGCACCGCGGTCGTGGGCACACAACAGGAAACGATCGAAGCCGAGCGCGCGCATGACGTCAACCTGGTCTTGCGCCATCGTGCGCTTTGAGTAATTCGCATGGTCCGGCAGGCCCGGCGGTTTGGCACTGTCGCCATAGCCACGCAGATCGGCGGCCACCACATAGAACCGTTCGGCCAGCCGCGGCGCAATCAGATGCCAGATGGCGTGCGTTTGCGGATGCCCGTGCAGGAGCAAAAGCGGCTTGCCGGCGCGGTTGCCGCCGTGCACCGCGTGGATGGTGGTGCCGTTGACGGCAAAGTCTTGCGCTGCAAATCCTGGAAACATCATGCGTGCCGGTAATGAGGTTGAAATCATTGGAAGACAAGCCTGTAAGCGGGGTTCTGTTACGGGATCACAACCCTTGCGGACCATGCTCCTATGACGGCCATTCCTCTAGGCCGGCAGTTACCCGCCGGCTCAAGCCACCTACCCGCACGCTCGGCGAGCCGCGTCACAGCGTGCCTATTTGGTGTTGCACCGGGTAGAGGTTGCCGCGTTTCACCCCTTGGACGGCAACAGCGGGACAAAAGCCCCGCTGTGGTCCAAGGACTCGTCTCTGTGGCCCTGGTCGTCATCTCGCGATGCCCGGTCGTTAACCGGTACCCTGCTCTACGGTGCCCCGACTTTCCTCGAAGACCAGGTTGCCCTTAGCCCGCGCGGCCGTCCGGCCCATCTTCCATGTAGGATGTTAGCACCCGACCCTGATGAAGAGTGATGCCATGCGTCGATTCCCCTTCGCTTTTTCGTCCGACCCTCGCCCTGTCAGCCTGCGCGCTGCCACGGCATTCCTGGCATTCCTGATGGCGACAACGCTCGCCAGCGCGCAGGACTTCGAGCGCGAAAAGCGCTGGGCCGATGAAGTCGTCCCCGCCGTCGTGGTTGGAGACGCGGTGATGCTCAAGCCTGGCCCGGGCGAGAACGGCGGCCGCGAATACCTTGGCCTCTACACCGAAGCCAAAAACGCGAAGCTGGCGCTGGTGCTGGTGCATGGTGTTGGCGTGCACCCGGACCACGGCGTGATCGGCATCCTGCGCGCAAACCTGGCCGACATGGGCTACACCACACTGTCAGTGCAGATGCCGGTGGCAGCCAAGGAAGCGCAGGTGGACGACTATTACCCCAAGCTCTTTCCCAACGCTGCCGAGCGCATGGTGCGCGCCGCTGAATGGCTCAAGGCCAAGGGCCATGCGCGGGTCGTGCTGGTGACCCACAGCATGGGCGCCTGGATGGCGAACGAATATCTGGACAAACAGCACACCCAGACCCCCTACCAGGCCTGGGTTGTGATGGGCCTCACCGGCGGCTATTCATGGACCATGCGGCGCTACAAATTCCCGATTCTGGACGTGTACGGTGAGAACGACCTCGAACCGGTACTCAAGGCCGAAAGCCGGCGGCGTGGTGCGCTGAATTCAAACAATGGCTCACGGCAGGTGCGCATCGCCGGCGCCGACCACTTCTACGACAAGCGCGAAGCCGAACTCACCAAGGCGATTGACGCGTTTTTGCGCGAAGTGGTGCTGAAGTAGCGAATCGAGCCCGCGTAGCCGGGCAATGCCGGGCAAGCCCGCTTAGCCGAATACCAGGGTTACGCCATGCGCGGCGGAGGCATCCAGCGCGCAGGAGCCGTCCGGCAGCTTGCGCGGCGAAAACCCGCCGTCGCGCAGGGTCTTGAAGGCCACCTGCCGGTCCTTGACGCGGATGAACAGGGCCGCCGCGCGCGGGCCGGAAAGCCGGTGGGGCAATTCCACGCCCGGCAGTTTTTGCTGCAAGGCAGCACGCGTACAGATCGCCACCGGCGTGCCGCCGGTTTCGATTTTCATCCCCTCGTCGATGCGCTCCGGCCACTTGCCGAAGAGCTTCGAATACACGCCCGAGACGTAGGCCACGTTATCGGCGACGAAGGCTACGGCCGCAATGCCGACGGCGCCGTTCGGGTGCTTTTGCAGTTCCGGCAGCCACACCAGATCGCGCGTCAGGTGCTGGCAGATGAACCATTGCGCGCCCGGCGTGGTGTAAGACGATATGTTAGTCAGCGCAAACTTAGCCGTTCCCTTTTGGCTGCCTTGGGTTACCGGGCGCGAGAAGTCTGCCGGGCGGGTCGGATCAAAGCCCTTCTGGTGCAGCGCCTTGTAGGCGGCGGCGAGGTCCGTGCCGGCCAGCGCCAGGCCGGCCAAGCCCTCGGCCTGCTGCAAAAACTCGAAGAAATACGACTGCAGCGGGTTCGAATTGGGGACGTTCAACAGCTCGAGATAATCCTTCTCGAACATGATGTTATGGTTGGTCGAGCCGGTGGAATGCTCGCCCTTGGGCGCCAGCTTGAAGCCCATGCGGGCGTAAGTTTTGTGCGCCGCATCAAGATCGCGCACCGCGACAACGGCGTGGTCAAGCCCGGAAATTCCTGGGGTGGGCGGAACGTGAAGAGCCATGGTTTTTGTGTTCTTGGGGGCGGATTGGAGTCGCTGCAAAAACATGCCGGAACAACGCAAAGCGGGCTAACGGTATAGCAGAAGCGCACTGCACGCAAGCTTTTCCCGGTTTTTGCCCCGAAAGCCCTGCGGCGGAAAGCTTTTGCTGCATTGCAATATCCCCCTCCGTTTCTCACCACTCTTGAGGATGCGCGACCCCGGCATTCCGGCTAGTCTTCGAAACTAACGCCAGAACTAGAAATCGGGGGCATTGATGCAAGAAACCGGATCGCGCACGAGACCCTGCTGTTTGCCGGCAGCGTGTTTGAAAACCTGCAACTGGCCAACCCGCACGCCAC
>CAYUEG010000263.1:0-2948 GCA_964443245.1 uncultured Burkholderiales bacterium | reverse complement strand
AATCGTCGGCGGAAACGCGGCCAGAAACAATCCCTGGGGGCTGATCGCCTCGTTCTCAAAATGGCCCTTTAGAATGGAAAAGCCGGCCGGATTGGGGGCGTTGGCAATCACCGTCAGGCCGCCGCCAGCCACTGCGCCTGCGACCAGCGCGTACTTGAACCCATCCGACAATCCGTCGACCAGGGACCCCAGATAAGTCAGGGCGGCGTTGTCGGTAACGGCGGTCAGCGCGACTGCGCCATAAAACACCTGGGTCTCACTCATCGACAGCAACAAGGGCTTGAGCCACCATTGCTGTTGGCCGCCCAGCACCACCAGGCCGGCCAGAAAGAAGGCGACGAGAAAAGCCTCGCGCAGAATCAGCCGATCCTGGTATTGCGGGTAGGCGTGTGCGAATCCGAGGAAGAAAATCAACAAGCCAAGATACACCTCGGCGTTGTGCGCAAAGAACACCACACCGAACAGGAACAGCAGCGAAATCACTGTCACCAGCGGCGGGCAGGACATCCTCTGATCGGCCGGCGCCTCTTCAATCGACACACCCACGATTTCGCGCCGGAACACGAAGGCCAGAATCGCTGCATTGGCGGCAACCGCAATTGCCGCCTTCCAGCCGAAGGTGGAAAGCATGAAGCTGATGTCCCAACCCCATTTGGCTGCAACCATCAGCACCGGCGGTGCCGCAAACGGCGTCAGGACGCCACCAATGGAAATATTGACGAACAGGCAACCGACGATGGCATAGCGCAGACGGGTGGACAAGCCAGCTGCGAAGAAGCGGTCGCGCAGCAGCATGGCCGCCAGGGTCATCGCGGCCGGTTCCGTAATCAGCGAACCGAGCAATGGCACCAGCGCCAGCAGGCAGAAAAACAGTGACAGTGAACGTGGTCCCGGAATCGTCGCGCTGACAAGGCGCACCAGATGGGCTGCCGCCTCGACAATCGGACGGCTCGCGGCCACGACCATGACGGCAAACACGAACATGGGTTCGGTGAACTCGCGTGTATCCAGGTATGCCAACGCGTCCGACTTCCCTACGATAAAGAACATGCAGACCATCAGGATCATTGCCCAGAAGCCGAATACCGCCTCCACTTCGCCCAGCAGGTGAAATGCGCCGGCGTGGTGCGGATGCTTGTGGGCGAGTTGATGAAATACCGGGGTCGCAAACGTGTGCGCCAGGGCGATGGCAAAAAGAGCTGCTGCCACCAGTTGCAACGAAGTCGGTGCAAGATTCGCCATGAAACCTAGTCGCCTTTCTTTACAGGGGACTGACCATCGCCCGCCAACGATCCTGCTGCTGCGCCTTTCGCCGGCTCTGCCGAGGGGCTGGTAGGCCGAGGAGGCGTCGCCGGAACCGGCGACGCGGGCGCTGTCACGGCCGCGGGTGAACTGGCGCCTCGCACGCGCTTCTCGGTAGGATGCCAGCCCGCAATGGCCAGCATCACGAAGAAACCGAGCAAATAGGCGATGGCAACATGCCAGCCGCCTTTGAGCCACGCCCCCACCGAACGTGCCTCCGGGAACTGGTTTGACAGCGCCACCCCTGCGGAAGATCCGAACCAGATCATGGACCCCCCAAACCCGACCGCGTAGGCAAGGAAACCCCAGTCATAGCCCCCCTGCTTGAGCGCCAGTTCCGTTAGCGGGATGTTGTCGAAGACAGCAGAAACGAAACCCAAGCCAAGGGCGGTTTGCCACGAGGCGGCGGGCAGATGCTCGACCGGCATCATCGAGGCAATTGTCACCAGCGAGAGGAGAAAGATCGTGCCCTTGAACGCATCAGGCAACAATGACCACTCTGGCTTGCGCACCGGCGTAGCCAGCAGGATCGCGACCCAGACAGCCGCACCGATGACCGGAAAGTGGTCCAGCACCTGCGGAAACTTCAGATTGGCGGCAACGTTAGCTGCAATCGCCACGATGAGGATGAAGCCGACGATGCCCAACCTGGCCCAATCGACCGGAATGCCAGCCGGCGAATCCTTGGTAATCGGGTTGTAGGCATGCTGCTGGCGCGCTGCGGCGACGCCGAAAAACAGCAGTGCTGTAAAGGCCGCAATGTATGCGCCGAGCACATCGACCGGATTGACGCCGTCAATCCACATCATGGTTGTGGTGGTGTCGCCAACCACGCTGCCGGAACCACCCGCGTTGGACGCCGCGACAATCGCCGCCAGATACCCGATATGCACTTTGTGCCGGAACACGCCGGCTGCAACGGTACCGCCGATCAACGCTGCGGCAATATTGTCCAGAAATGCGGACAACACAAACACGAGGATCAGCAGGACGAACCCGCCCTTCCAGTCGTCGGGCAGATAATGCGGCAGGATGTCCGGCACCTTGCTTTCCTCAAAATGCTTGGAGAGCAGCGCGAAGCCGAGCAGCAAACCGAGCAGGTTGGCCAGTGTCACCCACTCATGCCCCATGTGGAGAATCAAGCCCTCCAGACCGGGTCCCGGCTTGAACCCGGTCACCATCAGTTTGTAAAGGGTAACCACAATCACGCCACCTACGGCGATATTGAAGGTGTGGTGGTGAAACAAGGCAATGCCCAGCAGCACGCCCGCAAACAGAATGAAGTCGATCGGTACCGGCCCCAAGGTGATGATGTGCGGAGACCAACCGGCTGCCCCCTCGGCCGCAGACACCGGCGAAGCAAGCAACATTCCAATGACCAACAGTACGCGCGCCACCATTCCCGCCCCCTGAAGTTCTTCTTGAAAACTCCTAAAACCGTTGTCCCGCAACGGTTCCAGGACCGCACCCCGTCCCTTTTTTTCCTGTCCTGCAGTCCACCGTCCGCCAGCACGGCTGGCGACTTGATTGGCAGGGACCCCGACCGTCCGGCAGAGTCTACCGGGCCGGGCTTACGCGGATTTGACGTTCACCGGGTATTTTTCCGGACCCAATCGGCGATGCGGCCCACTCCATCCTTGATCGCC
>CAYUEG010000262.1:0-2959 GCA_964443245.1 uncultured Burkholderiales bacterium | reverse complement strand
CGACTCCCCATCCGCCCAATCTCTCCCCGCCGAACCGTTCGTCGCGACCCCGCTTTCATGCGGAAAGATGAGCGCAATATACGGCAGGTTTCGGGGGCGGGGATAAGTTGGTGGCGGCGGGCAGTTGCGCAGGGGCGCGCCCGGAGATGCAATCGGGACCTCTTTGCAAGGGTCAAGGCATAGCAGGCGTGGGAGTGGTGCGAGGCTCGCGTGGAGAAGGGGCCGGGGGGAAGGGGGCAGGGCGTTGGAGTGTGCGGAAGGATAAGAGGATAGGGGGGCGGGTGCTGGAGCGGGTTGCTTTGGTGCTGCTTCAGTATTGTCGTGACCCTCGAACCGCGCTGCGCTTCCGCCATCACGACGCCGACCCCAGGCGTGGATGAGTGGGCAACCCGGATTTCGGCAACAAAGACACGGTGAAATCCGACCGTTTCGCGGTGCCGGAAGATTCGAGGTGCCCGCTGGCCCAAGTTGCATCACGGCTGTCGAAAAGCTGGTTGCAGGGCGCTGGTAGCGGTAAGACAGCTCAAAGCACAGAAAGGTGCCCCGATGATGTCCCGCCGGAAAATGCTTGCCAGCCTTGCCGCGCTGCTTGTGCCCGTGCCATTGCGGGCGGCCACCGGGCGGTCTGTGCTGGTGATCGGGGCGGGTATTGCCGGTTTGTCGGCGGCCCGTGCTGCCCTGGCGGCAGGCCACCAAGTGACGGTAATCGAGGCACGAACCCGGATCGGCGGGCGCGTCTGGACCTCGCGCCTCTGGCCTGACCTGCCTGTCGACATGGGGGCAAGCTGGATCCATGGCACAGAGGGTAATCCGCTGACAGCACTTGCCGATCAGGCGGGTGCGGCGCGGGTCCCCACATCCTATGACAGCGCCCTCACACTTGATGCGGCAGGTCAGTCCTTCGATCCTGCCACGGCGATGGCAAGGGCCGAGGCCCTTGTCGAAAAGGCCCGAGAAGCGGTGGATGACAGCGACGAGGACCTTTCGCTTGCAGATGCCGTGCTTGCCTCAAATGGGTGGCGCAAGGCCGATGTTGCCGAGCGGCGGCTGGTCCGGCACTTCATCAACAGCACGGTCGAACAGGAGAATGGCAGCGACTGGCACACGGCGTCGGCCCTTCACCTCGACGATGGGGATGAGTTCGGCGGCGGTGATGTGCTGTTTCCGCGCGGTTTCGAGCAGATTGCGATGCATCTCGCACAAGGCCTGACCCTGCGCATGGGCGCAGCCGTCACCGCGATTGGCCCCGACAGGGCAGGTGTGGCCGTAAGCCTTGCCAGTGGAGAAGTGCTGACCGCTGATCAAGCCATTGTCACCCTGCCCCTGGGGGTGCTGCAGTCGGGGGCGGTCCGTCTTGCTGAAAGCCTGTCGCCTGAGCGGCAGGCCGCGATTGACGGGCTGGGCATGGGGCTCTTGAACAAGTGCTGGCTGCGGTTTGACCGCATTGCGTGGCCCGCCGATGTGGACTGGATCGAATGGCTGGGGCCGCGGGACGGGCACTGGGCCGAATGGGTCAGCCTTGCAGCTGCCCTGCGAGCACCTCTGCTGCTGGGCTTCAACGCAGCCGCGCAGGCGCTGGAACTCGAAGCGCTGGATGATGCCGCCACTGTTGATGCTGCCCATCAGGCCTTGCGCGCCATGTTCGGCACGGCGTTTCCGGCTCCGGTCGGGGCGCAGATCACCCGCTGGTCGCGCGATACCTTTGCCGTCGGGTCCTATTCCTTCAACGCGGTTGGGACCAGTGCCAAGACCCGCAAGGCGCTGCGTGGCGCCGACTGGGACGGGCGGCTGATCTTTGCGGGCGAGGCGACATCGCATGATCATCCGGGCACGGTGCATGGCGCGCTGATGTCAGGGCTGTATGCCGCATCGCTGGTGGGGGCCGCCTGACCGTGATTGCCGCGCCGCGTCCCCGGGGGACGGGCGGGGCCCGACCGAGGTGTCTGTTTCTGCCGCATGTGCCAAAGCCAAAGCGTCAGAGGGTGTGAGGAGGCCCCGGCGAATACTGCCTGTCGGTCCGAGGCGGCGATTGCCTCAATGGTCCGCCAGTCGTCCGCCGAGGCAGAGGTTGTGCGATAGGGTCAGAAGCGCGTGGTTGCTTCGACAAGCCACTGTGGCATCACGCTGGTCATGTAGGCCTCCAGCAGCTTGTCCAGGCCCGAGACCACCAGGAGACCGACAGCTACCAGCACGGCACCAAGGACAGGTTTGCCCCAGCCCGCGCTACTTGCGAGCCGCCGCGACCATGCCCGCAATGCGGTACCGGATAGTGTGGCGAGCAGGAGGAGCGGCAGCGCGGCGCCTGCTGCGAAGACCAGCGTCGTTGCGAACACGCTGCCCAGATCCTTGCCCTGCGCCGCAAGAAGCGAGGCCGCTCCGAGCGTCGGGCCAACGCAGGGTGCCCAAACCACACCAAGCAGCATGCCCAGCGCAAACTGGCCGCGCGGCCCCCGGGTCGACAGGCCCCCGAAGGTTGACTCCGTCCAGTTCTGCAATGGTCCGGCCGCAACGGCCCAGCGGACCTGGGCCACGGGTACCAGCAGAACGAGACCGATGCCAACCATCAGCACCCCACCCAGTGCCCGGAACAGTTCGCCCGTCAGCCCCAGGCCATAGCCGATCGTGGCCACGAACAGGCCGATGCCGGCAAATGACAGGGCCAGCCCCGCCGTCAGGGCAAGCGGCCCCAGCCGGTGCTGTGCCGTCGCGCCGAGGAGGATCGCCGGCAGCAATGGCAGTACGCAGGGCGACAGGGTCGAGAGCGCGCCGGCAAGGAAGCTGAGGGCAGTCGTGGTCAGGTCCATCGCGGTCAGCGTGCCTCGGCAACGAGCGCGGCGATGGCGGCTCGGTCGGTGATACCGACGGCCCGTGCCCGTTCCTCGGCGCCGTCGAAGGCGATGAGCGTACTCTGCTGCCGCACGTTGAACTGCCGCAGCACATCCTTCTCGCTGTCGAAATC
>CAYUEG010000261.1:0-2969 GCA_964443245.1 uncultured Burkholderiales bacterium | reverse complement strand
ACGACTCCGGAAACACGCTCGGCGCGATGGTGGCGACCAGGCTGTAAAGGAACGCTGCACCCGTGCCCAGGCCGATCAGGGTCCACATGTTGGGGCTGCGATGGATGATCGATTTCGCGCCGCGCTCGAAAAACGGCAGGCCCGCCCACAGCACCACCGGGGCGGCGAGCACCAGTTCGATCCAGCTCTGATAGGGCAACCCGTGCGGAAACAGTTGATGCCCGAACATGGCCATCGCGGTGACCACGACGGTGAGCGGCAAGGTCCACCAGAAGCGGCGGCGGAAGTCGGCGAGTTCCGGGTCTTCACCTTCATCGAGCGCCGGCATCACCGGCTCCAGCGTCATGCCGCATTTCGGGCAACTGCCCGGCTGCGGTTGCCGGATGTCCGGATGCATCGGGCAGGTATAGATCGTTCCGGGCGGCGACGCAGGAGGAACGGCTTCGGGCGCGGTCCGCAGGTGCGTTGCATGATGCACCTGCGCAGACTCCCGGTGATGCTGGTGGTGATCGTGATCGCTCATGGGATTGGACTAATACCGGGGTCAAGCTGGATGGGTGTCTTGCCCAAACGTCGGAATGAAGCGCGGCGTGCGCGCGGCATATTGGTCATACGCGGCGCCGAATTGCTGCTTCATCTCGTGCTCCTCGTTGGCGGCAAGCCGCGCGTACATGATCAGCAGCACCGGAAACATCAGCAGTGTCAACAGGGTGGGCCATTGCAGCAGAAAGCCAAAAAGGATCAACACGAAGGCGACGTATTGCGGGTGCCGGACGCGCATGTACGGGCCGGCCGTGGCCAGTGCGTGCAGGCGCTGTGCGTGATACAGCACATGCCAGGATTTTGCGAGCAAATAAAAACCTGCGACGATGAGGATGTTGCTCAGGATGTGCAAAAAGCCCCAGTGTGGATCGCCCTTTTCGCCCAGCAGGGTAGACCACAGGTGGCCGGAGTTGTGCGCCAGCAGGTCAAGGTTCGGATAGCGTGTTTGCAACCAGCCCGCCATGACATACAACGTCAAGGGAAAGCCATACATCTCGACGAACAGCGCTACGACAAAAGCGGCGAAGGCACCGAAGGTGCGCCAGTCGCGCGCGGTATTTGGCTTGAAGAAACTGAAGGCGAACATGAGGAACATGGCGGAGTTAATCGCGACCAACCACCACAGGCCATACGCCGAAGCAGTGTCGTGGTTCATGGCGCCGGCCCTTTGTCATCGGACGCGGGCGGCGCCTTCTGCTGCGGCCCACCATGCCCACCATGCCCGTGGTGCATGAAGACATGCATCAGCGGGCAAGCTGCCAGAATCGCATAGGGTAGCCAGCCGGCCAGGTGTTCGCGATGCTCGATGAGCAGAAAGTAGGCGGCCGCGGCCCCGAAGATGCACAGGGCAATGCCGGCCGGGGATTTCCAGAAGGCCGGTGGATGCTCATGAGGTTCGGTTTGCATGGACTTTTTCCTTCAGGCAGGAGTCATCAAGGGTGGGCTTATTTCGGCATGGCTTCGTTGGCAGACATCCGTTCCATCATCATTTTCATCATTTGCTGCATCATGTCCATGCGCTGTTCCATCATTTCGTGCGACATGCCCGCTCCAGGCTCGGCGCCCTTTTTCATACCCATGCCGGACATGCCGCCGCCGGTGCTGTCCATCATCGCCATGCCGTCGCGCATCGATTTCATGTGCTCGGCCATCATGGCGCGGCGCTCCTCGGGCGTCTTGCCTGCCATCATCTTTTCGTGCATGGCCTTCATTTGCTTCATCTGGGCATCCATACCGGCCATCTTTTCCTTGCCGGCCTTGGAGGCCGCCCCTTTTGACGCGGCCTTGCCGGGCGGGTGGTCGTGGCTGTGTGCCGGTGGTTCGGCAGCGAACGCAGAAACGGTAAACGCAGATATCGCGGCGCTGGCGAGCAAGGTTTTGATCGTATTCATGAGAAGTCTCCGGTTGTCTTCGAGGTGGTGGTGGGTTCAAGGTGGGCAGTGGAATTCGCTTCACACCGTTATGTACGGCGCAGCCGTGTGTGAAGATTCAGTTTCCGCCCGCCTGTTTGCGCAACGTATGACATGGATCAAACAAGCCGCAGATACGCCGGATAACGCGGAACTTCTGATGCATTGGACGACGTACCACCACGCGACCAAGGGATAATCAACCAATGAGTCCAAAACGCAATTCCCCTGAGCCGGCGCCCTGGTTGCCAATGTTGCGGCACTACTTTGCGGTGATGTTGCTGGGCAACCTTGTATGGGAGGTGGCGCATTTGCCGCTTTACACGCTGTGGGCTACTGGCACCCGGAGCGAGATCGCGTTCGCCGTGGCGCACTGCACTGCGGGCGACCTGTTGATCGCGGCAGTGTCGATTCTGTGCGCGCTTCTGCTGGCGGGCGATAGTCGTTGGCCAAACGCAGGCCTCCCGCGCGTGGCAGCGTTCACTGTGGCAATCGGCGCGGGCTATACCGTATATAGCGAATGGCTGAACACGGTAGTGCGCGGCAGCTGGGCCTATGCCGATGCAATGCCGGTAATCCCGTTACTTGGGACCGGACTGACTCCGCTTCTGCAGTGGATTCTCGTGCCGACGGCGGCCTTCTGGCACGCGAGGCGCGTAATCCGCCTTTGACAACTTTCTATCCGGCAGTTGGCTGAAAAGCCTTGTGCCCCAATGGTTCCAGGTCAGTAGCATGATGAAAATGAATCCCACCAAGAGTACTAAACCGGTACCCTAGCGGTAACTCTGGAACGAATCTGCCAACCAGCGCGGTGTGGCACGAGCCAAATTCGGCCGGGGTGCCGAGTCGCTTCCTGGCGGCGTTGTTGCCGGTGTCGTCCAGCCGGGTGGCACATCCGTTCGCCTCCAGGTTGGGGAATCTAATCCTTGCAGGAGCCGCAGCCTGGAAATTTCCAGACTGCGACCACCGGTTTGGATACTGCGTCGACTGCGGCGGTGAACGGCAAAGACGCCAGTA
>CAYUEG010000260.1:0-2971 GCA_964443245.1 uncultured Burkholderiales bacterium | reverse complement strand
CTGGACATCGCCCGCACCGCGCGCGACATGCTCGGCGGCAATGGCATCAGCGACGAATTCGGCGTGGCGCGCCACCTGGTGAACCTCGAGGTGGTCAACACCTACGAAGGCACGCACGACATCCATGCGCTGATCCTGGGGCGGGCGATCACGGGGATCGCGGCGTTCTGAGCGCGTTCACCCAGCCGCCCTGCCTCAGGGCGGCGTGGCTTTGCGCGAGGAATCCAGGACAGACTCTGGCATCACCGCCGGGGACGCCACGCTACGTGCGGCACTGGGCACAATGCCGAAGCGCTCGCGGAACCGGCGGTTGAACGTCGACAGATCACCGAAGCCGCACGCTTGGGCGATTTCAATGACGCGCATCGTCGCGAAAGCCGGGTCGCGCAGCATCAGTTGCGCCCGGTCAAGGCGCTCACGCCGGACGTAGGCTGCAAAGCCCCCGTCGCTTGCGAACAGCCTGCGCAGGTAGCTGCCGGAGATACCCAGGTCACGGGCCACTCGGTGCTCGTCGACTTCGGAGTCGGCAAGCCGCTGCGCCACCAGATGCCGCGCGGCTGCCGACCACTCAGCCGGGCCATTCGGCCTCTTCGTGCCGGGCCAGGCGGTGCTCATCAGCACGATGCACAGGTCTCGCAACTGGTCCGACATCAATCGCAGCAGGCCCGGTGCATCGAGAGCTGGCGCATCGAGCACCGACTGCAGATAGTGCTGCAAGGTCAACAAGCCCGGTGTGCCCGCGTCCAGCAGGCGCAAGGGCCGCTCGCGCGGCCCCTTTACCAGGGGCGTGAAGTTGCGAAGCGGCATTTGCAGTATCAGTACGACCGCGGCATCGTCAACCCGGTTGCTGCGCGGCACGGCGCCCATGGAGATCATGGCCTGCCCGCGTTCGACGCGCAACCGGCTGCCGGCTTGTTCAGCGAAGAACCCACCTCCGTCGACCATGATCTCGACGACGATGTTGTCTTCCGGCGCGGTGCTTTTGCCGATCGCCACCTCGATGGCCGAGGTGGTCAGGCGCGCCACCATGGCCGTGCCCAACATCACGACGTCCATGCGGTAAGTCAGCGGCGCGCCGGACCCGGGCACCTCGAGCCGGAATGGCCGCTGCATCCCATGAGAGACGGCCTGGCAAAGGCCACGGTATTCGTCGTCACGCGGAAAGTGGGAGGCGCAGAACGCCATGCGTTTGCTGCCAACTGCAGGTGCGATCATGGTGCCGAGGTGTGCCGGAATGAACACTAACCGCTATGCAAGATGGACTGCTCTGTGAAGTATCGGATCTGCACAGTGTTGCTGTCGACCTCGCCTAGACCCTGTTTCACGATGCTGACAACATCATCCTCGTTCATTGACGCGACGGCGTACACCATGATCGGCCTGAAAAAGTTCTTGCAGAACCTCAAATCGAGTTCGCAGAAGTCATTCATCTTCTATCTCGACTTTCAGCAATGGATGCAAGGTACAGGCTTCGATCGGCAGACCGGTAGCCTGGCGGTCGACACCAGTTCATTCTGGCGCGCTTTCCGAAAGTTCGTGCAGGGCAAGGACGCCAAGTGGTTCATCACCGTGATGGGCCCGTCAGGCGGTAAGCCTCCCGAGTTGACGGCGTTTAAAGCCATTGTCGTGGTGGTCGAATTCGATAACGGCGCCATCAATGCCAAGCCGCTCTACGGCATACGTTGGCGTTCCAGACACATCATCGTCACTCGCCATCACCGCCTTATGGCGAGCCTCGCCCATCACATTTGAGACCCGGTGGGAGACTGGCGAAAGATAAAGGAGGCGGAGAAGAGGCCAAGGCGGCTTTGTCGGGGTTGGACGCTGCCTAGCCCCAGCTCGGCACAAATGGTTGCAAATCGAAGACTAGTACCGTACCGGACTCTCTATGCCGCTGCATGCTCCAAGATGAGGTTTTCTCTCTGCTTTGCTCTTATCCTACACAAAGCCTAAATGCAACTTCTTGCAAAATCATGAAAGTCTTTGAACTTTTCAGCGACTACATTTTCCGACTCCGCCTAGACCCGCGCACAGTCGCGGATTGTCACGATGCAATCGTGAGCTTACTCAATGAGCAAATTACTCCCCAAATAATCAAAGAAGGGAAAGATAAGGGGAATATAGAGCCTCTTACCGGGGAGCAACAGATTCTACATTCAAAATCCTTCAAGGTGCGGACTGATCTTGCCGTAATGGCAAAGAAACTCGCTGCAGATGGATACGGCGGTCGCTTGGACCCGAAAAAAAAGGTCCCTGGTAGCGTATATAATGAAACGGATTTCATCAAGAAGCAATTCGGCGATTTTCTGGCGAAGGTTTACACTGAAGCGCGAGAGGAATGGACTAAGGCTAATGGTGTGGAGGTAGGGGACTATCATTATGGAAAACCCGTGCCCACCACAGCCGGCATGGTAATTATCACAATCACGCGCGACGCTTGGTCGAAAATCGAAAAAGGTGCTGGGAACCCCGCACAAATACGTGGAATTCTCGCCAAGAATCCGGTGGAAATTCGCAATCGCGGCAACTTCAAGGGAGTGAGATGCATCAAGCCTGAACCTTATGGCTGGGTGTTCTCGACCAGTTGCGGGCTGCGTCTTGTTGACGATAAAACTTCGACTCTTGAGTGGCCGCCTCGGCGCTTGACTTTCAACACCACAAAGGCAGGTCACTGAACAGTTGCTCTCTAAGGACTGCTGGCCCGCGAGGAGACCCGGCTTGTTAGGCTGCGTATGCTCAACGAGCGACACTGGTCGATTCGATTTTTTGGCTAGGAAAACGCTGATCAATTCACCAAAACAGGCATGCCGCATGCATGCCTGAACGAACCGCGACAGCCCTTGAAACGACCATGAGCCAACGCAGCTTTGCCAGCGCCGAGTTCGCCCTGAAGAGGAAGCGAAGCCGCCGGGAGAAGTTTCTCGCCGACATGGATCGGGTTGTGCCCTGGGCTCGTCTGGTCGGCGTGATC
>CAYUEG010000259.1:0-3005 GCA_964443245.1 uncultured Burkholderiales bacterium | reverse complement strand
CGTCAGCAAGATGTGAATCCGCCTGAATGGTTTAAGAAATTCAACAAAGATCTAAGCAGGCCATGCGCGGGTTCTTACACGGGACCGTTTCCCCAACTTCCCTCAACCAATTCAAAGTAGGAAGCAACTCACATGGCTCACGGACTTGAGGAACAATAGGGGACAGACCCCGATTTTTTCGTAGAACCGCTCTGGGAGCGGGTTTCAGGAGAGCGGCATGCTTGAGCGGTCTGTAGCAAATCGCATTGGATTGAGCAAGAAGTTGTTCGTGCGTCTCAGCGTGGTCATCCTGGGGAGTCTGGTGATGATGGGATGCGATGTATCACGCAGTTGGAAGGAAGAGGTCAAGCTGTCCGATGGATCGGTGATTGTGATCAAGCGGCGCATGGTTCGAGAACGCTTCGGTGAGATCGGACATCACGGGGCAGTACTGAAGCAGGAAATCAAATTTGCCATGCCTGGCAGCGCGATTCATTGGATTGCAGATATTGATCCAGTGGTTTTGGAGTCCGTGAATGGCAAGCACTACTTGGTGGCATATCTGAACACTGGCGAAGAGTGTCGGCGCTACGGCTATCCCGACTCAAGGTTTTTGTTTTACGAACACTCCGGAAGCGACTGGAGACGGATTCGATCGCAGGAATTTCCAGATGGTTTTGCGTTCAATCTGCTGCGAGCTTATTGGTACAAGGCTCAGCCGTCGCTGATTACCCTGGACATGAAAGCACAGAGAGATTGGAATTCGCCGGAATACTTTAAAAAGTTCGATAAGAACGCCATTCGTCCCTGTCCAAAGTACTAGTTTTCTGAAGGGAAGTTTCCCCAGTAGGTGTTGCGATCGAAATTGGAAGCCTCTTGTAATTGATGAAGGGGGTTCTGCCTGACAATAGAGGCCTTATCCAGCCTTTCACCAGAAAGAAGATCAGCATGACGCAATCTGTAGGCGTAATCGGCCCCGGCGCCATGGGCTTTGGCATCACGCAGGCGCTGCTGCGCGCCGGCTTTGCGGTGTTTGTGCGAGACATCAACCCGGAGCGCAACCAGGTGGCCGCTTCCGCCGGTGCCACGGTGTGCGCTTCGGCGGCAGAGGTCGCAGCGCAGGCAGATATCGTGGTGACAGTGGTGGTCAATGCGCAGCAAACACGGGAGGTGTGCTTCGGTATCTCCGGAGATGCAAGCACGGGCCTCGTCGCCGGCATGGGCCGCAACGCGAACCCGCGCGGCTGCGTGCTGATGTGCTCGACCATCGCACCGGAAGACACGATTGCCATTGCCGCGCAACTGGCCGAGAGCGGCATCATGATGATTGATGCGCCGATTTCCGGCGGGCCAGTGCGCGCCGCCGCCGGCACCATGAGCATGATGCTGGCCGGGCCCGCTGAAGCCCTCGCCCGCTGCGAGAACGTGCTCGCGGCCATGAGTGACAAGCGCTTTGTCGTCAGCCACACCGCTGGCGACGGCTCGAAGATGAAGCTGGTCAACAACCTGATGGCGGGCATCAACTCGGTGGCCGCTGCCGAGGCATTTTCGCTGGGCATCAAGGCCGGGCTGGACCCGCACAAGATTTACCAGGTGGTGATGGCCAGTTCAGGCCAGAGCTGGATGGCGGGCGACCGCATGCAGCGCATTCTGGCGGGTGATCGCACGGTGACGGCCGCTGTACCGATCATCACCAAGGATGTGGGGCTGGCGCTGGACCTGGCCAAATCCCTGCACTCCCCGGTGCCGCTGGGCAGCCAGGCGCATCAGGTGTTTCAGGCCACGTTGGCGCTGGGGCATGCAGCGGAAGATGACAATGCCGTCATCCGCTTCTATCAGGCGATTACCGGGATTCCGCTGCCGGAATAAAAAGCTCGGCAGCGCGGGAAAGACGGGTGGCTAGCGCGCTGCGAGCAGCGCCCGCACCATTTCGACAAAGCCCGCACCGCCTTCGGAAGGGGTGACGTACGCGGGCGGCACCGGCAGGTTGGCCACAATCTTGTTCACGTTGGCCACACCCACCGAGATCGGGAAGAACTCGAACATGCCGGCATCGTTGGTGGAATCGCCGATGAACAGCCATTCTTCCCTGGTGGCGTCGAGATCTTCATCCCACAGCTCGCGCACCATCAGCTTGGCCATCGAAAGCTTGTCGTAATCGCCAAAGTAGGCGTTGATGTGGATCGAGCTTTTCTTCGACATCATGCCGCGGCGCCGCAGAATCGCCATGATGTCGTCGTGCATGTCCTGCGGGATCGGGTTGCCGCGCACATTCTTCAGGTCGATCGCCAGATCCAGTTCGCGATAGCCCTGGTCCGACGACAAGCGCACCCCCGGCAGCTCGGTCAAGAGGGCTTCGCGCGCGGCCTTCATCATCTGGCGGCGGCTGCGCTTTTCCTCTTCGTCAAACCAGAAGCGGCGCACGAAGCGGCCGTTATCCGGCTCCTGGCGGAAGTAGAAGGCACCGCCTTCACCGATCACGGCATCCACCCCCCAGGCGCGGGCCATGTGGTCGCACCAGCCGGCCGGCCCGCCGGTCACGGGCACCACGCGCAAACCCTTGTCCACCAACGATTGCAGGGCGGTATAGGTTTCGGCAGCAAGGCGTCCATGGCGCGTCAGCGTATCGTCCACGTCGGTAAACACGCCCTTGATGCGGGCCAACTGTCCGGCAGGAATAGCGGTGACAGGTTTCATTGCTGGCTCATTGCTCGTTCATGTAGTCGCCGAGGCGTCTTTTTTGTGCATCATCCATGACAAGACCGCATTTGCTACGTCGAATGATAACGTCATCTGCGTCCTGTGCCCACTCCGTTGCCACCATGTGGTTGACCTCGGCGGCATACAGCCCGGCACCGAAATGCTCACCCAGATCGCCGATGCGGGTGGCGCCATCGAGCCAATCAAAGGCCAGGGTGCCATGGCGGCGCACCATGCCGGCCAGATGATCCTGCGGCAGGAACGGAAACGCACGCTTGAGGTCGGCTTCCAGGGCTGCACGCCCCCCCTGAAAATCCCCGCCGGGC
>CAYUEG010000258.1:0-3032 GCA_964443245.1 uncultured Burkholderiales bacterium | reverse complement strand
GGGCCTTGCCGATTTGCGCCAAAGCAACATGAACCCTGAGAGAACCACCAACTCGAGCAGCCCGGTTCGTGACGCCGAGAATGCCACGCCCAAGATCGCCAGCAGCGCCAACGTGCAGACCATGCGCACCGACAAGCGAGCCTCGCGATACAGCCACCAGACCGCCAACAGGCCGATGGTCGAGAACGTGGCGAGATGATTCGCCTGGCGCAGATTGCCATAAGGCCGACCGGAGGCGTTTTGACTGACCCAGGGGTACAGCGCGCGCTCCACATCGACGTACTGCAAGCCTGCGACCAGCGTGTTGATCACCATGCCCGCTACCAAGGCCCACATCACGCCGGTCAGCAAATCGTGTCGGGCGTCGAACTCTTGTCCTAGAGCGATTGCGATCCAGGCCCCGATGGCCGCCGCGGCCAAGGCGATCAGAGCCAGTGGTTCCGGCTGCTGACTCAAGCCAATGGCCAGCAAGGACATGGCCAGCCAGGCGCCGGTGGCTCTTGACAACTCCGGCCGGAAGGCAAGGCCGGACAGCGCCAGGGTACCAGCCCCCATCAGGAACGGCGTCACCATGAGTGAGGGCAGCACGCTGCGTGGCCAGACAAAGTTGAGCACCAGGAGCACCAGCAATGCCGCCGACGGCGCCTGAATCGCGTGCACTCGCATGGTCAAGGCCTAACTTGGAACGAGTAAAAAAATAGGGCGCTTGCGCGCCCTATTCGAAATCTCGAAGATCTTAACCGCGGCAATCCGCAGGCACGAATCGGGGTGCCAGCGTGCCCGCCGTGCCACGCGATGCGTTGGCGCCTTGTGCATTGCAGAACCAGGTAATCGAGCCCGTCGTGGGCACCACATTCTCTTGAAGCGCGTTGGCGCCATCGCGCGGTGCCAACACCAGCGTTGGGTTGCCCGCGCCCACACGGCCGGTGTACGTGATCGTGATTTCACCGTTGTTGGAGGCCATCGTCACGGATTGAACGTTGGTGGTGGGGGTCGGCTGGACCCAACCATTGCCAAAGGGTGCGCCGTTGGCCGCGTTTTCTGAAACGGCCGTCTTGGCGGAGCCCGCCAGTGTCAGGCCTTCAGTCACGCGCGCGCGCACCGTGTAATCTTGATAAGCGGGCAGCGCAACGGCAGCCAAAATGCCAATGATGGCCACCACGATCATCAGTTCGATCAGGGTGAAACCTTTTTGGACGGCACGATTGAATTTCATGGAGAACTCCTTGGAAGGCGAGGTTGGGAGGGTGTACACGTCCCTATGAGCAGACCCCGTGCCAGCCGGAAATGCCCCCGTTTTTGAGGTCTTTTTCACGCTTTACTCGGACCTGGTGACATTTGGTGACCCATGCCACGGAAAGTGGCTGACATTTTTTGTCACCCCACCGTCAGGCGACGGGTTTTGTCACAGTTCGAAAGTCTGCCCGGCGCTGAGCCACCGGATGTCGTGGCGCGCATCGGTCGAGCGGTGGGGCGCTTCGTCGAAACGGCGGATCTCTTCCATGATCAGGCCGGTTTCCGCAGGCTTGGTGTGGGTGATGTAGATCGGATAGCGCTGGCTTGTATCGATCTGCTCCAGTTCCTGAGCCAGCAGGCCGGGGGCCAGGTGAAGGCTGCGCTGCGCCAGCGCGTGCTCGCGGTCGCTGAAGGCGGTTTCGATCACCAGAAGGGCCACTGGCAACTGATTGACCCGCTGCCAGAATGCCGGGTTGCGCCCGGTGTCGCCGCTGAAGACCCAGTGGCCCGAGGCGCTCGCAGCGGCGAAACCGACCGCCGGCACGGTGTGCACGGCAGGCAAGACCTCGACCGCCTTGCCGCCGACATGGAGCACCTCCCCAACGGCGATGGAGACGAAGCGCATGAGCGGCGTGTCCACGCTGGGTATGGCGGAGAAATCGGGCCAGATCAGGTTGTTGAAGATATGCACCTTGAGCGCGGCGATGGTGCCGGGCAGGGCATGGACTTGCAGCGGAGCGGCGCCGCTGGCCATGCGGCGGGCAGCCACGGCATCCAGCATGAGGGGCAGCGCGGCCACGTGATCCAGGTGCGAATGGGTCAGCAGGACGTGATCCACCCGGGCCATCTCATCCAGCGTCAGATCGCCCACGCCGGTGCCGGCGTCGATCAGGACGTTGTCGTCGAGCAGAAAGGAGGTGGTTCGGCAACCATGGGCAATGGCTCCAGAGCACCCCAGTACACGGACCCTCATGTGGCAGCTTTGGCGTGGCATGGCCGGCACTGCCGGCACATTGAATAGGGGGACTGGCTGCCTCAGCCTCAAGGATCCGAGGCGACAACCGACTGCCGAAGGCTACCCGTTTGACTGGACGCCGGAAAGGACTTTTTTGGCATTTCTGCCGATGGATGCCATGCCCACGGCCCGCGGGCCGGTTTGACTCAGTGCTGGACGAACTGCATCTGCGTGCCGGCCAGTTCCAGCAGGTCGCCGTGGTGCAGGTTCACGGCATCGGTCCCGATGGGATTCCCGTTGATGGTGGGCTTTTGCGTGCCCTCGACCAGAGCCACCACATAGCCATGGGGCCGGCGCGTGATGGCCGCGACCGCCACGCCGGGTTTGCCGATGGTCGTCACCACTTTGACCAGGGGGACTTCACGGCCGGCCGCGGTGCCGGACATGACCTTGATCGCGGCATTGCCCAGCGGGGCACCTTGGGAGTCGCCCGGCTCCACCACAGAGCCAGCGTTGATGACGGTGGTCTTTTCGTAGGTCTCGCTGGCACCCTCGTGCACGAACTTGATCTTGTACTTGCCGATTTCAACGGCATCGCCGTTCTGCAGCTGCTGCTTTTTGATCGCCTTGCCGTTGACGTACGTGCCGTTGGTGCTGTTGAGGTCTTCGAGAAACACGTCCATGCCGGACATCTGCATCACGGCGTGCTCGCCGCTGACCGCGAGGTTGTCGATCACGATGTCGTTATAGGGGCGCCGGCCCAGCGTGGTGCGGTCTTTCGTGAGTTGCACTTCCTTGATGACGACACCGTCGATGGAAACGATCATTTTCGGCATGGCCG
>CAYUEG010000257.1:0-3038 GCA_964443245.1 uncultured Burkholderiales bacterium | reverse complement strand
TCGGGAATCGCGAAGACGTCATTCGGTACATGCCGCGCCGACAGGTCCTTGCGGATGCGTGACTTGATGCGTTCCACGAGTGCCGCGTCGAGCGTGAAGCCGGGTTTGAGCACCACAAAGCAGGGCATGTAGGATTCGCGGCCGAGGTATTCGAGGTCGACGACGAGGCTGTCGAGCACTTCGGGCACATCCTCGATCACGCGGTACAACTCGGCCGAGCCCATGCGGATGCCGTGGCGGTTGATGGTGGAGTCGCTGCGGCCGTAGATGATGGCGCCGCCGCGTGGCGTGATCTTGAGCCAGTCGCCGTGGCGCCAGAGGCCGGGGTACATCTCGAAGTAGCTTTCGCGATAGCGCTTGTCGTCCTTGTCGTTCCAGAAGTAGAGCGGGAACGAGGGCATGGGCAGGGTGCAGACCAGTTCGCCGACGGCGTCATCGAGCGCTTTGCCGGCATCGTCAAACGCGTAGACCGCCACGCCGAGGCAGCGGCATTGCATCTCGCCGGCGTATTGCGGCAGGATCGGGCAGGCGCCGACGAATGCCGCGCCGGGGTCGGTGCCGCCGGAGATGGAGGCGAGCAGCAGATCGCTGTTGACGTTGTCGTAGACCCACTGATAGCCCTCCACCGGCAGCGGCGAGCCGCTCGATGCCACCGTGCGGATGTGCGAGATGTCGCCGCACTCGCGCGGCTTCACGCCGGATTTGAGGCATTGCGCAATGTAGGCGGCACTGGCGCCGAAGACGTCCGTCTTGGTCTCTGCGGCGAACTTCCACAGCGTGTCCATGTTCGGGTAGCCCGGGTTGCCGTCGTACTGAACGATGGTGCAGCCGCTCAGCATGGTGTTGACCAGGAGGTTCCAGATGATCCAGTTGGTCGAGGAATACCAGAAGAAGCGGTCGCCCTTGACCAGATCCAGGTGCAAGCCGTTGGCTTTGATCGATTCGATCACCGTCCCGCCATGGCCGTGCACGATGGGCTTGGGCATGCCGGTGGTGCCGGACGAATAGACCACCCAGAGCGGGTGATCAAACGGTACCTGCTCGAACACCAGTGGCCCCGGGGTGGCGAGTACCTCTTTCCACAGCATGGTGCCGGGGCCGGTGGCGGGCAGCGCCGAGGCCTGGATGCCTTCATCCAGATAGGGCACCAGTACAACTTTTTGCAACGACGGCAGGGCAGCGATGATTTCGGCGACGATGCCGCGGCGGTCGAAGTCCTTGCCGCCGTAGCGATAGCCGTCCACCGCCAGCAGCACCTTGGGTTCGATCTGCTTGAAGCGGTCGATCACCGAAATGTGCCCCATGTCGGGCGAGGCCGAGGACCAGATCGCGCCGATACTGGCGACGGCGAGCAGGGCCACCACGGTTTGCGGAATGTTGGGCATGTAGGCGACCACGCGGTCGCCGGGTTTGACGCCGAGCGCCTTGAGCGTGTTGGCCAGGGCCGCGACCTGAACCTTCAAGTCATCCCACGACACCTCCGTGCGCGGCTTCAGTTCGGACTGGAAGATGATCGCCGGCTGGTTGCCTTGCGCATGGCGCAGGGCGTGCTCGGCGTAGTTCAGTTTGGCGCCGGTAAACCATTTGGTGCGCGGCATGGTCGGCGCTTCCAGCACCTTGCTGTACGGGGCCGATGCCTTGATCGCGTAGTACTGCCAGATGCTTTCCCAGAAGGCTTCGAGATCGGTCACCGACCATTGCCAGAGCGCGTGGTAATCGGCAAAGGCCAGGCCGCGCGTTTCTTTCAGCCAGGCCATGTAGGCGGTCAGCTGGGCTTTTTTCAGACGCTCCGGGGAGGGTTGCCAGAGCAGGGTGCCTTCGGTAACGGTGGACAAGGGGAAACTCCAATCGCAGTAGGTTGGGGCAATTGTAGCGACGCGGTTTGCCAAGGATGGGAACCGGATGAGAACCCTGCGCCGGCTGGTAAGCTTCGCGCTTCCTTCCTCCCGCACAGCAAATCATGTTTTACGACACTGCCGCCAACAACCATGGCCTGCGCCACAACCCCTTCAAGGCACTGGTGGTGCCGCGCCCGATCGGCTGGATTTCCACCGTCAGCAAGGAGGGCGTGCACAACCTGGCGCCCTACAGTTTTTTCAACGCCGTGAGCGACCGCCCGCCCATCGTGCTGTTCTCCTCCGGTGGGCACAAGGACACGCTGCACAACATCGAAGAGACGGGAGAGTTCACCTGTTCGCTCGCCACCTATGACTTGCGCAACCAGATGAACATGAGTTCCGCGCCGGTGGCGCACGGGGTGGACGAATTTGCCCTGGCCGGCGTGACGCAAGCACCCTCGCGCATGGTCAAGCCGGCGCGGGTGGCAGAGAGCCCGGCCGCCTATGAATGCAAACTGTGGAAGACGCTTGAACTGCCCTCAACCGATCCGAAGCATCCGAACACGGTGGTGTTTGGCCTCGTGGTGGGGGTGTATGTGGACGACAAGTACGTGAAAGACGGGCTGGTCGATACCGCCGCCATGCAGCCACTGGCTCGGCTGGGCTACATGGATTACGCGGTGGTGAACGTCGACAACATGTTTTCGCTCAATCGGCCGATCGTGTCGGCCGACGGGCGCTCCGCCGAACTGAACGCCGGGGAGTGGGACGGCACCTACCGCTAGGTGTCGTCTCGCCGGTTCAGGCGGCCGAGCCGAGCACCTTGCCGAACCACGCGCGCAGGTCGCTGATTTCTTCCAGACACACCGAGTGTTCCATCGGGTAGTCGTGCCACTCGACCTGATAGCCCAGCCCGGTGAGCTGGTCGCGCGAGGTGGTGGCGCGTTCCAGGCGGATGACCGGATCGTGGATGCCGTGCGTCATGAAGATCGGCACGTCCTTGTTGGCCGGTGCGGCTTCACCCGCCACGTGTGCGGCCAGCGGCAGGTAGCTGGAAAGCACCATCAGGCCGGCCAGCCGGTCAGCGTGGCGCAGCCCCGCTTGCAGCGTGACCGCGCCGCCCTGGGAAAACCCGCCGACCACGATGCGGTTTTTCGGGATGCCGCGCGCCACTTCATTGGCGATCAGCTTTTCGCATTC
>CAYUEG010000256.1:0-3065 GCA_964443245.1 uncultured Burkholderiales bacterium | reverse complement strand
TCGAGGTTCTGTGCCGCGCTTGCGGCGCCGTTTGCCGCGGCGCTGTTCTGCTCGCTCATGCGGGCCACGCGTTCCACGTTGCTGGCAATGTCGTTACTGGCGGTGGCCTGCTCGGCCAGCGCATTCGAAATGCTGGTCACCACGTTGATGACCTTGCCGGCCCCGTCGGTGATTTGCGTGATGGCCTCGCCGGCGCGCCTTGCCAGTGCAACGCCGCCATCCACCTGGTTGACGGCGGTGCTCATGGCACCCACTGCGTTGCGGGCGCTGGCCTGCATGTCTTCAATTACCCGGGTGATCTCCTCGGTCGAGCGCGTGGTCCGTTCGGCCAGTTGTCTCACCTCGTCGGCCACCACCGCGAACCCGCGGCCCTGCTCGCCCGCCCGCGCGGCCTCGATGGCGGCATTCAGGGCAAGCAGATTGGTCCGGTCGGCCACGCCCTTGATGACATTCAGGATGCCGGAGATTTCGTCGGACTTGCGGCCCAGATCACCAATCTTGTCGGAAGTCACGCGCACGGTTTCTGCAATCTTCATCATCTCCGAGGCGGCCTGCTGGATGATCGTGCCGCCCTGGTTGGAGAGATCACCGGACTGACGCGAAAGCTCCAGTGCCTCGCGCGCCCCATCGGAAACCTGGTTGATGCTCACGGTAACCTCCTCGACGGTGGCGGTCATCGAGGTAGCCGCGTCGCTCTGGGTATTGGACCCGGCAGCCACTTCGCCGGAAGCGCTTGCGAGGGTGCGGGCCGAATCGGAGACGTGCCCGACGCTGGCCAGCACCTCGCCAAGGGCGCTCTGGAGCGTTCCCATCAGCTTGTCGAAGGACTGTGCGGTACGGCCTACTTCATCGCTTGAATCGATGCCCACGCGCCTGGAGAGGTCTCCCGTCGATTCCACCTCGGCGATGACAGCCTGCATGCGGCCCAGCGGCCGGGTGATGGCGCGGGTGATGACCACTGCAAGCACTGTTCCCGCCAGGATCACCAGCAAGCCGAAGCCGACCAGCAGTTTCGAGACCATTTCGCCGTAACTGACCGTGGCCGCGGTTTCGGACTTGATGCGGACCGCCGATTCCTTGATGAACTCATCCAGTGGCGTTTCTGCCGCCTTGGCCGATCGCCTGACTGCCACGGCCGCGATCATCCGTTCCTGGCCCACAGGTGCCTGCAGCAACAGCTTGTGCTTGGCGCGATACTCACTGGCGGCGGCTTGCAGCTTGCCGGCCGATTCCGCCAGACGGGGAGCGCCGGCCTGCGCGGCAATCTTCGCCAGCGCCTCGCCCTGCGCCACGAATTCGGTGATGGCCCTGGTCGCGTCGTTGGCGAGGGTGGGGTCATCCGCATAGAAGAGGTCCTTCTCGTTGCGGCGTGATTCCAGCAGCGCAATCTTGGCATTTTCCGCGTGACGCATCATTGTCGATTCGCTCGCGATCAGCCCGTTGAAACGATCTGCCGACTTGTGGAGTGCGAAGTTGGACGCCGCCACGAGAATCGCGGCAAGGACAAGCATGGCAGCGAAGCCGAAGCCGACCTTCTTGCCAACGGTGAGATGGAAAGCCTGCACGGGATGTCTCCTGATGGTTTGTCCTGTTGATGGAATGGCCGGGCAGCGCCCTGGCGGCGCTGCCCGTTGTACCCGGTTCTGGCTTACTCGAGGGGATAGCCGACGTAGTAGATGCCGATCACGTCACCCTTGGCCGTGCGGATCGGTTCATAGGCGGTATCGAACAGCTTGCCCAGGATGTCCACCACACCGTAATAGCCGGCGCCCTTGCGGATCGCTGCGATGGCCGGGCCGTTCGGGTCCAGTTGCGTACCCACGGCGCGCTTGCCGTCCCGCATCACATTGGTGCTCACGCGGATGAAGGCATCTCCCTTCCGGACGAACAGGGTGGCGGTGCCGCCATGACGGGCCTTGAGGCCATCGACGATGTCAAAACTGCCGTTCACCTTGGTGCTGCCGAAGTAGAGGTCTTCACCCTCGATCTTGGGGGCGCCGATCTTGGTGGCGCTGGCCTGCAGGTCGGCGATGGCGGATTTCACTTTTGCCGTGTGCTCGGTGGCAGCGGTGGCGGGCAGGCTCAGGCCCAGCGCGAGCGTGCCGGCGGCCGCGAGACGGAGCAGCGAAAGGAAGGCTTGCTTGGTGGTAGCGAACATGGGGGTGTCTCCTGTAGGAATGAGAGGAAAGCGCGGGGCACCAGATCGGGGCATTCCCGTGGCTACCCGCGCCGTGCCGGCGATATCGGTGTGGTGTTCGGAAACTTGAGGGCAATGTGCTCTCGGGCACGTGGTTGAGCCCTTTTTACCCATGGCCGGAAGCTTACGCGCGGGGGCGGGAAGGCCATCGGCGGAAAACAGGGGGAATTTGGAATGTTTCCGGCCCTCCCCCTTGTTTTGTGGAGATCATTGCCTCACATGCGGCGTACAATGATGTTTCCTGTTGCTTGAAGAGCGCACCAAGAACACGGGGCCGACCCGGTTTCGACGTGGGTTACAAAGCAGTGAGGGCATGCCGAGGCGTGGCTACCTCGTAAATCCAACCGCAAAACCACAAACGCCAACGACGAGCGTTTCGCTCTCGCAGCCTAAAAAACTAGCGAAGCCGCTACACCGGTTGTTCTCTGGGCCGGGTGAGCCTTAAAACTCACGGTAGCGTCATTTACAGGGAATCGGTTCGCATCGGGTTACTTGGTGCGCGCTTAAATCTAGGTGACTCGCCATTGTCCGGCCTGCCTGTTGGCTAAGACCGTGGTTAAAACCAAATAGACAGGATACGCATGTAGAACTTGCTGTAGCGGACTTGCGGACGGGGGTTCGATTCCCCCCGGCTCCACCAAATTGCCAAGGCCACCTTCGGGTGGCTTTGGCATTTCTGCCTCGCACCGCACCGCCGGCCTGCTCGGCGCGCAAACGGCGGTGTCGCTCGGTTAACATGCGAATGGCATGTAAAACCAGTAGTGCTGCGCTTCAAGGCGGCTTTCTTTTTTCAGATGGATTGAAGTACCGGACCCTTTGGATTGATGTTGAATGCAAAACAATTCTGAGGGACTCTCGGGCTTTTTCG
>CAYUEG010000255.1:1355-3079 GCA_964443245.1 uncultured Burkholderiales bacterium | reverse complement strand
GCCGCCGAAAATCACCACCGCCACCGGATACAAGATCTCGGCCCCCGGCGCTTCTGCATCAAACAGCAGCGGGGCGAGTGCAAGTGCCGCCACGGCGGCCGTCATCAACACCGGGGCCAAGCGCTCGTTCGAGCCGCGCAGCAGCATGGCATCTCCAAACATCTCCCCCTCAAACCGGCACAGGTTGATGTAGTGGCTCACCTTGAGAATGCCGTTGCGGGTGGCAATCCCCGCCAGGGTGATGAAGCCGATCAGGGATGCCACTGAAAGCGGCTGCCCGGATAGCCACAACGCAGCGACGCTGCCGATCAACGCCAATGGCACGTTCGCAAGAATCAGCCACGCCAGCGTCATTGACTGGTAACGCGAATACAACACCAGCACCACCAGCGCCAGCGAGGCCAGCGAGAGCAGGCCGATCAGACGTGCGGCATCCTGCTGCGCCTGGAACTGGCCTTCGAACGTGATGCTGTAGCCCTCCGGCAGACGTGCCTCGGCAATCACCTTGCGCGCATCGGCTACCACCGCAGAAAGGGCACGGCCCTGCGCATTGGCGGAGAGCACGATGCGGCGGCGCCCGTTGTCGCGGCTGATCTGGTTGGGGCCATCGCTCTCTTCAATCGTGGCCAGACGCGACAGCGGTACGCGCCCGGTGGGCGTTTCGATCAACAAACCAGCCAGGCCTTCGAGCCCGCGCTGTGATTCCGGCAGGCGCAACACCAGCGCGAACCGGCGGTTGCCCTCAACAATCTGGCCCAGGCGCTGGCCCTCGACCAGGGCCTGCAACTCTTGCGTCAGAACGGCCGGGGATAACCCGTATTGCTGCGCCCGCGCGTAGTCGACGCGCACCTTGATTTGGGGCGACAGCACCTGCTTTTCGATTTCGAGGTCCGCCATCCCTGGCACTTGGGCGAGCGCCTGGCGCAAGCGCTCGGCCTCGGCCCGCAACGTGTCCAGATCATCACCAAACACGCGGATCGCCATCTGTGAGCGCACTCCCGAGAGCATGTGGTCGATGCGGTGCGAGATTGGCTGGCCGATGTTGAGCGCCACCGGCAGGCCTGCCAGGCGCGAGCGGATGTCGGCATAGACCGCGTCGAGCGGCCGGCCCAGCCGCTTCAGTTGCAGGTCGAGTTCGCTGACATGCACGCCCTCGGCATGTTCATCGAGCTCGGCACGGCCCGAGCGCCGCCCCACATGCTCCACCTCCGGCACTGCCGCCACCGCAACCTCAGCCAGACGCGCGATGCGCACCGACTCGGCCAGCGTCACACCGGGGTTGAGGCGCAGACCAACCAGGGCGGAGCCTTCGTTGAATGGCGGCAAAAAAGTCGTCGGAAAGAAAGGCACACTCGCCGCCGCCACCATCGCTGTCAGGGCGGCCACGCCTACTGCAAGGCGTGGCACCGTCAGCACGCGTGCCAGCACGGCGGTGTAACGGCGCTTGAGCCAGACCATCAGCGCGGCATCACCATGCGCGCCCTTCAAGGCACCCGGCATCAAGTAGTAAGCGAGCACCGGCGACACCGTGATCGACACCACCAGGCTTGCCAGGATGGCCGTGAGGTAAGCAATGCCGAGCGGTGTGAACAGCTTGCCTTCAATCCCCGGCAGGGCGAATAACGGCACGAACACGAGACAGATGATCACGGTCGCTACCAGAATGCCCGAGCGCACTTCCATCGTTGCGGCGCTGATGACCTCAATCAGGGATGGGTCGTGCG
>CAYUEG010000255.1:0-1255 GCA_964443245.1 uncultured Burkholderiales bacterium | reverse complement strand
GCCACCGCCTTGCTCTCGTGCGGGCTCACCGAGATGGAAGCGAGATCATCGAGCGAAGCGGTGCGCGCGAGTGTGCGGATCAGATACTCGCGCCCGTTGACCTCCAGAAAGCCGCCGCTGGCGTTGTTGGAGAAATTGCGCAAGGCGGTTTCGACCTGCTCCAGCGTCACGCCCAGTTCAGCCATGCGTGCTGTGTTGGGCTGCACCTGAAACTGGCGCACCGCACCGCCAATCGGAATCACCTGCGCCACGCCGGGCAGGTTGAGCAGGCGCGGGCGCAGCACCCAATCGGCGTATTCACGCACCCGCATCGGCAGGCTGCCGGTCGCATCATCGGTGTAGGGCAGCGCAATGAGCATGATCTCGCCCATGATTGACGACACCGGCCCCATTGCCGTGGTGATGCCTTGCGGCAGCTGCTCGCGCACCAGGTTCAGGCGTTCGGACACCAGTTGGCGCGCATGGTAGATATCGGTGCTCCAACCGAAGGCCACATAGATGAAACCCAGGCCGGCGCTGGAGGTCGAGCGCACGCTCACCACACCGGGCATGCCGCTCATCGCCGCTTCGAGCGGGATCGTCACCAGTTGTTCGATCTCTTCTGGCGCCATGCCGCCAGCCTCGGTCATCAAAGTGACGGTGGGGCGATTGAGGTCGGGAAACACATCAACCGGCGTGCGCTTGAGCATCAGGGCGCCATAGCCCATCAACATCGCAGCAGCGGCCAGCACCAAGAGGCGGTTGCGCAGGCTCGCATCGAGCAGGGAAGCGAACATGGTCAGCGCACCTGATTGATCAGTTGCATGCCTTCGATGACGACGCGATCGCCGTCCTTGAGGCCGGCCGTGACCGCAACGCGTGAACCGTCAAGCGGCGCCGTGCGCACGCTGCGCGGCGCGAACGTTTCGGCGCCGGTATGCACCCAGACCACCGGCTGGTTCGACGGATTGCGTGTGAGGGCTGCGGCCGGAATCGCGATAGCGGCAAGCTTGTCCTTTGTCTGTACCGCAATCCGCACCGGCTGATTCACCGCGAGGCCAGCCTCCTGGGCACGCAAGGCATCGACGCGGAACATCAGCGGCAACGCCTGATCGCGCAACTGGCCCGCCGCACCCACGAAGCGCAGGGCAATGCTGTTGCCCTGCGGCAGGCCGATCGTGGCACTTGCGATGCCCGCCGCACGCATGTCGTCGTAGGCCAGCGCTTCGACCATCAGACGCGCCGGGTCCACGATTTCAAACAAGGGCTGCCGCGC
>CAYUEG010000254.1:0-3111 GCA_964443245.1 uncultured Burkholderiales bacterium | reverse complement strand
AGGCGCAGCGTGCGCAGCGCTTCGATCAGCCGCAACTGCCGGTCGTCAAAGTCGCAAAAATCTTCATATCCCCGAAGAACCGCATCCACCAACGGTTTGCGCTCGGTCTTGTCGGAAGGGAAAAGCATCCAGAGATCCTGGATGGCCGGGCCGTTGCGGGCATCGTCGAAATCCACGAAGTGCGGGCCGCCGGGAATCGCGCTGCCCTCAACCGGTTCGGTCCACAGCACGTTGCCGATATGGCAATCGCCGTGCAGGCGAATCAGATCGAGCTGGCCGGCGCGCTCGTAGCTGTGCACCACGTCGTCCAGCGCCTGCTGCACCACGCTGCTCCAGGTGTCACGCAGGTTGTCCGGCACAAAGTGGTGCGAGAGCAGGTAATCGCGTGATTCGAAGCCGAACGAGGTGGCATCCAGCGTCGGCCGCAGGGCAAACGGCTGGCGTGCGCCCACGGCGTGAATGCGCCCCATGAAGCGCCCCAGCCATTCGAGCACTTCCTTGTCATCCAGGTTGGGGGCGCGGCCGCCGCGGCGCGGAAACACCGAAAAGCGAAAGCCTGCGTGGTGGTGCAGGGTGCTGCCGTTGAACGTGAGCGCGGCCACCACCGGAATTTCCTCGGCCACAAGCTCGGCCACAAACGCATGCTCTTCGAGAATCTGCGCATCGCTCCAGCGGTGCGGGCGGTAGAACTTGGCGATCACCGGTGCGCCATCGTAGAGGGAGGCTTGCACCACGCGGTTCTCGTAGGAATTCAGTGCCAGCAGCCCGCCGGTGCATTCCAGCCCGAGGCCTTCGAGCGCATCGAGCATCACATCGGGCGTCAGCCCGGCGTAGGGCGCCCCCTCGGGCGAGGCTGGTGCATCGGGCGGAGAAGGGCTCCCACCAATGGGGCTCCCACCAAGGGTTTTCAATGGTTTGTGCTCACGCCTCGTGCGGCAAGCCGAGGTTGCGGTTGGCCGGCACGGCCACGTCGATCAGTTTCGGCTTGGGCAGGTTGAGCGCCCCCATCAGCGCAATGAACTCGGCGCGGGACTTGCCGGCCAGGCGCGGGTTGGTGCGTTTCTCTGCGCCAATGGTCGAGACGCGGTTGCCCTTGTAATCGTGGCCCGGGTAGACGCGCGTGTCATCGGGCAGGGTGAAGAGCTTTTGCGTGATGCTGTCGTAGAGCTCGCCGGCATCACCGCCCTGGAAATCGGCACGGCCGCAACCGCCGATGAACAGCGTATCGCCGGTGAGCACCAGATCGCGCCACAGGTAGCACACGCTGCCGGCGGTATGGCCCGGCGTTTCGAGCACGCGAATGATTTCCGCGCCGAGCTTCAGGGTGGAGGATTCTTCCAGATGAATGTCGGCCGGCGTCACGCCGCAATTGAAGGGCGCTGCCGCCTTGGCGCCGGTGCGCTGGCGCAGCACCCCGGCCGAGGTGATGTGGTCGGCATGGGCATGCGTCTCCACCGTGTATTTCAACTTCAGGCCGAGGCGCTGCAGCGCGGCCATGTCACGCTCCAGCTGCTCTTCCACCGGATCAAAAATGGCGGCCTCGCCGGAAACCGCATCGCCAATGATGTAGGTGAGGGTGGACGACGCTTCGTCAAACAACTGCTCGAATACCACGTGGCCTCCTATGCCAGGAACACCAGCGCCAGCCCGATCACGGCCGGCACGGCTTGAATGTAGAGAATCTTGCGCGCCGCCGTGGCCGCGCCGTAGAGGCCGGCCACCAGCACGCAGGAGAGGAAGAATACCTTCACGCCAAAGCCGGCCGGGCCCAGCCACAGGCCCCAGAACAGGCCGGCTGCGAGAAAACCGTTGTACAGGCCCTGGTTGGCCGCCAGCACCTTGGTGGCGGTGGCAAATTCCTGCTTCTGGCGAAAGGCGCGCAGGCCGGCCGGCTTGTCCCAGAGGAACATTTCCAGCACCAGAATGTAGACGTGCAGCAGCCCGATCAGGGCGACGACAACATTGGCAATCATCGACATGGCAGTTCCCCCGGTTGGCGCTGTTGGTCTGCGGTTTGGCGTAAAGCGCTATTCGACCACAGATCGACGCAACCCGAGGCGCGAATGGTGCAGAATCGGCCCCATGCATCGCCGCCGCCTGCTCCTCTCTGCCTGCGCTGCCACGCTGGGCGTGCCCCTCGCGGGTTGCGACATCCTGCCGGAACCGGTGTTGCCCGAGGCACAGCAGCCGCGCTTTGTGCCCTGGGCGCAACCGGCACGCCTGGCCGTGGTGATCAGCTCCGGCGGGCCGCGCGGCTTTTCGCACCTGGGCGTGATCAAGGCGCTGCACGAAATCGGTGTGCGGCCCGATCTGGTCGTGGGGTCCTCGGTGGGCGCGCTGCTGGGCGCGGTGTGGAGTGCCGGGGCGCCGATGGCCGAGATCGAAGCCCTGGGGCTGGAGTTTGATTTCACCATTCTGATGCGCCTGTCACTCACGGGCGGGATCAAGCTCTCGGGCAGTGGCCTCGCGCATTTCGTCAACCAGGAACTGCACAAGCGCCTCGGGCATACGGCGCTGGAGCGGCTGCCGGTGCGCTTTGCTGCAGTGGCGGCGGATCTGCAGGCGGGCACGGCCGTGGCCTTCAACCAGGGGGACACCGGGCGCGCGGTACAGGCTTCGGCGGCGATACCGGGCCGGTTTGATCCGGTCGAGATTCGTGGCCGCATGTATGCGGACGCCGACCTCATCGCCCCCATGCCGGTGCGGCTGGCGCGCAGCATGGGGGCGCGCAAGGTGATCGCACTGGACTGCAGTGCCCGGGTGGACAACCCGCCGCCCGGTTCCCAGAAGTATCGCGAAGGCGACCTCAAGAAGCGCGCGCTGACGGATGCCGAGGCGAAATTCGCCGACATCACCCTGCACCCGGACATCGGCTATTGGGTCCACGTGTCGCGCGAATACCGCGAGCGCACCACCAGAATTGCCTACGAGTACACCATGCGGCGGCGCGCCGAAGTGGAAAAGGTGCTGGCAGGCTAAGCTTGCTGCCCGCTACACGACATTGTGGCCACTGTTTCCATTGCGGGCCTGACACCATGACCACCCACCCACCACTCCTGCTCAAGGGCGCTCCCGGCTCCCCCTACACCCGCAAGATGCTGGCGCTCCTGC
>CAYUEG010000253.1:0-3120 GCA_964443245.1 uncultured Burkholderiales bacterium | reverse complement strand
GATCGAGCAGTAAGCCGGTGGGCAATCATGCGCCGGCAGCCGCTGGCGCGTGTTCACCAGAAATTGAAGGAGAATGGCTCTGGGAGCCATTCTCCGGCCGATTTTGTTTCGCGCAGCGCGATCGATCCTGACCTACCAGCGTAGCACCCACCGTCCCAGGGCGGCGCCGATGGCCGCGGGAACCAGCATGCCGAGCAGGTACCAGATGGCGAGGAACACGGGTTCCATCTCCGGGCAGTGCAGCGCGTAGACCGCAGCCCCGACCCCCCCGGCCAAGAGACCCGCAACGGCGCCCGACGCTCCCAGCCGGGTCGGCGCCATGCCTCTCAGTGCCCACAGTATCCCGGCAAATGAAGGCAGAGCGATCACGGCGATGTAGAACGTGCACACACGCCACGAAACGCCGGTGATCATCTCGCTCGAGGCCAGCGGCTGGCTACCCACAAGACTCCACCCGGCCAACACCCAGATGACCATCGTCGGCAAGATCAGGGTAGCGGGCCAGACGCCGAGAGGTACCCCCGGGCGCGCCAGACGGGAAACCAGCGCGAATGCCAGAACAGCCGTGGCCAGCGGAAACGCCAACTTGACCCAGAACATCGGCAGCAGCATGGCCTGCCCCATGTCCGGACGAAAGCGCAGGTTGAGCACGAACAGCATGACCAGCAGCGATCCGAAGGTGCCTGCCATCAAGGCCGGCGCATAGTGGCGTACTGTCGAGGCAGGGGCAACCGGCTCGGTATTGGTTGCGAGGAGCGCAATCAGGTCGTCGGTTTTCATGTTGTCTCCTGGAACCTTAGTGCCAGGGCGCGCAATCCACGGTGGATACCTACCTTGACGGCGGATTCGGACATGCCGGTCAGTTGGGCCGTCTCGGCGACGGACAGGCCATCAAGCTTCACATGCATGATGGGCAGTTTCTGCCGGTCCGGCAAATGCTCCAGTAAACGCCCCAGATCGCGCCTGGCGTCGCGCGCGTGGCTTTCCTCGGCAGCAAACAGCTCGGATTCGTCATCCAGCGGGTCGTTGAGCGAATCAGTCACAGCACGGCGTCGAAACAGATCCACCAGTTTGTAGCGGGCAATTGCATAGGTCCAGGCCGTAACCGGCCGATCGGCCTCATAGGTGTGGCGCTGGTTGTGTACGGCCAACAAGGTTTCCTGCACCAGATCCTCCACTTCATCCGGCAAGCTTGCCAGGCGCTTGCGAAAGAACGCCCGCAGATGCGTCGCCAGATCCTTGAGGAAGGACTGGTAGGCCGTGGCATCGCCGGCCAGGCCCGAGAGCATGGCCGCCTTGAGCCGCGCTTCGCTGGCGTTCATGTGGCTTCACCACGGGATAGGCGCGAAACGGACACGGGGCGGCCATCAGCATCGGTAGGGGCCTGAATTGTTGCATGAATGGCACCGGTTTCATGGCCTCTGCCCTCGTTCAGGCACGGCTCAGGGTCGAGCGCAGGGCGCGCAGCGAACCCAGTATCAGGCTGCCGACGGAAGTGCGTTCCTCCGTCTGGTCTGTCCTGGCGGCCTGCTGGCCGCGCAGCAGGGAGGGCTGCATCTTCTGCTTCTGGAACTGGGCCATCGCTGCCTCCACATGCTTGTGCAGTGTGGCCAGCTTGATCGGCTTGTTCAGAAAGCGATAGATGCGAGCCTTGTTGATCAACTCGATCACCAGCTCCGAATCCGACGCGGACGTCATGGCAATGGTGAGGATTTCCGGATGCTCCTGCTTGAGCATTTTGAACAGCGTGCGGCTGCCGCTCTGCTTGCCTTCAATATCGGAAACCAGCACGGCGATCTTCTCGTCGCGCAGGTTCTGCAGTACGCCGGCCAGGTCTGACGCGTGCAGTACTCGGTAGGCGGAACCAAAGAGATCGCGTGCCGCAAGAAATACTTCCCTGTCTTCATCGACGATCAGAACGGCTTCTTCGGCTTTCTTCTGCGGGGTGGCGGTGATGGGAGCCTCTTCCAGTGCCAGCGCCACGGCGGCCGCCTCTGTCACCAGATCGCGCAGTTCCTGGCCGTTCCACGGTTTGCTCGCAAAGCGGTACACCTCGCCTTCGTTGACCGAACCGATCAGTGCAGCCAGGTCCGAATAGCCGGTCAGAAGGATGCGCACGGTGGAGGGTGCAACGGTCCGGGCCCGCGAAAGCAGCTCGGTGCCGTTCATGATCGGCATGCGTTGGTCGCTCACGATGACGTGAAAGCGCGATTCGGCCAGCATCTTGAGCGCTTCGTGGGCATCGGTGGTGGTGTGCACCTCCACGTCCTGACGGAACAGGGCGCGCAGCGAGGAAAGAATCCGCTCCTCATCATCAACGAACAGCACGCGCGGGCGGAAGGCCGCTGCGGCACCGGGTGCAGTGCGGGTGGACGTCGTCACCTCAATGCGCCGTGTTACACCGGTCAGATCAATCTTGCGCAGCTTCGGGATCGACGGCGTCGTCGTCGATCGTTCAAGGGGCACTGCCACCCGCACCGTGGTTTGATCTGTTGCATCTTCGGGCTCGCGCCCATCGAATGCCGCTTCCAGCGCCTTTGCAAACTGCGCGGCATTGGCAAAGCGATTCAGCCGGTCGGCATCCAGCCCGCGCAGGATCGGTGCATCCAGGTTGGCGTCGAGCCCGGGGTGGGCCGTGGTCGGCGCCCGTGGCCGGTCATGCAGCACGGCCGAGATCAAGGCGGCCATGGTGTCAGCCGTGAACGGTTTCACGCCGGTCAGCATCTGGTAGACCACGACGGCTGCCGAGTAGATGTCGGAGCGCGCATCCAGGCTTTGCCCGCGCAATTGTTCGGGCGACATGTAGCTTGGTGTTCCCAGGACGTTGCCGACCTGGGTCAAATCGGAATTGGCAATCAAGGCGATGCCGAAATCGGAGATCTTTACCCTGCCTTCTGTGGTGATGATGAGGTTGGCCGGCTTGATGTCGCGATGTATCACGCCAAGCCCGTGGGCGTAATGAAGCGCATCGAGCATTTGGGCGATCAGGGGCCTGGCTTGTTGCGGTGTCATCGCCCCTTCGGAAAGAAGCACATCCAGCCCCTGCCCGGAAACGAGCTCCATCGCAATGAACGCTGTGCCCGCGTCCTCGCCGTATTCGTAGACGCCGACGATGTTCGG
>CAYUEG010000252.1:0-3132 GCA_964443245.1 uncultured Burkholderiales bacterium | reverse complement strand
GGTCGAAGCGGATCAGGCTGCCGAGAAAAAACACCGCCATGCAGATATAGGGGTAGATGCCGAACAGCACGTCGTTGAGGTAGTGGTTCATCGCATCGCTCCTGTTTGCATGGTGGCCGGCTTGGGCATGAAGTGCACCGGTTGCACGCCGCCGGATTCATTGGCGTCAGCACTGCACGCCCCGGGACGGGCCGGCCCGAAGGCTGGCGCATCTTCCCACTCGGCGTCAATTTCTTCCTGGGTCGGCTCGGGCGGTGCCTTGGACTCTTGCGTCGGCTGCTCGGGTTTCTCGCCGGCCAGCACGATCAGCGCTGCCAGGGCCGCCGCATACGGGCTGCGACGGCGCGCCAGCGCAACGTGAATGCCCTGCATCAGGGGCACGACATCACGCAACTGTGCAATCGCCTCTTTTCTGGGCAGATGACCCGCATACTCCAGAAACGCCGGCAGGTAGTCGGGCAGTTCACCCGGGTTGATAGCGAGACCGGCCTTGAGATATTGCTCGCGCAGGTCGATCATGGCCTGGCCGCGATCCCGTGAATCGCCGTGCACATGTTCGAACAGGTGCAGCGAAGTGGCGCGCCCGCGGTCGAAACAGGCGACGTAAATTTCCTGCACCTGAAACGCGTCGGCGGCCGACAGTGCATCGACCAGTTGCAGCAGCGCCATGCATTCACGCTTGGGCAGATGTGTGTCGGCTGCGATCAGGTCGCTGATCTCGGGGAGCGCGGCGATCAGCCGTGCATCCGGATAAGTGAGCAGCGCGCCAATGGCTTTGATGGTGATCATGGGTGAGGCTCCTCAGACAGACTTGATCAGGATGGTCTTCTTGCCCAGGCTGCCGGCCGAGTTGCCGGTGCCCGATTTGCCGCCGAACAGACTGGTGCTCGACGCACCGTCGGAACAGCCGTTGCCGAACGAGAAGCCGCAGCCGCCGCGCATGTCGAAGGTGTTCTCCGCATATTCGCGGTGCGTGGTGGGGATCACGAAGCGGTCTTCGTAGTTGGCAATCGCCAGGGTCTGGTACATGTCTTCGACCTCGGCGGCATCGAGCCCGACCTGGTCAAGCACGGCGGTATTGACGCGCTGCTCGACATGGCGTGACCGCATGAAGGCGCGCATCGCCAGCATGCGCTCGAGGGCACGCTTGACCGGCGCCTCGTCACCGGCGGTGAGCAGGTTGGCCAGGTACTTGAGCGGAATGCGCAGCGAAGCCACATCCGGCAGCTCGCCGTTGACGCCGATGTCGCCACTGTTGGCGGCGGACTGGATCGGCGAGAGCGGCGGCACGTACCAGACCATCGGCATGGTGCGGTACTCCGGGTGCAGCGGCAACGCGACCTTCCAGTCGACCGCCATCTTGTAGACCGGGCTGTTTTTGGCGGCTGCCAGCCAGGCATCGGGAATGCCGTCTTTCTTCGCCTGCTCGATGATCTTCGGGTCGAACGGGTCGAGGAAGCAATCGAGTTGCGCCTGATACAAGTCCTTGTCGTCCTTGACGCTGGCGGCAGCTTCAATTTGATCGGCGTCGTACAGCAGCACGCCGAGATAGCGGATGCGACCGACGCAGGTTTCCGAGCACACTGTCGGCTGACCGGCTTCGATGCGCGGATAGCAGAAGATGCATTTCTCGGCCTTGCCGCTCTCCCAGTTGTAGTAAATCTTCTTGTAGGGGCAGCCCGAGACGCACATGCGCCAGCCGCGGCATTTGTCCTGATCGATGAGCACGATGCCGTCTTCCTCGCGCTTGTAGATCGAGCCGGACGGGCACGACGCCACACAGGCCGGGTTGAGGCAGTGCTCGCACAGACGCGGCAGGTACATCATGAAGGTGTTTTCAAACTGCCCGTAGATATCCTTCTGGATGCCTTCGAAGTTGGCGTCCTTGCTGCGCTTGGCGAATTCGCCGCCGAGGATCTCTTCCCAGTTCGGGCCCCACTCGATCTTTTCCATGCGCTCGCCGGAGATGAGCGAACGCGGGCGCGCGGTCGGCGGTGCCTTCATCTCGGGAGCCGACTGCAGGTGCTCGTAGTCGAAGGTGAAGGGCTCGTAGTAGTCGTCGATTTGCGGCAGGTTCGGGTTGGCGAACAGGCTCGCCAGAATTTTCAGCTTGCCGCCCTGCTTGGGCTGCAGGCGGCCGTTGGCCTTGCGTTCCCAGCCGCCTTTCCATTTGGTCTGGTTTTCCCATTCCTTCGGGTAGCCGATGCCGGGCTTGGTTTCGACGTTGTTGAACCAGGCGTATTCCATGCCCGGGCGTGAGGTCCAGACGTTCTTGCAGGTTACGGAACAGGTGTGGCAACCGATGCACTTGTCGAGATTGAGCACCATGCCGATCTGGGCGCGGATTTTCATGCGAGCTCCTTGGTGGTTGCGGCGGGCTTGTCCATCCAGTCGACCTTGTTCATCTTGCGCACCACCACGAACTCGTCGCGATTGGTTCCAATCGTGCCGTAGTAGTTGAAGCCGTAGCTCAGCTGGGCGTAACCACCGATCATGTGGGTCGGCTTGGTGACACAGCGCGTCACCGAGTTGTGGATGCCGCCGCGCGAACCGGTGATTTCCGAACCGGGGGTATTCACGATCTTCTCCTGGGCGTGGTACATCATCACCATGCCGGGGTTGACACGCTGACTCACCACGGCACGCGCGGTGATGGCACCGTTGGTGTTGAACAGCTCGATCCAGTCGTTGTCGACGATGCCGACCTTCCTGGCGTCGGTTTCCGAGATCCACACGCATGGCCCGCCACGCGACAGGGTGAGCATCAACAGGTTGTCGGTGTAGGTCGAGTGGATGCCCCACTTTTGGTGCGGCGTGATGAAGTTGAGGGCAATCTCGGGCTGGCCGTTGGAGCGCTTGCCCATCACTGCATGGGTGGTCATCAGGTCGACCGGCGGCTTGTAGACGCACAGGCCCTCACCGAACGCGATCATCCATTTGTGATCCTGATAAAACTGCTGGCGGCCGGTCAGGGTGCGCCATGGAATGAGCTCATGCACATTGGTATAGCCGGCGTTGTAGCTGACCTTTTCGGATTCCAGACCCGACCAGGTGGGCGACGAAATGATCTTGCGCGGCTGCGCCTGCACGTCGCGAAAGCGCAGCTTCTCGTCTTCGCGGTGAATCGCCAGG
>CAYUEG010000251.1:0-3219 GCA_964443245.1 uncultured Burkholderiales bacterium | reverse complement strand
CCTCACCATGGACCCGAAAGACCTGCCCCGCAACATCCCCGTTGATGCCCTGAACGACGTCGCCCATCGCGACCTCGATTACCGCAAGATTCCTTACGCCAAGCCGCAGCCGATGGGCATGATTGCCGACCTCGTGGTGCCGGGCGTCATGCAGGCGGTGCGTGATCCTGCCGGGGGCGACCCGCGCCTGTGGGTGCCGCTGTCCGATACCGTATCGCTGCGCCCGGTGCACTTCAACGTCTCGCAAGGCTTCTATGCCCACGTGATGCGGGTGACGCGCGGCGGGGTGCTCTCGCGCCACCGCCACACCGGCGGCGTGCATGCCCTGGTGCTCAAGGGCCGCTGGCATTATCTGGAGCATGACTGGGTGGCCGAAGAAGGCTCCTACGCGTTCGAGCCCCCCGGCGAAACCCACACGCTGGTGGTGCCGGACGATTGCGAGGAGATGATCACCTTTTTCGTGATCCACGGCGCGCTGCTCTATGTCGATCCGGAGGGCAAGGCCACCGGCTACGACGATGTGTTCACGCGCCTCGAAATCGCAACGAAACACTACGAGAAGGTGGGCCTGGGCGCTGACTACGCCAAGAGCCTGACGCGCTAAACCGGCGCTAAACCGCCCCCTCTTGCGCGAGGCGCGCCCGATCCGCCTCGGCAAACCCCAGCTCGGCCAGAATCGCTTCCGAGTGCTGGCCCAGTGCGGGCACCGGGTCCATGCGCGCTTCAAAGGCCGGGTTGGCACCGGGCGGCAGGAGAGCGGGGATCGGCCCGACCGGCGAGCCCACTTCGCGCCAGCGCTGGCGCGCCGCCAGTTGCGGGTGCGCCCACAGGTCGGCCATGTCGTTCATGCGGCCGTAGCCGATGCCGGCTTCGTCCAGCCGTGCCTCCACCTCGACGGCGGTCAAAGGCTGGAAAGCCGCTTCCACCAAGGCTTTCAGGGCATCTCGTGCGGCCGAGCGCTTGGCCACCGAGTCATAGCGCGGATCTTTGGCGAGCGCCGGGTCGCGCAGCGCCTTCTCGCAAAACGAGGCCCATTCGCGTTCATTCTGCAGGCCCAGCACCACGCTTTTGCCATCGCCGGCCTTGAACGGGCCGTAGGGATAGATGGTGGCGTGGCTGGCCCCCGCGCGCGGCGGTTGTGCCGCCCCCTGATAGGCGTAGTACAGGGGAAAGCTCATCCACTCGGCGAGGGACTCGAGCATCGAAATGTCGATCGAGGAACCCTTGCCCGTCTTGCCGCGCAGGATGATGGCATTGAGGATGTTGGTATAGGCGTACATGCCGGCCGCAATGTCGGCAATCGACACGCCGGCCTTGGCCGGGGCATCGGCGCTGCCGGTGGTGGCAACGAAGCCGGCTTCGCTCTGGATCAGAAGGTCATAGGCCTTCTTGTCGCGCTGCGGGCCGTTGGCGCCGTAGCCGGAAATGTCGCAGACGATCAGCTTGGGAAAACGCGACGAAAGGCTCGCGAAATCCAGGCCCATGCGCGCGGTGGCGCCGGGAGCGAGGTTCTGGATCAGCACGTCGGTGTGCGCCAGCAGCTTGTCGAGAATGGCCGGCGCTTCCGGATGCTTCAGGTCCAGCGCCAGGCTCTCCTTGGAACGGTTGACCCACGCGAAGTGCGAGCACAGCCCGTTGACGCGGGTGTCATAGCTGCGCGCGAAGTCCCCCACCTTGGGTCTTTCAATCTTGATCACCCGCGCGCCCATGTCGGCCAGCTGGCGCGTGGCAAACGGTGCGGCAATCGCATGCTCCAGCGAAAGAACGGTGATCCCGTCAAGCGGGCGGGGAGCGGCAGCGGTGGTCATGTCATCCACGGGGGTCGTTAAGCGAAGCCCTGCATTTTAGTGGCTGCACCTGCCCTGCCCGTCCCGTTGGCCAATCCGCAATAGAATCCGCAGGCGCTTTGCGTCTGCACTGCCCGCGCTTCCGGCAGGGCCCAAAACAGAAAAAGGGGGGAATCATGACAACTCGAGTTGGCCTGCAACCACACTGGCGCAACCGCATGCTGGCGACACTGGCGCTCACTGGCTCTCTCATTGCAGCGCTGGCGATGCTGGCGGCAGCCCCGGCCCTCGCCCAGCCCTACCCCAACAAGCCGGTGCGGGTGATCGTCACCTTCCCGCCCGGCGGCACACCGGATATCTACGGCCGCATCCTGGCGCAGGAACTGTCCACACTCTGGAAGCAATCGGTGGTGGTGGAGAACAAGACCGGCGCCAGCGGCACCATCGGCACCGATTTTGTGGCCAAGGCGGCGCCGGACGGCTACACGCTGCTGTTTGCCGCCGACGCCTCGATCACGCTTGCGCCCAACCTGGTGCGCAACATTCCCTACAACGTGCTGCGTGATCTGACGCCGATAGCCAACGCCGTCGCCGGCCCGTTTGTGCTGCTGGCGCATCCGTCATTCCCGGCCAACGACATGAAGGAATTCATTGCCCTGGCCCGCGCGCAACCGGGCAAGATCAGCTACGCCTCCTCGGGCCCGGGCGGGCAGCAGCATCTTTCGATGGAAACCGTGCGCCACATGGCCGGCATTGATGTCGCGCACATTCCCTACAAGGGCTTCGGGCAAGGCGTGGGCGACGTGATGGCCGGCCACGTGCCGTTGATCTTCGGCGGCATCACCGCCTCGATTCAGCTGACCAAGGGCGGCAAGCTCAAGGCGCTGGGTGTCACCAGTGCCAAACGCTCGCAGGCGCTGCCGCAGGTGCAGGCCATCGCCGAAACCCTGCCCGGCTTTCGCATCGAGGCCTGGTACGGCTTCATGGGCCCGCCTGGCATGCCGCGCGACATCGTCGCGAAGATCAATGCCGACGTGGCCACCATCGTCAAACGGCCGGATTTCCAGAAGCGGCTGGTGGACGATGCGCTCGAACCGGTCCTGGGCACGCCGGAGGAATTCGGCGCGCAGATCGCCGCCGACCTGGCCAGCTGGGCCCGGCTGATCAAGGCCGTGAATGTCAAGGTTGATTAGCCCGGACCCGGGGCCTCCATTTCCATCTCGCCGCAGGCAGAACATCCGATGATCGAATACACCGTTCGCGACAACGTCGCCGAAATTCTGGTCAACAATCCGCCCGTCAACGCGCTCGACAACACGCTGATGGACCGGCTGCTCGCGCTCCTGCAGCAAGCCGGAGAAGACCCGAAGGTGCGCGCGATCATCATCAGCAGCGCGCTGCCGGGGCGCTTTTGCGGCGGCCTCGATCTCGC
>CAYUEG010000250.1:0-3262 GCA_964443245.1 uncultured Burkholderiales bacterium | reverse complement strand
GCCCGACCGCCAACTACACCGGCCCGGACGATCAGGCCTTCGTGCCACTCGCCAAGCGCTAAGGGCATCACGCCAAGATCCGCTCCCACCAACGGTTTCAAGCCAGTCACCCTGATCGCCTCCACCATGAACAGCGCCGACCGCAAGCCTCTGCCGGGCACGTCCCTCACCTACTTTGATGCACAGGCGGCAGTGGAACGCATCCAGGCGGGTGCGTGGGCGAAGCTGCCCTACACCTCGCGTGTGCTGGCGGAGAACCTGGTGCGGCGTTGCGACCCGGCCACCCTCACCGATTCGCTGGGGCAACTGATCGAGCGCAAGCGTGACCTCGACTTTCCGTGGTTCCCGGCACGCGTGGTGTGCCATGACATCCTCGGCCAAACCGCCCTGGTGGACCTCGCCGGTCTGCGCGATGCGATTGCAGCCGAAGGTGGCGACCCGGCCAAGGTCAACCCGGTGGTGCCGGTGCAATTGATCGTGGACCACTCGCTGGCCGTCGAGTGCGGCGGCTTTGATCCGGACGCCTTCGCAAAGAACCGCGCGATTGAAGACCGCCGCAACGAAGACCGCTTCCACTTCATCGAGTGGACCAAGCTCGCGTTCAAAAACGTCGACGTGATTCCGGCGGGTAACGGCATCATGCACCAGATCAATCTGGAAAAGATGTCGCCAGTGATTCACGCGATTGACGGCGTCGCCTATCCGGACACGCTGGTCGGTACCGACAGCCATACGCCGCACGTCGATGCCCTCGGCGTGATCGCCATCGGCGTCGGTGGGCTGGAAGCCGAGAACGTCATGCTCGGCCGCGCCTCCTGGATGCGCCTGCCGGACATCGTCGGCGTCGAACTCGCGGGCGAACGCCAGCCCGGCATCACTGCCACCGACATCGTGCTGGCGCTCACCGAGTTTCTGCGCAAGCAAAAGGTGGTGGGTGCCTATCTGGAGTTTTACGGCTCCGGTGCCGCCAAGCTCACCCTGGGTGACCGCGCCACCATTTCCAACATGGCGCCCGAATACGGCGCCACGGCCGCCATGTTCTCGATCGATCAGCAGACCATCGATTACCTGCGCCTCACCGGCCGCAGCGACGAGCAGGTCAAACTGGTCGAAACCTACGCCAAGGTCGCCGGCCTGTGGTCCGACACCCTCAACGAAGTCGAGTACGAACGCGTCCTCAAGTTCGACCTCTCCACTGTCGTGCGCAACATGGCCGGCCCGTCCAACCCGCATGCGCGCGTGGCCACCACCGACCTCGCCGACAAGGGCATCGCCAAAGCCTGGACATCGGAAGCCGGCAAGATGCCCGATGGCGCCGTCATCATCGCCGCCATCACCAGTTGCACCAACACCAGCAACCCGCGCAACGTGATCGCCGCCGGCCTGCTCGCACGCAATGCCAATCGTCTCGGCCTTGTCCGCAAACCCTGGGTCAAGAGCTCCCTCGCGCCCGGCTCGAAAACCGTTGAGCTCTACCTTCAGGCGGCCGGCCTCAAGGGTGAACTGGAGAAGCTGGGCTTCGGCATCGTCGCTTTTGCCTGCACCACCTGCAACGGCATGTCCGGCGCGCTCGATCCTACGATCCAGAAGGAAATCATCGATCGCGACCTCTACGCCACTGCCGTGCTGTCGGGCAACCGCAACTTCGACGGCCGGATTCACCCCTACGCCAAACAGGCCTTCCTCGCTTCGCCCCCGCTGGTGGTCGCCTACGCGATTGCCGGCACGATCCGTTTTGACATCGAGCGCGATTCGTTCGGCAACGACGCCCATGGCAAGCCGATCCTGCTGAAAGACCTCTGGCCGTCTGACGCCGAGATCGACGCCATCGTCTCGGCCAGCGTCAAGCCCGAGCAGTTCCGTCAGGTCTACATTCCGATGTTCGAGCAACGCGCCGGCAGCACCGAAAAGGTGGCGCCGCTCTACAACTGGCGCCCGCAGAGCACCTACATCCGTCGCCCGCCGTATTGGGACAAGGAAGGCCAGGGGGCCCTGGCCGCCAGCCCGCGCACCCTCAGAGGCATGCGCCCCCTCGCGGTGCTCGGGGACAACATCACCACCGACCACCTCTCGCCATCCAACGCGATCATGATGAATTCGGCGGCCGGCGAGTATCTCGCCAAAATGGGTCTGCCGGAAGAGGACTTCAATTCCTACGCCACCCACCGCGGCGATCACCTGACCGCCCAGCGCGCCACCTTCGCCAACCCCACCCTCAAGAACGAGATGGTGATGGTCGACGGCAAGGTCAAGCCAGGCTCGCTGACCCGCCTCGAACCGGAGGGCAAGGTCGTGCGCATGTGGGAAGCGATCGAAACCTACATGGAGCGCAAGCAGCCGCTGATCATCGTCGCCGGTGCCGATTACGGCCAGGGTTCGTCGCGCGACTGGGCCGCCAAGGGCGTGCGTCTCGCCGGGGTCGAGGCCATCGTGGCCGAGGGCTTCGAACGGATTCACCGCACCAACCTGATCGGCATGGGGGTGCTGCCGCTGGAGTTCCAGGCCGGCACCAACCGCCTCACCCTCCAGCTCGACGGCACGGAAATCTATGATGTCGTCGGCGACCGCACGCCACGCGCCACCCTCACGCTGGTGATCACGCGCAAGAGCGGGGAAAAGGTCGAGGTGCCGGTCACCTGCCGGCTCGATACCGCAGAAGAAGTCTCCATCTACGATGCCGGCGGCGTGTTGCAACGCTTCGCCAAGGACTTTCTCGAAAGGAGAGCAGCATGAGCGCTGTCTTGAAGCCGGAAGCCGATGTGTCCTCCAACGTGCGCCACGCCCCGCAAATCCGTGTGCCCGCCACCTACATGCGCGGCGGCACCAGCAAGGGCGTGTTCTTCCGCCTGCAGGATCTGCCCCCGGCCATGCAGCAGCCCGGCCCGGCCCGCGACAACTTCCTCCTGCGCCTGATCGGCAGCCCCGACCCGTACGGCAAGCACACCGACGGCATGGGCGGTGCCACTTCCAGCACCAGCAAGACCGTCATCCTTTCCAAGAGCAGCAAACCCGACCACGACGTCGATTATTTGTTCGGCCAAGTCTCGATCGACCAGCCGTTCGTCGACTGGGCCGGCAACTGCGGCAACCTGTCGGCGGCCGTAGGCCCGTTCGCGATAGCCAACGGGCTGGTCGATGCCTCGCGCATCCCGAAGAACGGCATCGCCACCATCCGCATCTGGCAAGCCAACATCCAGAAGACCATCATCGGCCATGTGCCGATTACCGATGGCCAAGTGCAGGAAACCGGCGATTTCGAACT
>CAYUEG010000249.1:0-3306 GCA_964443245.1 uncultured Burkholderiales bacterium | reverse complement strand
CCCGGAGCGAGCTGGCCATCCCACTGCATCAGGATGGTTTCCGGCACGCGCAGCCAGATCTCGCCGGTGACCACCACACCCAGCATCTCGGTGGCGCCAACGCCGAACATGTAGGCACCGAACGCCCCGCCGGTCGGCGAATGCGAATCGCCACCCACGGCGAACAGGCCCGGCTTCAGGTGCCCCTTCTGCGGCAGCACCACGTGGCAGATGCCTTCGCCGTCGTAGAAGTTGCGAATCTGGTTGGCCTTCGCCCAATCGCGCGTGATCTGCAGGATCTTGCGGCTCTCGTCATCGTAGGTCGGCACGTAGTGGTCGGTGATGAGCACGATCTTGCTGCGATCCCATACGGTGGCCCCCAGGCGCTCGAGCATGGGCGCCAGACGACGCGGGCCGGATGAATCATGGAACATCGCCAGATCCACCTTGCAGGTGACAATCTCGCCCGGGGTCACATGTGTCTTCCCGGCAGCCCTGGCCACCAGTTTCTGGGCAATCGTTTGCGGCGTGGTTTGCGGTGCTTCGGACGAGTGCATCAGGTCTCTTTCGTTTCAGCGGGGGCGGCCTTGCGGGCGCGGATCAGCGTCCAGGGAAAACGCCAGTTGGCGTAGTCCGGGGCGAGGGCGCCATCGGCTTCTTCAAACGCCTCGATCGCAATATCGGTAAAGCCCAGACGCCGCAGCGCACCTTCCAGATCCATGCGCGCCAGCGGTTCCATGAACGGCTCGTTGTTGCGGCGCCCATGGCCATAATGGATGAACTGGCCAAAGGCATCACCGCGCGGTTGCACCTGCGGCAGGAAATCCAGGTGCACCATCCAGCCACCAGGCGTCAGCACACGCGCCGCCTCGGCCAGCGTGGCTTCGATCTCTTTCGGCGGCAGCTCATGCAGCAGCATGGTGGAGGTCACCACATCGACCGAGCCGGCTTCCAGGCCGGAAACCCGCGCATCGGCCTGGCGATACTCAACTTGCGGGGCGCTGCCGGCAGGTGCCTGCTGTTGCACGCCCGCTTGCTGCGCCGTCTTTTGCTGCATGGCGGCAGCCAGCTTCACGCAGGGCGCGGAAAGATCGATACCGACAATCTTCGCTTGCGGAAACAATTCGGCGATCGGGCGCGTGCTCTTGCCAAACCCGCAGCCCATGTCGAGCAGGGTGCGCGGGGTAGCGACGGCCTGGATTGCGGCCGCCAGTCTGTCGTGCAGGTCGCGATGGCGCTGCCCGGCCAGTGGCGTGGTGGACCGGGCGCCACGCTCGTACACATAGCCTGCCAGCGCATCACTCCACACACCGCCCGGATGCTGGTGAATGTCGACACTGCGGTAGTAGCGCGGCATTTCGAGCGCCGGATCGAGCTTCGCGCCCGTTTCTGCCAGCGTCGGTTCAAGCAAAGCGCGATCGCGCGCATGCCAGTTCACCAGGCCGTAGCGCCCCGAGTACTTCATCCGTTGCAGGTGCCGCTCCATCCACGCAAAGCCCTGATACAGGGTTGAACCCTGCAGTGTGGCAGCAACTGTCTCAGGCGTCTCGTCGGTGGCCGATATCGTGCGCCGCGCCTCATATTCGGCACGCAGCAGGGGAAACCAGCGTGTGGTCCAGAAGGTCTTGGTGCCAAGCAGAAAGTCCTGCGCCGCCGAAAAGCTGCGGTCATCCTGCCCGAAGGGTTGGCGTGCTTCACTCATGTTGTTGCGTCCGCGTCGAGAGGCTCACGACACTGCGCCCTTGCTCACCTGCTGCCCCAGCAGCGGCTGCATCAGATGCTGCACGAACGCATCGCGATCGGCGCGCGTCGCGGCCAACGCGGCACCATCGGGTTCACGATCCAGCGCCGCACCGTCCAGTGTGCCGCGTGCGGTCAATTGTGCTTCCATCGCCCGCACGCGATCCCGCAGGACATACACCTCGGTGGCCAGTGCCATCACGACACCGAGCACGCGATCTGTTGCCGGATCGGCAAAGAACGTCTGTTCGGGCCGCGGCGATTCAACCGGGTCTGGGGTAGTCATCCGTGGGTCCATCACAGGCTCGCTTGGCAAAAGGAGAAATCGGCTTGGTCTTTTAGTTTATCCTCCGCCGCATCGCACCGGGCTGCGCAGCACAAGCACCCGGAATTGGCCACCTTAGCAAGGAAATTGCCCATGAACCAAGCTGTCATTGTCGATGCCGTACGTACCCCGATGGGCCGCGGCAAATCCGGCGGCGCCCTCTCGGGCCTGCACGCCACCGACGTGTTGCTGCCGGTGTTGCGCGCCCTGGTGGAACGCAACCGGCTCGACCCGGGCAGCGTTGACGACATCATTGCCGGCTGCGTGAGCCAGGCGGGCGAGCAATCTGCGGGGGTCGGCCGCTTTGCCTGGCTGGCGGGCGGCTATCCCGATCACGTTCCCTCGACCACCATCGATCGCAAGTGCGGCTCTTCCCAGCAGGCGGTGCATTTCGCCGCGCAGGGCATCATGGCCGGCGCCTACGATATCGTGATCGCCTGCGGCGTCGAATCGATGAGCCGGGTGCCGATGGGCAGCGCACGCATTGGCCAGAATCCGTTCTCACCCGGCGTGCTGGCGCGCTATGCACCGGGCATGATCGGTCAGGGGGTCTCCGCCGAACTGGTCGCTGACAAATGGCAGGTCACGCGCGAAGAGCTGGACGCCTATTCGGCGCAATCGCACCAGCGCGCCGCAGCTGCGCGGGCGGCCGGCCAGTTTGCCGGCGAGATCATTCCGGTACAAACCCCCGAAGGACTGGTCACCGAAGACGAGACGATTCGCGCCAGCACCACGGCCGAGGGGCTCTCCCAGCTCAAGGTGGCGTTTGCCACTGACGACATGAAGGCACGCTACCCAGCCATCAACTGGCGTGTGACGGCAGGCAACTCCTCGCAGATCACCGATGGGGCGGCCGGTTTGTTGATCATGAGCGAACGTACCGCCGCCAGGCTGGGCCTGAAGCCGCGCGCCCGCTTTGTCGGCTTCGATGTGATCGGCGACGATCCCCTGATGATGCTGACCGCGCCGATTCCCGCCACCCGTCGGGTGCTGGAGAAGACCGGCATGAAAGCCGAAGCCATCGGTCATTTTGAAGTCAACGAAGCGTTTGCCTCGGTGCCGCTGGCCTGGCAGAGAGAATTCAACGTGGACCCCGCAACGCTCAACCCCGTGGGCGGCGCGATCGCGCTGGGTCATCCGCTCGGCGCCTCGGGGGCGCGCCTCATGACCACCATGCTGAACGCCATGGAAAAGAACGGCGTTCGCTACGGGCTGCAGACCATGTGCGAAGCCGGCGGCATGGCCAACGCCACCATCATCGA
>CAYUEG010000248.1:0-3356 GCA_964443245.1 uncultured Burkholderiales bacterium | reverse complement strand
CCACGACGCAGCTGGCGCGGGCACAGCAAGCCGCCGTATCGGCCCGGGAGCAGCTGACGCGCCTGATGGGCCTGACCGATGCGCAGGCCTTCCGCTTGCCCGATCGGCTGCCGGATCTGCCGGCTGCGCCGCGCAGCGAATTGGAGGTTGCACAAGCGGCCATGATGGAGCGGCTTGACGTGACGGCCGCACGCTACGAGGCGGAGGCGCTGGCATCGTCATTGGGGTTGACCAAGGTGACGCGCTTTACCAATCTGTTTGAAATTGGAAGGGCGCGTCTGGACGAAGGCCGCGAGCCGCGCAAGCGCGGGTGGGAGGTGGCGTTCGAGATTCCCATCTTTGATTTTGGCAATGCCCGTGTTGCGGGCGCGGAAGCGCGCTACATGCAGGCGGCCGAACGGATTCGGGAAACCGCAGTCGCCGCAACCAGCGAAGTGCGCGAGACCTACAGCGCCTATCGCACCCAGCATGACCTGGCGCGCCATTACCGCGAGGAGATCGTGCCGCTCAGAAAGAAGATTTCCGATGAAATGCTGCTGCGCTACAACGGCATGCTCAAGTCGGTGTTTGAACTCCTGGCCGACGCGCGCGAGCAGGTCATGGCCGTCAACGGTGCGATCGAGGCGCAACGCGATTTCTGGATGGCGGAGGCCGATCTGCAGATGGCGCTGATCGGCAAGCCGTCCGCATTGGGTTTGGGCAAGCCGCTCGCCGCCACGCCCGTGAAAGCTGCCGGGGGAGGGCACTGACATGAGTACCATCATGAAAACCAGCAAGCAGCCGAACGCAAAGGTGGCGCCCGATGCGGCGCGGCGCCGTTTCTTCACACAAAGTGCGGGGGTGGGTGCCGCGATGCTTGGCGCCGCCGCCGTTTCGCGCACTGCGCAGGCGGCTGTACCCGAAGCACCGCTGCAAAGCGGTGCTTCGACCATCATTACCAAGGCGCCTTCCGGCGGTCGACCGTACAACCCGGTGGTGACGCTCAACGGCTGGACCTTGCCGTTCCGCATGAAGGACGGGTACAAGGAATTCCACCTGATCGCCGAACCGGTGGTACGCGAGATCGCCCCCGGCATGAAGGCGAATCTGTGGGGCTATAACGGGCAGTCGCCCGGACCGACCATCGAGGTGGTGGAAGGGGACAAGGTACGCATGTTCGTCACCAACAAGCTGCCGGAGCACACCACGATTCACTGGCATGGCCAGCGCCTGCCGAATGGCATGGACGGCGTAGGTGGATTGAACCAGCCGCAGATCAAGCCGGGCGAGACCTATGTCTACGAGTTCATCGCACGCCGGGCCGGGACCTTCATGTACCACCCGCACGCCGACGAGATGACGCAGATGGCGATGGGCATGATGGGCCTGTGGATCACCCATCCGAAGAATCCGGACTTCATGCGCGTGGACCGCGACTTCTGCTTTCTGCTCAACGCCTACGACATCGATCCGGGCAGCGCCACACCACAGCCGAACACGATGCTCGACTTCAATCTGTGGACCTGGAACTCGCGCGCCTTCCCTGGCATCGACCCGCTGGTATGCCGGCTTGGGGATCGCGTGCGCATTCGCGTCGGCAACCTCACCATGACCAACCATCCGATCCACCTGCACGGGCACGAGTTTGTGGTGACGGGCACCGATGGTGGCTGGACGCCGCCCTCGGCGCGCTGGCCGGAGGTGACCACGGATATTGCGGTCGGGCAGATGCGCGCGCTCGAGTTCGAAGCAACCGAACCGGGCGATTGGGCGTTTCATTGCCACAAGAGCCACCACACCATGAATCCGATGGGCCACAGCGTGCCCAACATGATCGGTGTGGACCATCGCGGCCTGGTCAAGAAGATCCAGAAGCTTGTGCCGGACTACATGGTGATGGGGGAACGGGGCATGGCCGACATGGGGGAGATGGAGATGCCGCTGCCGGACAATACCCTGCCGATGATGACCGGCCAGGGGCAGTTTGGCCCGATCGAAATGGGCGGCATGTTCACCACTGTCAAGGTGCGTGAGGGACAGGCGCGCGGCGATTACAAGGATCCGGGTGACTACAAGTATCCAAAAAACACCGTCGCGTACAAATGGACGGGGGAGTCGCTCAACCCGGTGCGCGCCCCCACTTCACGCATGACAGAAATCAATCCATTGACCGGCAAGGCCGTGGGCGCTGCCCCCGGCAACGCTGCTCCCGCAAGTACCAGGGAGATCGAGGTCACCGTGCGTAAACCTTCCGGCCATGCCGGGCATTGATCCATTGTGGGACTGACTGGAGCAAGTACATGCATCACAGATCTTCCATCCTGACCGCCGCCCTTACGGCGGTGCTCGTCGTTGCGGCGCCCCCGGTGTGGCCGCATGGCGACGCCGGGCACAGCAAAAAGCCGGCGGCACGCAAGCTTTCTACCGAGGAGCACCCGTTCGGGCGCGAAGGCGATCCCAAAAAAGCCGCTCGGACCATTGCGGTGAATATGGCTGACACCATGCGCTTCACACCAGGCGAAATCACGGTGACGCAGGGAGACACGGTGAGGTTTGTCGTCCGAAACAGTGGCAAGGTCATGCACGAAATGGTGATCGGCACCGCAGAGGAGTTGAAGAAACACGCCGAGTTGATGAAAAAGCATCCTGGTATGGAGCACGACGAACCCTACATGGCGCACGTCAAGCCTGGCGCCAAGGAAGAGATTGCGTGGACCTTCACCAAAGCCGGGACGTTCATGTACGGCTGCCTGATACCAGGTCACTTTGAGGCGGGAATGAAAGGCTCGATCAAGGTGGTGGCACGATGAAGCCCGCACGCAGATACATGCTGGCCGCAGGGCTCGTCCTTGCCGCAAGCCCCACGGCATTTGCCGCACCTGCCGGTCCGACGATCGAGGTCTGGAAGTCCCCGACTTGTGGTTGCTGCGCCAAGTGGGTAGAGCATCTTGAAGCGAATGGCTTCAGGGTGACGGTGCGCGACGAAGGCAACGCTGCGGCACGCAAGAAAGCCGGCATCCCGCAAGCGCTCGGTTCCTGCCATACCGCACTGGTCGGGGGCTACGCGATCGAGGGTCATGTGCCGGCCGCCGATGTGCGCCGCCTGCTCAAGGAGAAGCCGAATGCGATTGGTCTCGCCGTGCCGGGCATGCCGATCGGCTCACCCGGCATGGAGCAGGACGGCCGGCGCGACCGTTACGACGTCTTGCTGGTTGCACGCGACGGCAAGACCCGCATCTTTTCAACCTATGCATGAGATTTACCTAGCCGCTTCAGACGCGGTCCATCCCCGATCCACCAGAAGGAGTGACACAATGAAACATCGTCTTGCCACACAGATCGCCTCCGTGTTTACCGTGTTCGCGCTGACTTCGGCC
>CAYUEG010000247.1:2480-3375 GCA_964443245.1 uncultured Burkholderiales bacterium | reverse complement strand
TCACCCGCCTGCTGCGGCGTGAACGTTTTGACATCCTGCATGTGCACACCCCGATCGCAGCGCTTCTGGGGCGCATCGCAGGGCGTCTCACCGGAGTGCCAATGGTGGTGTACACGGCGCACGGCTTCTATTTTCATGACGACATGCATCCAATCCCTAAGGCGATCTACACATTGCTGGAGTGGCTGGGCGGCAAACTAACCGACCTGCTTTTCACTCAGAGTGAAGAAGATGCGCGCACGGCCGTGTCAAAGGATTTTCTCCCGGCCGAACGCGTACTGGCCATCGGCAACGGCGTTGACGTTGCCTCATTTGATCCGGATCGGGTGACTACACGTTCGGCGATGCGCTCAGCGCTTGGCATCCCCCAAGACGCCGTGGCAATCGGAATGATCGGCCGCATGGTTGCCGAGAAGGGGTTTTCCGAGTTCCTTGATGCAGCGGAAACCGTTGTGGCACAAGGCTTTCCAGTGTACTTTTTGGCGATCGGTGAACGCCTCCCAAGTGACCACGCACCCGGTATCGAAGAGCGCATTAAGTCGGCCAAGGCCAGGCTTGGAGAACATCTGGTGCTTACCGGCCTTAGGAGCGACATTCCGGATCTGCTGGCTGCTATGGATATCTTCACGCTACCTTCGTATCGGGAAGGCATGCCTCGTACCATCATTGAGGCTATGCTGATGGCAAAGCCCGTAGTCGCGACAGATATTCGTGGTTCGCGCGAAGAAGTGATAGCAGGCGAAACCGGCATTCTGGTACCTGTGCGCGACGCAGCGGCACTCTCACAGGCGTTCATGATCCTTACGACTGACCCGGCAATGCGTCAGCGCATGGGTGAAGCAGGTCGCATGCGAGCCCTGGCGCTATATGACGAGTCGGTCGAGGTGGCAAAGCA
>CAYUEG010000247.1:0-2470 GCA_964443245.1 uncultured Burkholderiales bacterium | reverse complement strand
AGGTGGCCGCACTCCGCGCCCACCTGCCCGATTCGCTCAAGGCTCGCGCATGAGCGCCCTCGCCCTCACTCTTGCGACGGCCACAGGTGTCTGTGCAATCGTTGTAGCGACCATGCTCCAAACAGATTGGTCCTGGGCGCTGGACCGGCCAGGAGAGCGCTCCCTGCACAGCGAGCCAACCCCACGGACCGGCGGTCTCGGAATCATGATTGGGCTAGTCGCGGCAGCATGTACTTTCGAGATCATTCAAGGGGCCTGGTATTGGCCGGAAACCGGTTGCGCGATAGCGCTGGCAGGGATCTCTCTCATAGACGACAAGCGCGGCCTATCCGTCCAAACTCGCCTTGTCGCCCACCTGGCGATCTCAGGAGTTTATGCCGCGTTGCTCCTGAATGCTGGCAATCCCGCGCATCTTTCGCTGATCTTGCTGGCAGGACTCGGCTTGGCCGGATTTGCAAATTTCTACAACTTCATGGACGGTGCCAATGGCCTCGCCGGTGGCATGGCGGCAATCGGATTCGGAGCATACGCATGGTGCAGTGCAACGCAGGATCTCGCACTTGCCGCGATGAGTTTGGCGCTGGCGGGCGCTGCCTTGGGGTTCCTGCCATTTAATCTGAGGGGCCGCATATTCATGGGCGACAGCGGCTCCGTGCCACTGGGCTTTCTCGCGGGCGCCGTTGGGCTCGCAGGCTGGCGTACGGGGTTGTGGACATGGTGGTTCCCGATGCTGGTATTTGCTCCCTTCGCCGTGGATGCCGGGGTGACATTGGCAAGAAGGGCACTTCGTGGAGACAGGTTTTGGCAGGCGCACCGGGAGCACTATTACCAGCGCTTGGTACTGATGGGAATCAGTCATGGACAGCTAGCAGCCATGGAATACGCTCTCATGGCGGGTTGCGCCGGGGCTGCAGTGTGGGCACTCAGCCTCGACCTCGAGGGGCAGGTGGCGGTTTTTGCGACAATCATTGCTTTTCTCGTCGCCATCATGCTCGCCATCGATGTGCGCTGGAAGCGCTTCGTCGCAAGGAATTGAACCATCATGCCCGCCCTGCTCGGATTGAACCTGCTGTCGTTGTTGGCATTCGCCCACGACATGCTGGCTGCGGTTGCCGCATGGGGCATCGCATACTGGTTGCGCTTCAACCTCGACATCCCGGACTCGTTCCTCGCCAGCATGGGCACTGCGATGCTGGTCTGCATCCCGATCCAGGTGGTCGCATTCCACGCATTTGGTCTTTATCGCGGCGTCTGGCGCTTCGCGTCCCTGCCAGACTTGCGCCGGATCGTGTTCGCCGTTACGGCCGGGAGCCTGGCCGGGCCATTCGCACTGAACATGCTGGGCCACCTTGCTGGTGTGCCACGCTCGGTGTTTCTGCTGGAACCACTACTGCTGGTACTCATCATGGGGGGCAGTCGATTCGCCTATCGCTCGTGGAAGGAGTACCGCCTGTTCGGCGCCCTGCACGCTCAAGGGGAGCCGGTGCTGGTCGTCGGCACCGGAGATGCGGCCGTCAATCTGGTCAAGGAACTGGCTCGTTCGCGCGATTGGCGGGTGGTTGCGCTAATTGATGACGACCCGCTCATGGCGGGCCGCGTAGTCCAGGAAGTTCGCGTCGCTGGCGGGTTGGCCGATCTGGGCGCGGCCACGCGCCGTTTCGGGGCACACCATGTCATCATCGCGCGCCCTGAAGCGGCGCCACGTGAACGGCGCCGCATTGTGGAAAGCTGTCGCGCCGCGGGTGTGCAGACCTTGACGGTACCCTCTTTCGACGATTTGATGAGCGGAAAGGTACAAGTTTCTGCAATCCGCAAGGTGGAACTTGATGACCTGCTGGGACGCGATCCGGTGGTACTGGACAACGACGGCCTGAAACACCTGCTGTCCGGCCAGACCGTCATGATCACCGGGGCTGGCGGCTCCATCGGTGCCGAGCTGACACGGCAGATTGCCCGCTTCAATCCGTCTCAGTTGATCCTGGTCGAAAACAGCGAGTTCGCGCTTTACACCATCGGAGAGGAACTGCAGCGCAGTGCACCTCGACTGACCTTCGCATCGGTGATTGCCGATGTCCGCAATCAGACACGCATGAACACTCTGCTTGCCACCTACCGCCCAGTTGTAGTGTTCCACGCCGCAGCCTACAAACACGTGCCGCTAATGGAGAATGACAATGCTTGGGAGGCGCTGTCCAACAACGTTCTCGGCACTTGGGTAGTGGGGCGGGCCGCCATTGCCGCTGGCGTCAGAAAGTTTGTGTTGATCTCCACGGACAAAGCGGTCAATCCAACCAATGTGATGGGTGCGTCCAAACGCCTTGCCGAACTCGTGTGCCAGGCCCTGGATTCACCCACATGCACTCGCTTCATCATGGTTCGCTTCGGTAACGTGCTCGGGTCCACCGGAAGCGTCATCCCAAAGTTTAAGGAGCAGATCGCCCGTGGAGGCCCCGTCACTGTCACCCATCCA
>CAYUEG010000246.1:0-3414 GCA_964443245.1 uncultured Burkholderiales bacterium | reverse complement strand
CCGATGCGCGCTCTCGCGGCTGATTCGGTGCGGGCCCTGAAAGCGCCGCTGGCCGCGCTGGAGCTGGCGTGGCCCGTGGCCGCGCGCACCGGGGACACCGAAGCGAAGGAAAAATCGCATCTCATCGACAAGCCGCCGGTGGCACTGGTCACCACGCCGGAAAGCCTGACGCTGATGCTCACGCGTGCCGATGCGGAACATCAGTTGCGCCACCTGAAGCTGGTGATCGTCGATGAATGGCACGAGCTGATGGGCAACAAGCGCGGCGTGCAGACCCAGCTGGCGCTGGCGCGCATCCGCCGCCTGCGGCCGGGCGTGATGGTGTGGGGCCTCTCGGCCACACTCGGCAACCTGCCCGCTGCGCGTGATGCGCTGTTGGGGGAAGGTGCGGGGGTGATGGTCGAAGGTGAGCAGCCCAAGCGCATCGTCATCGATACGCTGCTGCCGGACAGCATGGAACGGTTCCCCTGGGGCGGGCACATCGGCCTGAAGCTGTTGCCCAAGGTGGTCGACGAGCTTGACGCCTACGGCACCTCGCTGGTGTTTACCAACGTGCGCTCGCAAGCGGAGATCTGGTATCAGGCCCTGCTGGCGGCCCGGCCGGATTGGGCCGGCCTGATTGCGCTGCATCACGGCTCGCTCGACAAGGCGCAGCGCGAGTGGGTCGAGGCCGGGCTCAAGCAGGGCACGCTCAAGGCCGTGGTGTGCACCTCCTCGCTGGATCTGGGCGTTGATTTCCTGCCGGTAGAACGCGTATTGCAGATCGGCAGTCCCAAAGGCGTGGCGCGCCTGTTGCAACGGGCCGGGCGCTCCGGTCATGCGCCGGGGCGGGTGTCGCGCGTCACCATCGTGCCCACCAATGCACTCGAACTGATTGAGGCTGCCGCCGCGCGCCGGGCCGCTTCGGGGGAGCACGGCCCGCGCCGCATCGAAGCGCGCCAGGCCCCCGAGAAGCCGCTGGATGTCCTCGTGCAACACCTGGTGTCAATGGCGCTGGGCGGTGGCTTTAAGGCCGATGCGCTCTATGCCGAGGTGTGCAGCGCCTGGTCCTATCGCCACCTTGCGCGCAGCGAGTTTGACTGGGCGCTCGCGTTTGTCGTCGGCGGTGGTACCTCGCTGGCCGCGTATCCGGATTACCACCGCGTGGCCCGGGACGAAGCCGGGGTCTACCGCATGCCGTCGGTGGCGCTGGCGCGGCGCCATCGCATGAGCGTGGGCACCATCGTCAGCGACAGTTCGATGCATGTGGCCATGCTGAGCGGCGGACGCCTCGGCAGCATCGAGGAATCGTTCATCGCGCGTCTGAAACCGGGCGATGTGTTTACCTTCTCCGGCCGCGTACTGGAACTGATCATGGTGCGCGACATGACAGCCTATGTGAAGAAGGCCACGCGCAAGACCGGCCGCGTGCCGCAGTGGGCGGGCGGGCGCATGTCGCTTTCCTCGGAACTGGCAGAGGTCTCGATGGCGGTGCTGGGTGAGGTGGCCGCAGGCCCGGGCCGCAACAGTGAACCGGAAATGCGCATGCTGGCACCGCTGCTGGATGTGCAGCGCCGCTGGTCACGCTTGCCTGGCGCGAAAACGCTGGTGATCGAACTGATCCGCTCACGCGAAGGCCACCATTTTTTTTGCTACCCGTTTGCCGGGCGCATGGTGCATATCGGCTTGGGCTCGCTCCTGGCCTATCGCGCGGCGCGCGATGCGCCGGGTACGTTTTCGATCTCCATGAACGATTACGGGTTCGAGCTGTTCTCGGCACAGCCGCAGGATTGGCGCGCGCTGTTTCGCAGCGGCCTCTTCAGCCAGGAGAACCTGCTCGAAGACATCCTCGCCAGCCTCAATGCATCGGAGCTGGCGCAGCGGCGCTTTCGCGAAATCGCGCGGATCGCCGGGCTGGTGTTCCAGGGCTTTCCCGGCGCACCCAAATCCACGCGCCAGGTGCAGGCTTCCTCCAGCCTGTTCTTTGATGTGTTCCGCAAGTACGACGCTGGCAATCTTCTGCTTTCGCAGGCCGAGCGTGAAGCCCTGGAACAGGAACTGGAAATCGAACGCCTGCGCGCCACGCTTGCGCGCATGGCCGGGCAGAACGTCGTGTTCGTCAGCCCGCAGCGCTTCACGCCCTTCTCATTTCCCCTGATGGTGGAACGCCTGCGCGAAGAGGTGAGTACCGAGGCGCTTTCGGACCGGGTCGCACGCATGATTGCCGAGCTCGAAGCGGCGGCCGGCTGAATCTGCCACGTCACGCCCATTGCACAGCAGCTACACTGCCACGCCATGAAACTGAACCAAGCCGAACTGGAGCGCGTCTCGCGCGAAACCCTGGCCCACTACGAAGCGCGCGCCGAAGAGTTCTGGGCCGGCACGCGCGATCACGACGTGCTGCAGAACCGTGCCGCGCTGATCGACCATATCGAAGGTGAGGCGCCTTACCGTCTGCTTGATTTTGGCTGTGGCCCGGGGCGTGATCTCAAAGCCTTTGCCGACATGGGGCACGAGCCGATCGGGCTGGATGGCACCGCAAGCTTCGCAGCGATGGCGCGCAGCTTCAGCGGCTGCCCCGTGTGGCAGCAGGATTTCCTCGCACTGGATCTGCCGGTCGAACACTTCGACGGCGTGTTCGCCAATGCCTCGCTGTTCCATGTGCCGGCACAGGAGCTGCCGCGCGTGTTGCGCGCCTTGCATGCCACCCTGAAACCGCGCGGTGTGCTGTTCTCCTCCAACCCGCGCGGCAACAATGAAGAGGGCTGGAACCGCGGCCGTTACGGCGCGTACCACGACATCGAATCCTGGCGCGCCTATGTTGAGGCGGCAGGCTTCACCGAAATCACCCATTACTACCGGCCGCCCGGTTTGCCGCGCGATCAGCAGCCCTGGCTGGCCAGCGTGTGGCGCAAACCATCGGCATGAATGGCCGGGCAAGCGAGGTGCGGGCCACGCCGGCGCTGGTCGTGCAACGCGCCGGTGAGGCGCTGACGCTCCTGCCGGAAAAAGCGGTCTGGTGGCCCGCGCGTCACACCCTGCTGATTGCCGATGCCCACTTCGGCAAGGCCGCCAGCTTTCGCGCCCGTGGCGTGCCGGTACCCGAAGCGACAACCGGCGGCAACCTGGCGGTGCTCGATGCCTTGATTGCGCGCCACCAGCCGCAGCGCATCGTGTTCCTGGGTGACATGCTGCACGCACGTGAAGCCCATGCGGCCGATGTCGTTCACGCGCTGCAGGGCTGGCGGGCGCGCCACGCCGAGATTGAGGTGGTACTGGTGGAAGGCAATCATGACCTCAACGCCGGCGCGCCCCACGCTTCGCTGCGCATCCATGTGGTGGCCGAACCCCTGATCGATGGGCCGTTTGCGCTGTGCCATCACCCCGAGCCACAGGCGCAAGGCTATGTGCTGTGCGGGCACCTGCACCCGGCGT
>CAYUEG010000245.1:0-3421 GCA_964443245.1 uncultured Burkholderiales bacterium | reverse complement strand
CACGATTGCCACGTTTATGCCAGCGGCAGGACGCTCACCCAGCAGGCAGCGCGTGAGAGTTTTGACCTGTTCCTCCTCGATTGGCAGGTACCGGATTTGTCCGGGGAAGAAGTGCTGCAATGGATTCGCCGCAATGTGGCGGCGCCCGTGCCGGTCATGTTTGTCACCAACCGTGATGCCGAAGACGACATCGTCCACGCATTGAGCCTTGGTGCGGACGATTACATGAAAAAGCCGGTGAGCCGGCCCGAACTGATGGCCCGCGTCACCGCGTTGTTGCGCCGGGCCTACCCCAAGCCCGTGGCAGAAAAGATTGAACTGGCGCCTTACAGCTTCGACCTGTCCAATCGCATCATCAGTGTGGCCGGCAGTCAGGTGGAACTGACGCAAAAGGAGTTCGATCTGGCCCTGTTCCTGTTTCAGAATCTGGGGCGCCTGCTCTCGCGCGGCCATATCCTCGAAACCGTGTGGGGCCGTTCGGTCGATGTGCCTTCACGCACCATGGACACACACATTTCACGGATTCGCTCCAAATTGAATCTGCGTCCGGAAACCGGCTTCAAGCTCACTCCGGTCTATAACTACGGTTATCGCTTGGAGCAGGTCAAGCCAGCCGAATAGCGATGGCATCCCCGCTGATTCGTCAGGCTGCGCGACGCCAGTGGGCCGCGTTAACTGCAGCATTGTTGGCGTTGGCGCTGCTGCTGGGCTGGCAGAACGGCCTGGGCCGTCTCGACCAAACCCTCTACGATGCCGCCATCGTGGCGCATCCGCGCGCCAGCAACGACGAGGTGGTGATCATCGCCATCGACGATGAGAGTCTTGCCCAGATTGGCCGTTGGCCATGGCCGCGTGCGGTCCATGCAGCGCTGCTGAACCGCCTCATCGAAGGACGTCCCCGGGCCATCGGCTTTGACCTGATCGTCGCCGAACCGGAACCGGGCGCCGCCGGCGATGACACCTTTGCCGCTGCCATGCGCAAGGCACGCAATGTGGTGTTGCCGGTATTGATGGAGTCCGGCACCGCAACCGGGCTCTCCGGCCCGCGCGCGGTGCTGCCAGTAGAGACACTGGCCGGCGCTGCAGCCGGATTGGGCCATATTCACGTGGAAGTGGACCGCGACGGGATTGCACGCAGCGTGTTTCTGCGCGAAGGCTTGACCAGCAAGGACGGCAAGGTGCTGCGCTGGCCGCAGTTCGCTTTGGCGATGCTCGAAGTCGGCCGCGGACCGCTTGCCGAATCAGCTCTGCCGGGAGCGCGCAACCCGCAGCCGGATGGCCGGCAAGGGTACTGGTCGCGCGACTTCTGGCTGCACCTGCCGTTCGTCGGTGCACCCGGTAGTTTCACGCAGGTGCCCTATGCCGACGTACTCAAGGGCAAGGTAACGATTGCGGATTTCGCCGGGAAATACGTCCTCATCGGCGCCACGGCAGCGGGCCTGGGTGACGCTTACGCAACGCCGGTTTCGGGTCTCGCGCGCGCGATGCCAGGCATCGAGATCCATGCCAATGTGCTCGATGCCTTGCTTGGCCGACACGCCATCGTGCGTGCGCCTGCATGGGCTTCCGCGCTGGCTGCGGCGTTCGTTGTCCTGGTTGCCATGCTCGGCCTCTGGCATTTTTCGCCACGCCGCGGGCTCGCGCTGGTAGCCGGTCTGGCAGCGGGCTCGCTGTTGTTCGCGTGGCTAGGCATTGCGCTGTTCGGGTTGTGGATCCCCCCTGTCGCAACGTTGTTGCCACTGATTCTCGCCTACCCTTTGTGGAGCTGGCGTCGACTGGAGTCGACCATGCATTTCCTCGGCGACCAGTTGCAGAAGCTGCAGGAGGAATCGAGCATTCTGCCGTCGGCGTTGCAGGTCGCGGTGCCGGCGTCGGGCGACATGCTTGAACGCAGCATGCTCGCCCTCGAAACGGCGTCGCGGCGCTTGCGCGAGGGCCGCCGCTTCGCCGCCGACACGCTCGACAATCTGCCCGACGCGACCGCCGTCACCGACAACAGTGGGCGCATCCTCCTGGCCAACCGCGCGGCCGCCGTCTGCTTCCAGGCAAGTGATTCCCTCGCCTTGCGTGGCCGTTTCATCGCCGACCTGCTGGGGGATCTTGCGGTTCGCACACGGGGCGACAAACGCGTCACCTGGGACATGCTGCGCCAACTTGGCGAACTGCCTGAAAACAACGCCAGCACAGAGACTCCCGACACGGCACTGGAGGTGACAGCACGCGACGGTCGCGCGTTTCTCCTGCACACGGCGCGCAGCACGGGCGAGAGCGAGAAGACCGTCGGCTGGGTCGTCACGCTGATTGTGGTGTCGGCGTTGCGAGCCGCCGAACGCAAGCGCGACGAAACGCTGGCCTTCCTTTCGCATGACATGCGATCGCCACAGTCTTCGATTGTCGCGTTGCTGGAACTGCATGCGTTGGACCCGGTGGCCAATCCCATCGCCGCTGTGCATGCGCGCATCGAATCCTATGCCAGGAAGACGCTGGATCTGTCGGAACAGTTCCTGCAGCTTTCGCGAGCGGAGTCAAAGGAATACCAGTTTGACGTGGTGGATCTGGCTGAGGCAGCGAAGGATGCAATGGACGAGGTGTGGGCAGCCGCGGACCAGAAGAACATCACGCTCACATTTGACTTTGACGGCGAGCCGGTGCCCGTAAGTGCGGACCGCGACCTGTTGGTACGTACAGTCGTCAACCTGCTTACCAACGCGATCAAGTACAGCGCACCCGGCACCACCACCACCATTGCCGTGTTTGCGAGCGAAGGCTGGCACACCATCCGCGTCACCGATGAGGGTTACGGCATTTCTGCCGAGGATTTGCCGCACCTTTTTGATCGTTATCGACGCTTCCAATCACCTGGTCAGCCGAAAGCAACTGGCGCTGGCCTGGGGATGGCTTTCGTCAAGACGGTGGTCGAGCGACATCGGGGCCGCATCGATGTAGAGAGCACCCCCGGGTTAGGTACGAGCATCTCCATTTTCCTGCCGCCAGCCACAGAGTGAACAGCAACTGGCCGGCATCGGTTACCCGCAAGCTAAAATGCCGCATTGCCCACACGGGTTGGTTGGCAGGTTGGCCATGTACGCGCTTGTGCTGCGCAGCGTACGCGCTACAACGTTCGGCGCGACAGGCTGACCGCGTCTGACCGTTCGGGACAGGACCGTGCGGAATGCCGGATCAGTCGTGGCTGACGTTTGGTTGCGTCACTACTCCTGATTGCCCGCAAGCCGACAGATTTGACAGATCGCATGACAACCTTGAACACCCTCCCCCCTCCACCGCCTTCCCAGGCGGGTAGCCGGTCCGGCTTGCTGGGCGCCCACCTCGCCGAAGCGTTGTGGCTTTCTGCACTGGTGATCGTGCCGCTCACAATGAATGTGGCGGCGGCGCGCACCTTCGAAGCTGCCAAACTGGCCGC
>CAYUEG010000244.1:0-3458 GCA_964443245.1 uncultured Burkholderiales bacterium | reverse complement strand
TATTGTAGGTGATCGGCAATGCCCCTGAACCGGGCGTTATCACCAAAACCGGTGCCGCGACGTAATCGAAACCAGCGTGCAGATCGGCCAGCTCCAGCTGGAACACGGCCGGCCCGACCAGATTGGTGGCATGATCGAAGGCGCTCTACAGCGGCTCAACCAGCCCTACTGAAGGTGGCCGTCAAGCAGTGCGGCCGTCCAGCGTTTCGGCAAACCAATCGGCGATATAGTCGCGTCCGAAGGCCATGTTGTCGGCACCCACGTGCTCAATCCCGCCCTCTCGCGGTGTAAAGATCTTGAGTTCGCGGCGGGGGCTGTTGACCAGTTGCTCGTAAGCCTGATGGGCATATTTGACGTTGATCTGGCGGTCGTTTTCGCCATGCGTGACCAGGAATGGCACCATGATCCGGTCCATGTGGCCGTTCAGGTTCATGTCCTTCGTCTTTTCGAAGAAGTCGTCCATGTCCGTGGCACCGAATACCCACATGACATGAGCCCAATAGTGCGGCACCGGGTTTTCACCCTCGCGCTGCAGACGACCGTACTGGACTTCATGCCAGTTATGATTTGCACCCCAGCAGGCACCGGATGCAAAGCGCGGCTCATAGGCAACAGCTCGCGGGGCGTAATGTCCGCCAAGCGAGATACCGGTCATGCCGATTGCGCCGGGATTGACGTCAGGCTGTTGCTCCAGCCAGTCGACCGCCTTTGATGCCCACTTCTCGCTGTGGGGCGTAGCCGGCAGGTTCTGCAACCGCAGCGCTTCGCCGGTGCCGGGTTGGTCGACGCAGAGGGTCGAAATCCCGCGCCGCGCGAGCGCGTGCGGCAGCCACGACCAGTAGAGCAACTCCTTGTTGCTATCGAGACCGTTGCAGTAGACCACGGCAGGCTTGCGCCCCTCTCCCGGAGCCCGAACCCACAGCGCCGGCATAGTGCCCCCGCCCGCCAGCGGGATCTCGACCCGCTCGCAGTTGAGCTTGCCAAGCTGGCAGGCACGATCGAAGCAGTCGCGGGCGCGCTGATAGGTTTCCATCCGCCCAGGCGTCCCGTGAGCCTGCATCCGCTCGCCATTCAGCAGGTAGAGCGCGGCGCGCTCGAGCTTCTGGCCCGCGGAGAAGTTTCGTCCCCTCGCCTCATCCTCTGCAGCAAGTTCGATCAGCGTTTCGGCCTTTGCCATCCAAGCCTGCATGAAGGCCTGGGTGCCGGCATCGGCGCTTTCACCGGCTGCGCTCTTGGCAGCGGCAACGATGTCGACGATCTCGCCGATCTGCGCGCCGCTCTCCATCGCAATCGCGACCGAGAGATTCCAGATGTAGTTGGGAAAAGGTTCGAACAGGGCCACCGATCAGGCCTCCACGGCAACGAACAGGCCGGGGTTCGGCGCCGGGTGCGGCATGGTCTGCGGGCCGCCCACGCCAATGCCCCACTGGTCCATGACGAGCGGCGCAGGTTCGACGAACTTGGGTTCATGGCTCTCGAAATCAACCTCTTCCAGTTCGGCGGTATACTCCACCGCGAACCCGCCAGGCGTGACAAAGTACGAGAAGGTGTTGTTGCCAGCGGTGTGACGACCCGGACCCCACTGGATCGGCGTCCCCTTCACCTTCAACCGGTGCGCCCCGCGCATCATCCCGTCGACCCCGACCATGTCGTAGGCGACATGATTGAGGCACGGCGGTCCGGGCAGGACGGCGATGCGGTGGTGCGCCGAATTGCAGCGCAGGAAGCACATGAAATCGCCAAGCCAATCCGACACCTTGAAGCCGAGCACATCGACGAACCACTTCACGAAGGCCTGATGATCGGGCGAGTGGAAGACGATGTGGCTGATCTTGACCGGCACGCCATCCCACCGCGCCACCTCGGCGACCGATGCCCGTGCGACATCGCTCGAAATCTCGAACTGGATGCCTTCAGGGCTGAAGAAGCGGAAACCATAGCCGCCGCCGGGCGTGGTCAGTTCGCGCGGCTCGTATACGACCCGGCTGCCGGTGTCCTTCAGCTTCTGGCAAAGCGCATCGACATCGACCCGGCTATCGGCCGCCAGTGCCACCACGTCGATGCGATTTTCATCTGCGGCGCGCAAGCGCACAACATGGTGCTCATCATGCCCGCGAGCCTTGAACCAGGCCATGCCATCGTCGGACGGAACGGGTTCCAGCCCCCATTCGTCCTCGTAAAACCGCCGTTCCGCTTCCAGGTCTTTCACGCCGTAGCCGACATAGCGGATTTCAGTGACGCGGCTCATGCTCTGATCCTCTGACTTGCCAATCTTCAATCGATGCAGGCGTCAATAACAGATGGCCACAGATACGCTCGCGCAATGGCTGGATGGGAGTCTATCGATGGTCTGGATAGGTCCGGTAGTGCCCTGCACCGGTCAGGCACTCGCCAGGAAATCCAGAAACTTGCGAATCCGGGCCGGCAGCAAGCGGCGATCCGCATAGACTGCATGCAGCTTCACCCCCACATCAAAGCTGTCGGGAAGCAGGCGGTTGAGCTTACCCCCTGCGACATCGGGTTGAGCAAGCCAGTCGGGCAGCACGACCAGGCCCATCCCGGCCAGGGCAGCGTGCCGCAACAGCAGCTCGTTCTCGCTGGTGATCAGCGTCGTCGCCTTGGTTGCGCCGCGCTTGCTCCGCCGCGCACCCAGCATCTCCTCAAGCCGGGTCGAACCTGAATATACCAGGAGCGGGTGCTCCAGGACCTCATCAAGCGAACCCGGGGCACCATGTGCAACGATGTAATCAGGTGACGCATAGAGCCCGAAGCTGATCGGTATCAGCGGCTTTGCGATCAGCCCGGGATCGAGCCTGGGGCTGACGCGCAATGCGAGATCATATCCGTCCTCAATCAACCGCACCGGGTGGGCGCTGAGGTCGATGTCGAAGCTTATGCCGGGATGGGCGGCATTGAACGCCTTGAGGATGCTCGCAAACCGCTCGTTCGCCATCCAGACCGGCGCGCTCAGCCGGACAAGTCCGCCGATCTGATGGGCCTGCTTGCGCACCGAGGCGTCAAGCTCGTCCAATTCATCAAGCAGGGCCTTTGCCTTCTGATAATAGACCCGCCCCTCTTCGGTCAGCACAACCTGCCGACTGTTGCGGGCGAACAAGCGCGCGCCGATCCTCGTCTCGAGCGCATTGATATGTTTGCTGACCATGGCGGCCGACATGCCCAGCCGGCTCGCCGAAGCCCGGAAACCGAGCGCGTCCGCAACCGCACAAAACACGCGCATGCCCTGCAATTGGTCCATAATTGTCAACTCAGAAGAAACAGTAAGTCTCATTCTAGTCTTATTGAGCACGTCTGGGCAACAACCTATACTCGTTTGCACCAAAATCATCGCCGATGCGGGCCAGCCTTGCTCGATCGCGCAGCACGATGGGAAGGAGAAGGGCAGTGGCAGTCGAAACGATCAAGGCGGGCAAGGGCCTGAACATTGCGCTATGGGTCGC
>CAYUEG010000243.1:0-3460 GCA_964443245.1 uncultured Burkholderiales bacterium | reverse complement strand
TTGACGACGTGCTCAACGTCTCGGGCCATCGCCTCGGCACCATGGAGGTCGAATCTGCGCTGGTGGCGAACAGCAAGCTGGTGGCCGAGGCGGCCGTGGTCGGCCGCCCGGACGATCTGACCGGTGAGGCGATCGTCGCGTTCGTCGTGACCAAGGGCCCACGTCCGACCGGGGACGCAGCGCTCGCCATGGCCAAGGAACTGCGCGACTGGGTCGGCAAGGAGATCGGCCCGATCGCCAAGCCCAAGGACATCCGATTCGGTGACAACCTGCCGAAAACCCGCTCGGGCAAGATCATGCGGCGCCTGTTGCGCTCAATTGCCAAGGGCGAGGACATCACGCAGGATGTGTCCACGCTGGAAAATCCGGCGATACTGGAGCAGTTGAAGCAATCGCTGTAACCATCAGGCACGACGGCCGAACCGGCAACAAGACCGGTCGCCCTACCAGGAGACGAGAGTGGATGGATTGTTGGTGCTGCAGATCATCAAGGCGATTGTCGAGATCGCCCTGATGTTCTTTTTGGCGCGCGGCCTCCTGGTGCTGTTTTTCCTGCCGGCACCGCACAAGCTGGCCGATAACTTCGTCTATCAGCTCTTCGTCAAGGGCACGCGCCCGTTTGTGTCTTTCCTCAGGATGATCACGCCCAAGTTTGTGCTGGACCGGCACCTGCCGTTTGCCGCGTTCGGCGTGCTGCTGGCGTTATGGCTCGGGCTGTCGATCAGCAAGGTATCGATGTGCGGTGAGAATCCTTCACATCAAGCCTGTGAGACGCTCAACCAGAAGCGTGCCCAGCAGGGCATGGGAGGCGCAAAATGAAGGGCTTGCTGCATTTCTATCTGAAGCTGGCGGCGAGGTTATGCGTGCGCCTCAAGTATTACGATCGCGCCCTGGAGCTCTACAGCGAAATCGAGAAAACCCAACCGGGCGACCTGCAGGCGGTGCTCTCCCAAGGGCACGTCTGGAATCTCAAGGGAGATCGTGCGCGCGCCAAGGCCGAGTTCGAACGTGCCGTCAAGCTCAATCCGGATGCGGCCGTGGCCCACTTCAACATCGGTTGGGTGTGTGACCAGCAGGGGCGGCACGATGACGCATTGGCGCACTTCGGGCGTGCGCTCGCGATCAACCCAGACATCGATCGCGCCTGGTACGGTTGCGGGATTATCCATGTCAAACATGGGCGGCATGAAGAAGCCAAGAAGGCATTTCGCGAGGTGGTCCGCATCGAGCCGATGAACATGTACGGCTGGTATCAGTTGGGGATGACTCACCACGTGCTGGGTGAGGTGAAGGAACTGGAAGGATTGAAAAACCACACGGTCAAATTCAATCCGCGTATCGCCTATCTGATCGACAAGGACATTGAAGCGATGAAGGCGAAGGCGCAGCTGGAGGCGGATCGGGGAACGGCAACGGCAGCGCCAGCCTAGTCGTGGTTCTCGCCGGGGCCGGTGGTGACAGGCGCTCTCGTGACAAGCCGGCAGGTGGTTTTGGGTTTGGCAATCGTGTGGTTTTTGTAGGGCAAGCAGTAATCAGGGCAAGCAGCAGCAACACCAACCAAAGGAGGATGCATATGGCAGTTCAAGTCAGTGAGAAGCATCAGGAGTACTGGCGCCGCAATCTGAAGTTGACAGGAATACTCCTGTTCATCTGGTTTGCGGCCACTTTCATCACGGGGTATTTCGCCCGCGAACTGGCCGAGATCAATTTCTTCGGCTGGCCGCTGTCGTTCTACATGGCCGCTCAGGGCTCGCTGATCATCTACGTGGTCATCATCTGGTATTACGCCAAGGCGATGGGCAAGCTGGATGAAGAGTTCGGCGTAGCTGAAGACTGATCAAGGAGACACAGATGGCTACTTCCGCACAAGAACGCGCAGCGTTTTTCAAACAACTAAGCAAGGCCTACAGCTGGTACACCGGCGGCTTTGTCGCCTTCGTCGTGGTGCTTGCCATCATGGAGCAGATGGGGCTGACTCGCCAATGGATCGGTTACCTGTTCCTGTTTGCCACCATTGCCCTGTATGCCGGCATCGGCATCATGAGCCGCACCTCGGAAGCTTCCGAGTACTATGTGGCCGGCCGCAAGGTGCCTGCATTGTTCAACGGCATGGCAACCGGCGCCGACTGGATGTCGGCTGCTTCCTTCATCGGCATGGCCGGTACCCTGTACCTCCAGGGTTACGGCGGACTGGCCTTCATTCTGGGCTGGACCGGCGGCTACTGCCTGGTCGCGCTGTTCCTGGCGCCGTACCTGCGCAAGTTCGGCCAGTTCACGATTCCGGACTTCCTCGGTGCACGCTACGGCGGCAATACCGCGCGTTTCGTCGGCATCTTGATTGCGATCCAGTGTTCCTTTGTCTACGTGGTGGCACAGATTTATGGCGTGGGCCTGATCACCACCCGCCTCACCGGCGTATCGTTTGAGCTGGGGATCTTTTTGGGCCTCGGCGGCATTCTGGTCTGCTCGTTCCTCGGTGGCATGAAAGCGGTGACCTGGACGCAGGTGGCCCAGTACATCATCCTGATCGTGGCCTACATGATCCCGGTGGTGTGGCTGTCGGTCAAGCACACCGGCATCCCGATCCCGCAACTGGTCTATGGCAGCGTGCTGCAGAAGGTCACCGAGCGTGAAAAGGTGTTGACCAATGATGCGAAAGAGAAGGAAGTGCGCCAGATCTTCGCTGACCGCGCCAAAGCGGCCAACGAGAAGATCAAGGCGTTGCCCGGTTCGCTGGAGACCGAGCGTGCCAAGGTGCAAAAGTCGCTGGAGGACCTGAAAGCGGCCAATGCCCCGATGACGCAGATCCAGGCAGCCGAAAAGGCGGTCAGCAACTTCCCGAAAGATGCGGCCGCCGCCAAGGCAGCCTGGACCAAGGATGCGGGTGTAGCCGCACGGGCCAATCCGCCCGCGCCGCATACGGCGGTCTACCCCGGCAAGGATGAGGCGGCGCGCGATGTATCGCGGCGCAACTTCCTCGCGCTGGTGTTCTGCCTGATGGTGGGTACAGCCGCACTGCCGCACATCCTGATGCGCTACTACACGACGCCTTCGGTCAAGGAAGCGCGCGAATCGGTGTTCTGGTCGCTCTTCTTCATCTTCCTCCTGTACTTCACCGCCCCGGCGCTGGCAGTACTGGCGAAGTTTGACGTCTATACGCTGCTGGTGGGTTCCGAGTACGCCAAATTGCCGGCGTGGGTCGCGTCGTGGACCAAGGTGGATGCATCGCTGCTTTCGGTGGTGGATATCAACAAGGACGGGATTGTGCAGCTGGCGGAGATTTCCATCGGCGGCGACATCATCGTGCTGGCCACGCCGGAAATTGCCGGTTTGCCTTACGTCGTATCGGGCCTGGTTGCGGCCGGTGGCCTGGCTGCTGCGCTCTCCACCGCAGACGGTCTGCTCCTGACGATCGCCAACGCGCTGTCGCATGACCTGTACTACAAGATGATTGATCCGA
>CAYUEG010000242.1:0-3488 GCA_964443245.1 uncultured Burkholderiales bacterium | reverse complement strand
CGAGAGCACGAGATGGACTACCGCAACAAACCGCAACTGCGTGACGCCCTGGCGGCCGAGTATGTACTCGGCACGCTGGCCGGTGGCGCACGCCGCCGGTTTGAAGCCTGGCTCAAGCAGGATGCGGCCCTGCGCATCACCGTCAACGAATGGGAGAATCGCCTCACGCCAATGGCCGCCGCCGTGCGCGAGGTCACACCGCCAGCGCGGGTTTGGAACCAGATCGCCACACGGATTGCACCGAAAGGCGCCACCCGCAGCGCGTCTGCCAGCACGCAGGCGCACGATCCGGCACCTTCGCTCTGGGAAAGCCTCGCCTTCTGGCGCGGCTTCGGCCTCACCGCTTCCGCCGCAGCCGCCGCGCTGGCGGTGTTCGTTGGTGTGCGGCCACCGGAAATTGTGGAACGGGTGCAGGTGGTCGAACGCGTGGTCGAGCGTCCGATTCCCGTCGCCGACGGCACCGCTGCGCACCAGCCTTCCTACGTGGCCGCCCTGAAAGACGCCAAGGGCAACACCGTGCTGATGATTTACGCCGGCCGCAAGGCGGGCGAGATGTGGGTCAAGTACCTGGGCGATTCCATGCCCGGCGAAGCCAGCCTGGAGCTGTGGGGCCTGGATGCGAGCGGCACCCCGAAATCGCTCGGCCTGGTCACCGCCATGGGCAAGAACATGATCAAGCTGCCCGACATTGCCGACAAATCGCTCGAACCCTACAAGACCCTGGCCGTGAGCATGGAGCCGATGGGGGGCTCGAAATCCGGCAAACCCACCGGCCCGGTGATGTATTCAGGCGAATGCATGACCATGTGGTAGCCCTCCGGGGGCTCCGCACGCGCTACTTCTCGATGTAATTGACCAGCTTGGCGCTGGTCTGGCGCAGGCGTTGCGAGAGCATGAACACCAGCTTCATGAGGATCTTGCCGGCCAGTTTGGGGTGCAGGGTAATCAGCTCCTGCAGGCCGGGCCGGGTCAGCACGGCGAACGTCGTCGCCTCGATTGCAGAGCATGAGGCAAAGCGCGCCTCGCCGTCGATCATCGACATTTCCCCCAACGCCTGGCCGGGCAACACCACGGCAATCCGCTTGACCACCTCCCAGCGGTCTTTCTTGGTGACATCGACTTCGCCGTCGATCACGAACACCATGAAGTCCCCCTTGTCGCCTTCCGAAATGATCACGCCGTGGGGCGGGGCCCGGTAGACCTGCAGAAACGGCCCCAGCTCAACCAGGTCCGCCACGGTGAAATCGTCAAACAGCGCGTTGTGCGGGGTAACTTCGCGGATCTTCTCGGCGAAGGGGGTGCCATCGCCCAGAAACTCAAATTCGGGAAACAGATTCTTCTCGCTCATCGGGCGCACCTCCTTCGCAATCTGACACCACCTTGCCGGTGGCGGAACGCAACTACAGGCTGGCCAGTGCCCGCACCACCAGCGAGCCGCCGCTGACTACCAGCAAAGCGTACACCGACCGCCGAATGTCATCCGGCTTCATGCGGCTGTGCAGGCGCATGCCGGTCAACAGGCCCATCACCAGGAACGGGCACAACAGCAGCCAGCCCCAGCCGAGCTCCGGCTTGAGCAGCAGGCCGGCAAACGAAAAAATCACCAGCCTGACGAACACCGCGATGGCGATGACAGTGCTCATGGTGGCACGCAACTGGCCCGGATCGTGGATGCGGCGCGCCATGTAGATCACGTAGATCGGCCCGCCGGTGCCAAAGATGGAACTACCGACGCCGCCGAGCGCGGAAATCGGCGCCCCCCACCAGCGCGCGATGTGGCCGGGCGCCCCCTTCTTGCCGAGCAGATTGATGGCCGCATAAATGAACACGAACAAACCCAGCGCCAGCATCAGCCAGAACTCGGGGGCAAACTTCAGGATCATGGTGCCGCTGGCCATGCCCACCAGCATGAAGGGGAGGATCCAGCGGATCTCCGTCTTGTTGACGCCGACCGCCCCCTTGTTGGCACGCAGGAGCACGGCCGCCAGCATGTCCAGCAGCAGGGTGAGCGGCACGACAAACTTGATCGGCATGAAATGCGCGAGCAAGGGCACCATCACGATGGTGGCACCAAAGCCGCCGATGCCAAACACCAGATAGCCGGCAAACACCGCCAACGGCGCCACGACCCAGGCCGCCAGCGGCAGCCCCTGAAGATATTCCATGCGCGAATAGTACGCGGCTTACGCGGCCTGCGCGACTTGCGCGCGTTACTTCTTGCGCCGCTGTTTCACCGCTTTGGCCAGTTCCTCCAGCACCTTGACGCTGTCCTCCCAGCCGATGCACGCATCGGTAATGCTCTGGCCGTAGGCGAGGGCGGCAGGATCATCCTTGCCGGGGGTGAATTTCTGCGCCCCCGGCTTCAGGTGGCTTTCCACCATCACGCCGAAGATGCTGCGCGAGCCACCCGCAATCTGCTCCGCAATCACCTTGGCGACGTTGATCTGGTTTTCGTGCTTCTTCTCGCTGTTGGCGTGCGAGCAGTCGATCATCAGGCGCGGCACCACCTTGGCCGCCTCCAGCTCCTTGACGGCGGCAGCAACGCTGGCGGCATCGTAATTGGGCGTCTTGCCGCCACGCAGGATCACGTGGCAATCCTTGTTGCCCTTGGTTTCCACTGTGGCCACCTGGCCATTCTTGTGCACCGACAAGAAGTGGTGCGGCCTGCGCGCCGCCTGGATCGCGTCCAGCGCGATCTTCACATTGCCGTCCGTGCCGTTCTTGAAGCCGATCGGCGCGGACAAGCCGGAAGCGAGCTCGCGATGGACCTGGCTCTCGGTGGTGCGGGCGCCAATCGCGCCCCAGGAAATCAGGTCGCCAATGTATTGCGGCGAAATCACGTCCAGAAATTCCGACCCGGCCGGCATGCCTGCTTCATTGATGCGCACCAGAAGATCGCGCGCAATCCGCAAACCCTGGTTGATGCGAAAGCTCTCGTCCAGATAAGGATCGTTGATCAGCCCCTTCCAGCCGACAGTGGTGCGCGGCTTCTCGAAGTAAACCCGCATCACCACCTCCAGCTCGCCGGCAAAACGGTCGCGCTCGGCTTTGAGCTTGCGCGCATATTCCACCGCTGCGGCGGGGTCGTGAATCGAGCAGGGCCCGATGATCACCAGGAGGCGGTCCGAATCGCCATGCAGCGATTGCGCAATGCGCTTGCGCGTATCGGCCACCAGCGATTCAACCGGTGTCCCTTCAATCGGGAAAAACTTGATCAGATGTTCAGGCGGCGGCAGCGGCATGATGCGTTTGATTCTTTCGTCGTCGGTTCGGGAAGTGCGATCCAGCGGCGCCTGTGCATACTCGGTAGTCATCTTGTTCTCCGTTGAAGTGAAGTGGGCAAAAAAAAACCGCCGGTGGTTGCCGGCGGTTTTCGAGGATTCTTGATTGTTGCGCGAAGGATTCTCTCTCTACTTGGCTCGCCGGGGGCTGAGGTAGGTCCAAAAGTAAAAGAAGAAATAGAAGCGCGCGAACATGGTCTGGTCTGG
>CAYUEG010000241.1:0-3494 GCA_964443245.1 uncultured Burkholderiales bacterium | reverse complement strand
GCCAGCACCACGGCGCCGATCAGGCCCAGCACCATCAACGAGAAATACTCGGCCGGGCCGAATTTGAACGCCAGTTCAGCCAGGGGGGCGGCAAAAGCGGCGAGGATCAGGGTGCCGAAACAGCCGGCAATGAACGAGCCCATGGCCGCTACCGAAAGCGCCGCGCCGGCTCTGCCCTTACGGGCCATCTGGTATCCATCGAGCATCGTCACCACCGAGGAGGATTCGCCCGGCAGGTTGACCAGAATGGCCGTGGTGGAGCCACCGTACTGGGCGCCGTAGTAAATGCCGGCCAGCATGATCAGCGCCGCAATCGGCGGCAGCGCGTAGGTAGCCGGCAGCAGCATGGCGATGGTGGCGATCGGCCCGATGCCGGGCAAGACGCCGATCAGCGTGCCGAGCAGACAGCCGACGAAGCAGTAAATCAGGTTCTGCATGGTGAAGGCCGTCGCGAAACCCAGCGACAGATTGGCCATCAGGGTGTTGATTGCATCCATGTTCTGTGTGCTCCCTTATTTCTTCTTGGCGTCGGTTTTGAACTGGCGCTGCAACTCTTCCATGTCCGGCCACACCGGCATTTGCAGCTTGAGGCCGTACACGAAGATGCCCACAGACGCCGCGCAGAGCAGCACGATGCTGGCGATGACTTCCTTTTTCCTCATTTCATGGCTCGCGAGCGATGCGATGATCACCAGCATGGTGACGCACACCACCAGCCCGAGGCTCTTCAGCATCAAACCAAAGACGGTGACCGAGCCCAGGATCAGCGCCATCGATGGCATGCCGATGAAAAAGGCCAATACGCAGCCGGCAATGGTGCCGATGGCAAGGGAGGCATTCGGGCTGGCGCCGGCAAAACCTGCGGCCAGCGAAAACAGCATCATGGCGGCGAAGATGACCATCGGCCGCACCAGGCCCTTGCCGCGCTCACCCGCGGCTTTGCCGAATGACTTGATGAACACGATCCCGCCAATCACGGCCAGGATGATGCCCAGCCAGTAGGGAAAGTAGCCGGGGCCCATGCGGGCGCCGGTGCCCATGTTGTAGCTGGTCGACAGATAGGCCGCCAGCGACCCGAACAGGATGAAAAACAATCCTGCAAAGAAATCCTGATAGTTCGCTATTTTCACGCTTGTCCTCTTGAGAATTCGCCCGTCTTGCCAAGCGAAGTATTTATGACAACGGGTGTTTCCCCGTATGGTTTGCTGGTTGAAATGCTGGTGATAGCTTGATCAACAGCCGACTGGGAGCCAACAGCGGAGACCCAACTTCGGCAAAGGCGCCATGATACTGGCTTTCGGGCAATTTCCAATGCTGCGACGCGCAATTTACCTGAGGCAGCCTTAAGTCACCGTTAAGACCAAGTGACGTCATCACCGGGTGCTGTAGACCAGCGGCTGGGAGAAGCCCGGCGTGAAATTGGGCGTCACGGAAAAGTAGGGCGCGCCAGTTGACGGAAACGGGTTCACCCCCGGGCGTGCCACGATCACGACCGGCGCTGCGCGCCGATGCGTCGGGCCATAGGGAGCAGTTTCACAATCCACGTGACGCTGGCTCTTGCATTGGTCCACCGCCGATTGCCATTGCGACTTTTCCCGCGCGCGGGCCTCGGCCAGGGCCATCTCCTGCTGGACCCGCGCCTGTTGCAGCTGGACGGTTTCACGTTGCATGCGCTGCTCAGTGGCGTCACGCAGCGCTTCGCGCTGGTTGCGCGCGCGCCAGTAGCGCGCCTCTTCGCCCGACAATACCTCGCCCTGGCCTGCCACTGCCGGTGACGCGTCAATCGTGGCCGCTTTGCGGGCTGCCGGTGGGGGGGTGTTGGTGTAGTTGACGACCCCCTTTTCATCCACCCAGCGATAGACAGTGGTGGCGTGCGCGACCAGCACGGTGGCGAACAGGAGGATGCCAGAGACGAAGGTCCGCCAGCGTTGAATCGAACGTTGCGGAGAAAGGTGCATCGGTTGCATGGTGCGCTCCCTGCAAGAAAATGGGGTGGCTGCAAACCCAACGCACTGTACGCGAGTCAGGAGGACCTCGCCAGTGTTTCGCGCAAGCGCGCCAGATCGTGCAGGCCTGAAATCGCCCTGCTGCCGTACCACGAGGTCGATTCACCATCAATTAGACCGACCGCTTTGCCAGAAAGTTGCGCCCTTATTTGGTGCAGGTGCCTTTCGCGGAACATGTAAGGCTCGCTCGAGAGCAGCACGCGCTCCGCCGTGGCCGCTACGGCAGCGAGCTCGATTACGGGGTAACGCACCAAGGCTTCGGCAGGCACGGTATCCCATCCCACCACGGCGAGCGTGCGGGAGATATAGGTTTCACGGGCAACCGTCATCCAGGGATCTTTCCAGATCAGGTACAGCACCCGCTCTCGCGGCAAGCCGGCACATGCGCCACGAGCCGCTCCCAGAGCCAGTTCCAGGGCACTGCACAATTTTTCAGCAGCAGCATGACGGCCGAAAATGCCACCCAGCAGGCGATACAGCGCCAGGTTGTCCTGCGGCGCATTCGGGTGTGTCACAACGACGTGGGGCACAAATGCCGCGATCGCCTCCACGGTCGGCTTCTCGTTCTCGTCGATGTTGACCACCACATGGGTGGGCGCAAGCGCCCGCAGCTTGGCAAGGTCGACATCCTTGGTGCCACCCACCTTGGGTATCGCCTCGACCAAGGCCTTCGGATGAATGCAAAAGCCGGTGCGCGCCACCAGTTGCGGCGCCAGATCCATATCGCACAGCAGTTCCGTGATCGAGGGCACCAGGCACGCGATGCGGGCACGTGGGCCGGCAGCAGCATGCCCCTTACCCACCGCATCAAAATAAATGGGGTCAGACCCCACTTACGCCTCCCGCATCACATTGGCTGGCCGTCAGCGGCCCGCGGCTTGCGCGCCTTGCCGGCGAACAGTCGGTCAAACACGCCGTTGGGCAACACCTTGAGCAACCTGGCCACCACACCCATTTGCCACGGCACCACGCGATAGCTGCTGCCGCTGTCGATGGCGCGGCGGATGCGCCGGGCGGCCTCATCCGCATCGAGCAAGAACGGCATCTTGTAGGGATTTCGCGCTGTCAGCGGCGTGCGGATGTAGCCCGGCAGAATCGTCACGACGCGAATGCCATAAGGGCGCATTTCGCCGCGCAGGGCTTCAAGATAGGTGATGGCGGCCGACTTCGAGCCGCAGTAACCACCCGAACCGGGCATGCCGCGAATCCCCGCCACGCTTGCGATGCCGACCAGGGTGCCACTGCCGCGCGCGCGCATGGCAGCCACAAACGGCGCGAAGCTGGCAAACATGCCGACCACGTTGACGCGAAAAATCTTCTCGAACGCCACCACATCGCCCGGCTCCTCCGTCAGCGTACCGGCAGAAATGCCGGCATTGGCAATCACCACATCCGGTGCACCAAAGCGCGCGACAAAGTCGGCGGCAGCCAGCGCCAGGGCCGCAGAGTCGGTCACATCCAGCGGATACACCACCGTGGTGCCGGGCA
>CAYUEG010000240.1:0-3529 GCA_964443245.1 uncultured Burkholderiales bacterium | reverse complement strand
GCAAGAAGACAACAAGGTGCTAAAACCAATGCAAGAAAATCGTGACTTGGAGAGTTTATGAACGCTATGTGACAGCGGCATGACAAGGGGGGATGGACGGGAGGGGATTCACTCTGGCGCGTTCCATTCAGGCCGTCCGTTTTTGAACCTGCAAGGCCAGCGCCGCTTCGTAGCCGAACCACGACATGGGCAGAACCAAAGACCGTCCTTCCAACTGCGGGGCGGGCATGGCTCCCGCGCCTCCCTGAAAGGTCCTGGGGACCGAGATTTCCAAGGTGGCGCCAAAATGTCGTTGAGCCTGGCCGATCATGGTGTTGGCGATCTCGCCAACCAGGTCCAGATGACCGGCATCGGTATAGCTGCCCACCCCCATACTGACCAACACTTGCGAAAGCAGGCCGCGAGGTGCGCTGAAGCAGACCCAACCATCGTACTGCCCGCCGAGCGAGATAAGCCCGGAGAAATCGGCTTTGGGGAACGCATTGCCCTGTTCCACCAGGTAAGCCGAGCGTACCTGGGCGGGTTGTCGGGTGACGCTTTGAAAGAAGTTGCCGATCGCCAGTGTAAAGACCTCAATGTCGTTCACGCCGAGCATCTAAGCCACCACTTCGCGCAGCCATTCACGGAACTGCTCGTCAGTGAAGGGCTTGTAGAGGAATCCGTGGGCTCCTGCCTTGATTGCATTGAGTGCCACGGCCTTGGCGGACAGCGCGGATACCACCAGAATTCGACAATCCGGCAGCAACTCGGTCAGCCGAGCCGTACATGCCACACCATCGAGGCCGGGCATGGTCAGATCCATGGTCACCAGGTCCGGACGTTGGGTCTGCGCGAGGGCGAGCGCTTCTTCCCCATCGCCGGCCTGGGCCACAATGCTGATCGGCCAGTTCGGCATCGCGGCGGCAAGCTTGGCAATCCGCGCGCGACTGATCATGGAGTCGTCGACGATCATCAGCCTGGTGCTCATGCGACGGCCCAACTTCCGCTTGATACCAAGGAAGAGGCCGCAGCAAAGCGGATTTCAAACCGGGTATAGGCGTTCGGTTCAGTGGATACGCGCAGTCGCGCACCGGCATTGCCCAGCATCTCGCGCACGGCATCGAGGCCGACGCCCCGGCCTGCATGCAAGCCCACCCCCTTCGCTGTGCTGATGCCGGAATCAAATATCGACATGAGTATCTGGCGCTCGCTCATCTGGTTCACCGACTCCGGGTCCCGACCCGCCAGCAGCAGCGCCCGCCGCAACTTGGCGACGGACAGACCGCAGCCATCGTCGCGAATCGAAAGCAACAAATCTCCGGCCTCAGTACGATTAAGCGAGACTTCGATGGAGCCAACGACGGGTTTGCCCAGCATGACGCGTTCCGGCGGCGCTTCGATCCCGTGCGCCACGGCGTTGCGTATGAATTGAGGCAACACCCCGCCGATGATGTCGAGCAAGGCGCTGTCAAGCGCCAGGCCTTGCGTGCTGCCACAGGAAAGCCGCACTGCCTTGCCGCAATCGGCTGCGACGCGCTCGGCCAGTTGATGCATCGATTGCAGCAAGGCGCCGGCCGCATCATCAGTCGACGCAACCGGTTGACCGGATTTTCCTGCGGCCAGTCTTTGCATGCGCAGCAAGAGCCCGTCGACCCGATCAAGCGAGTCGACGAGTTCCTTCAGGTGCAGCGACAGCGGAATCAGGTCGTCCCCGCGCACGCCGGGCTTTCCCTGTAAGCGCCCGAGCTCGGTCTCAAAATGATGCGCAGTGGTGCCAATGGCTTCAAGCTGCAGCGAAAAGGCTTCGCCCTTCAGCCTGTGAATTGTTCGAAATGCCGACTCAATCGCAGAGCGGTAGCCACCGCTTGCCGGCCTGGCTTCGCGCAGCTTTGCGTTGATTTCCTCACACCCGTTGCGGGCACGCATAACGAATGCCTCCAGCAAAAGGGGCTCCTGATCCAGCATGCTCATGACCAAGTTGAATTCGTCCCGGGCCCGCACTTTGGTCGATTCCAGTTCGGCTTCCAGCCGGACTCGCTCTGTCACGTCATGCACCGAAACGAGCAACTCCGGAATGGTGTTTCCCTCATGAACAGGTTCGAACTCGAAGTCCAGCACACGGCGGCCGCGGCCGGGAATGTCGAGCTGTACTTCGCGCATGGGATTGAGTTGGGCAATCAGCGCGGGCTTGACGCGGCCGGAGAAGAGCAATTCGGTAAACGACGCCAGCGCCTCGATGGTCTCCTCTGTCGCCATCGGCCGTACCAGTTCGTACAGGCTCTCGCCGCCCTTGAGCTGGTGGCCCAGCATGGTCGGGAGTGATTTTGAGAACTGCGGCGAAAGCTTTCCTTGCACATCAATCAGGCACAGCCCTTCGCTGATGGTTGTCAGGATGCGCTCCGTTTCCTTCAGGGCGGCATCGGCGCGGGTGTCGCCTGCCTTCAAGCGGCGAATGAACTTGAAAACAATGAACAGAAAGTTGAGCAAGGCAAGCCCGATTGCAATGACTTGAATGGTGCGCAGTTGCTTTGACCGGGTAACCGCGCCTTCCTCGAGATAGGCGGACAAGTCACCGGCCTGGCCAATCAGTTTGATATTGCGATTGACCGCCTTGGTGGCCGCTTCTGCGACCAGCTCTTCTGGCGGCGAGGCATTGGCCAAGACCGGCCCCAACGCCTGCGCCACCGGCCTCCAGGTTTTCTCCACATCCTCGGCGAGCACCGCAGTTTGCTGCATCCGCTCGGCGCTTCCAAACAGACGGCCAATCTGTTCAGCCATCATGCTTTGCGCAGGTGGATTCTTGAGGCTGGCGATATTGCGATCAAACTGCTGGGAGGCCTCGGAGAGTTGGGCCCAACTGGTCTGAATCGGCAGTTGGTCGCGCTGTTCCTCCTTCATGGTCAACAGCGCTTTGGTCATTTGTTGCGACAACATTCGCAACTCCGATGCCGTATTGATGCGTGCCGCGTCCGCTTCAATCAAGGTCGAGGCAAAATAGCTCAATACGAGCACGCCTAGATCCAGAATCAGAAAGAGGGCAATCGCGACAACCAGATCACGGTATTTGCCAAGGGCGTTTCGCTTTACGGAGATTTTCGGCGACATCGATTTCATCAGACGGAGGGTGCGCTAAGGGCGAAAACGGAAAGACGCGAGGCTAGGTCATGAAGATGACGCCTGCATGACCGAAGGTTCAACACCGCTACAAGGAACGAAGGTGCTGAACGAAACAGTGGGTGGGTAGTCTGGCTTGTGCATGTCAGATGAATGTCATGCGGTGGGTCTAGAATGAATCCGGCGACTTCGCTATACCCGGCGACCTCCTTGCTGTATCTCCTTCAAGTGTCTGCCAGTTGCCTGCTTCCTGTTCGGCAGGTCGAGTGGGACGCGCCCCGCAAACATCCAACCACGGTTTGAGTTGAAGCTGACATGAATTTGATTCTCTGGCGCCACGCCGAAGCCGAAGACGGCACCCCGGACCTGAAACGCAACCTGACCAAGCGCGGCCTGAGGCAAGCGGCGGCGATGGCCGAGTGGCTGCAACCTCAGC
>CAYUEG010000239.1:0-3557 GCA_964443245.1 uncultured Burkholderiales bacterium | reverse complement strand
GCTTAGAACATCACGACGCTGCGGATCGATTCACCCGAGTGCATCAGGTCAAAGCCCTTGTTGATGTCTTCCAGGGGCATGGTATGGGTGATCAGGTCATCGATGTTGATCTTGCCGTCCATGTACCAATCGACGATCTTCGGCACATCGGTGCGGCCGCGTGCGCCGCCGAAGGCCGTGCCCTTCCAGGTGCGGCCCGTGACCAGCTGGAACGGCCGCGTCTTGATCTCCTGCCCGGCACCGGCCACGCCGATGATGATCGAGGTGCCCCAGCCGCGATGGCAGCATTCGAGCGCCTGGCGCATCACCTCCACATTACCGATGCACTCGAAGCTGTAGTCGGCGCCGCCGCCGGTGAGCTCGACCAGGTGCGCGACCAGATCGCCCCCCACTTCCTTCGGGTTGACGAAGTGCGTCATGCCGAACTTTTCGGCCAGGGGTTTGCGCGCGGGGTTGAGATCGACACCCACGATCATGTTGGCGCCGGCGAGGCGGGCACCCTGCACGACGTTGAGGCCAATGCCGCCCAGACCGAACACCACCACGTTGGCGCCCGGTTCCACCTTGGCGGTGTTGATCACCGCACCGATGCCGGTGGTGACGCCACAGCCGATGTAGCAGACCTTGTCGAACGGTGCATCTTCACGAATCTTGGCCAGCGCAATTTCCGGCAGCACGGTGTAGTTGGCAAACGTCGAGCAACCCATGTAGTGATGGATCTTCTTGCCACCGATGGAAAAGCGCGAGGTGCCGTCGGGCATCACGCCCTTGCCCTGGGTGCCGCGGATCGCGGTGCACAGGTTGGTCTTGCGTGACAGACAGGATTTGCACTGGCGGCACTCGGGCGTGTAGAGCGGAATCACGTGGTCGCCCTTTTTGAGCGAGGTCACGCCGGGGCCGACATCGACCACCACACCGGCCCCTTCATGGCCGAAGATGGCCGGGAACAGCCCTTCCGGGTCCGCACCCGAACGGGTGAACTCGTCCGTGTGGCAAATGCCGGTGGCTTTGATCTCGACCAGCACTTCGCCGGCCTTCGGGCCTTCCAGTTGCACCGTTTCCACGACCAGCGGCTGACCCGCCGCATACGACACTGCTGCACGAACGTCCAACGTCTTCTCCCTATTCCTTGACGGCGCCGGTCATGCCGGACACGTAGTGTTCCACGAAAAACGAATACATCACCGCCACCGGCAAGGAGCCCAGCAGGGCCCCGGCCATCAGCGAGCCCCAGTGATAGACATCCCCTTCCACCAGTTCGGTGACGACGCCCACCGCGACCGTTTTGACCTCGGACGACGAGACGAAGGTGAGCGCGTAGATGAACTCGTTCCACGACAGGGTGAAGGCGAAGATACCGGCCGAGATCAGCCCGGGCACCGAGAGCGGCAGGATGATCTTGACCAGGATTTCCCAGCGTGACGCGCCATCGATCAGCGCACACTCCTCCAGCTCGTAAGGGATCGAGCGGAAATAACCCATCAACAGCCAGGTGGAGAACGGGATCAGGAAGGTCGGGTAAGTGAGGATCAGCGCCCAGCGCGTGTCAAACAGGCCCAGTTTGTAGACGATGGTGGCCAGCGGGATGAACAGGATCGACGGCGGCACCAGATACGCCAGAAAGATCGACAGCCCGACCTGCTTGGCGCCGCGAAAACGCAGCCGCTCGATCGCGTAGGCCGCGAACACCGAAGCGGCCAGGGACACGAAGGTCGCCACCGTCGAGATCACCACGGTGTTCCACAGCCACTCCGGGTAAGAGGTATCGAACAGGAGCTTCTTGAAGTGCGCCAGCGTGGGGTTGATCACCCAGAACGGATTGCCTTCGCGCGAGAGCAGCTCGGCATTCGGCTTGAACGAGGTGGTCACCATCCAGTAGAACGGGAACAGCAGGACAAACACGAAGATGCCGAGCGGGATCCAGGTCGTCACCGTGCGGCGCGACAGGGAATCCAGATAGCTCATGCCCTGGGTGTCGGTATCGTCTTTCGGCTTATTGCTCATGGGGGCGCATGGGTCCTTATTTGTCATCCCCGCCCTGTTGCCAGGCGCGGCGCTGCAGTCCGAAGTAGGAGAACAGGATGGCGGCCAGCAGGAACGGCACCATCGCTATCGCAATTGCCGCCCCTTCGCCGAGGGCGCCGCCGGGAATGGCGCGCTGGAACGAGAGGGTGGCCATCAGGTGGGTGGCATTGAGCGGGCCGCCACGGGTGATCACGTAAATCAGCTGGAAATCGGTGAAGGTGAACAGCACCGAGAAGGTCATCACCACGGCGATGATCGGGGTCAGCAGCGGCAGCGTGACATGGCGAAAACGCTGCCAGCCGGAAGCACCGTCGATGGCGGCGGCTTCATAGAGCGAAGGCGAGATCGTCTGCAGGCCGGCCAGCAGGGTGATGGCCACAAAGGGAATGCCGCGCCACACGTTGGCGGCAATCACCGACCAGCGCGCATTCCATGGATCGCCCAGAAAATCGATGTACTTGTCGATCCAGCCGAACTTGGTGAACACCCAGCTGATGACGGAGAACTGGGCATCGAAAATCCACCAGAAGGCGATGGCCGAGAGCGCTGTCGGCACGATGTAGGGCAGCAGGATGACAGCGCGAAAGAAGGTCTTGAACGGAATCCGTTCGTTGAGCAGGATCGCCAGCCACAGCCCGAGGAAGAACTTCAGGATGCTGGCAATCACGGTGTAGAACAGGGTATTGAAGAGCGCCAGCCGGGTCACGCTGTCACTCCACAGAAACTGGTAATTCTCCAGGCCGACCCAGCCGCCACCGCGGCCGATCTTGGTATCGGTGAAGCCCAGCCAGGCACCGAGGCCCAGCGGGTAGGTCAGGAACAGCAGGAGCAGCACGGAGGCCGGCAGCATGAACACCAGGCCCAGCGCATTGCGGTTGTTTTGCAGTTTATCTAGCATCGGGGAGGTACCGGCTTACTTCCTGGGACAATAAAAACCCGGAAACCCTTGGTACACAAGGGTTTCCGGGCCATGCTCGCGCGTGGTGTCAGACCTTGTAGTAACGCTCGGCACGCTTCTGCGCGCGCTCTGCCGCTTCTTTCGGGGTCTTGGATCCGGAAGCCGCTTCCGCCACCATGTTGGCGACGATGAAGTCGGCCAGCGCACCGGCGGAGGCGTAGCCGAGCTTGCCGGCGAAACCGGCCGGGCGCAGGTTCTTGACTGCATCGCGATACGGCAGGTGCTTGGGATCGGACGTCCAGATCGAGTTGGCTTCGTACGCCTTCAGCGGCTGGGCGATGTAGCCGCCCGAACCCTGCAGCCAGGCACCGTACTGATCCTGCTCCATCATGAAGCGCAGGAACTCCTTGGCGGCGCGCGGGAACTTGGTGTACTTCATGATCATCTGGTTGAAGAACAGGTGATACTCGGTCGGCACGCCCACCGGGCCCACCGGGAAGGCAGCGTGCTGGATGTCCGCCGCCATTTCCTTGACCTTGGCATCGGTCGAATTCTTGGCCGCGTAGTAGACCGAGATGCCGTTGTTGGTGACGCTGATCTGGCCGTCGAGGAAGGCCTTGTTGTTGTTCGGGTC
>CAYUEG010000238.1:0-3568 GCA_964443245.1 uncultured Burkholderiales bacterium | reverse complement strand
AAGCGCTCTATACCGCTTACACCGGCGGCCGGGCGGTGGTCGAGCACCAGCGCAGTGACTATCGCGACTACTGGCGCACCCTCAAGGCGGCCATGCACGCCTGGGCCGCAGGCACGCTGGCCGGCACACCGGAAACCTGGGCAGCGTTTGGCGCGCGCGCGCGCGCGGCGTTGACCACTGCGTGTCAGGGCGCCGGTCGTGATGACGCCATTCTGGTGGTGAGCTCGGGCGGTGCCATCAGCCGCGCGGTGGTGGACATCATTGGCGCGCCCGGCGCGACGGCGGTGGAGTTCAATCTGCAGTTTCGCAATTCCGGGGTGTGCGAATTGATCGTGGGCAGCGATGCGATGCGGCTGGTGACGTTCAATGCCTTGCCACACCTGGATCTGCCTGAGCGACGGCATGCGGTGACGCATGCGTGAACCGGAATAGCACGAGAAGAAAGACGTAGCGGGCCCTGTTTGGCGGCGCAACAAGGGTAGGGCTGCAGGGTTTCAAACTGACCCGCTTTTGCTCTCTTGATCGGCCGACGATGGGTGAAGCCCATGCAGCACAATTCGTTTCATGGTGCTGCGTTGAACACAATTCACGCCGGACCATGTGCAACAAGCCTCCAGGCGCTTAACCGGCGCCCTTTACGCCCCGTGCCCGATCGGCATGGGGCTTTTCTTTTACTTGAGCGCCTTGTAGCGGATGCGTTTCGGCTTCGCGCCCTCTTCGCCCAGACGCTTGCGCTTGTCGGCCTCGTACTCCTGATAGTTGCCGTCAAAGAAGGTCCACTGCGAATCGCCCTCGGCCGCGAGGATGTGCGTGGCGATGCGGTCAAGGAACCAGCGATCGTGCGAGATCACCATCACCGAGCCGGCGAATTCGAGCAGCGCGTCTTCCAGTGCACGCAAGGTCTCGACGTCGAGGTCGTTGGACGGTTCGTCCAGCAGCAGCACATTGCCGCCCTTGAGCAGGGTCTTGGCCAGATGCAGTCGGCCACGCTCACCACCCGAGAGGTTGCCGACGACTTTGCCCTGATCCGCTCCCTTGAAGTTGAACCGGCCCAGATAGGCACGTGACGGCATTTCGAACTTGCCGACCGTGAGGATGTCGGCGCCGTTGGAGACATCCTCGAACACCGTCTTCTTGTTGTCCAGGTCTTCGCGGCTCTGCTCGACGAACGCCATTTGCACCGTCGGCCCGGTGACGACTTCGCCGGAGTCCGGCTTCTCCTTGCCGGCAATCATGCGGAACAGGGTGGATTTGCCGGCGCCGTTCGGGCCGATGATGCCGACAATGGCGCCTGCCGGCACGGTGAACGAGAGTTTGTCGATGAGCAGGCGGTCGCCGAACGATTTGCTGACCTCCTTGAATTCGATGACCTGGTTGCCGAGGCGCTCGGCGACGGGAATGAAGATCTCCGAGGTCTCGTTGCGCTTCTGGTATTCGTGGCTGGAAAGCTCTTCGAAGCGGGCGATGCGCGCCTTGCTCTTTGCCTGACGCGCCTTGGGGTTCTGGCGCACCCACTCCAGCTCCTTCTTGATCGTCTTCTGCCTTGCCGATTCAGTGGCCTCCTCCTGCTTCAGGCGCGCGTCCTTCTGCTCGAGCCAGGAACTGTAATTGCCTTTCCAGGGGATCCCGTGGCCGCGATCCAGTTCGAGAATCCACTCTGCGGCGTTGTCAAGAAAGTAGCGATCGTGGGTGATCGCAACCACCGTGCCGGGAAACTTGTGCAGGAACTGCTCAAGCCAGTCGACGCTTTCGGCATCGAGGTGGTTGGTTGGCTCGTCCAGCAGCAGCATGTCGGGCTTGGAGAGCAGGAGCCGGCACAACGCCACGCGGCGCTTCTCGCCGCCGGAGAGGTGGCCGATATTGGCCTCCCAGGGCGGCAGGCGGAGGGCATCTGCCGCAATCTCCAGTTGCAGGTCGGTATTGCCGCCAGTGCCTTCGGTTGCGATGATGGCCTCAAGTTCGGCCTGCTCGGCAGCGAGCTTGTCGAAATCGGCGTCGGGCTCGGCGTAGGCGGCATAGACTTCGTCGAGGCGCTTCTTGGCAGCCATGACGCCGCCCAAGCCTTCTTCCACGGCCTGACGCACGTTTTGCGCCGGATCCAGATCGGGTTCCTGCGGCAGATAGCCGATCTTGAGGTTCGGCATCGGCGTGGCGTCGCCGATGATGTCCTTGTCCAGCCCCGCCATGATCTTGAGCAGGGTCGATTTGCCCGAGCCATTCAGGCCCAGCACGCCAATCTTGGCGCCGGGAAAAAACGACAGCGAGATGTTCTTGAGAATCTCGCGCTTCGGCGGCACGATCTTGCCGACGCGTTGCATGGTGAAGACGTATTGAGCCATGGTGAAGACGACTTCCTGAAGGTAAGGATCGAGAGCGGTCGCACCGCCGGCAAGGCAGGGCGAAACCAAAGCATTTTACGGCCTGGATGCGCCAGCTGATGACGGCGATGGCGCAGCGCGTTCAGTGCCGGGTGAAGATGTCCAGCAGCATGCCGGCGATGGCAATGCCGATCAGTGCGGCAGACAGGACCTTGACCTGTTGATCGCTGGCGCGCTTGAACAGGCGGCCGGCCAGCGGCATGGCAATCAGTGCGCCTGCCGTCATCAGGAGGGCCGTGCGCCATGCCAGCGCACCGGCCGCGCCGTACACGAAGCCGGTGACGATCGAGAGCACCAGACCCAGCACCACCGAGGTGCCGATGATGCGCTTGACGCTTTCGGACGAAGCGGCCATCAGTGCCGGGACGATCAGCACGCCGCCGCCGACGCCGGTTGCACCGACCAGGAGGCCGGAGAAAATCGGCAGAAAGTAGGGGCCCGAGCGCCGCATCGCATCATTGGCACCGCGTACGAACATCAGCGCCATGGCGCAGGCGGCCGCGAGGATCACCGCAATCTTCAGGCTGAGCTGAATCGCCGAGCGCGCCTCCGGCAGGGCGGTGAGCAAGCCATTGACCAGCAGCGCTGCCAGCAGGGTGGCCGGCAGGGCCAGCTTGCCGAACGAGAGGAACAGTGATTTCGAAACGTTGCCCTCGCGCAGGTGCGAGAGCCCGGCCATGATCTTGGTCAGCACCGAGAACACGCTGGCGGTGCCGATGGCCAGCGAGGGCGGCAGGCCGAACAGGGCAATCAGCCCGGGTACCACGATGACACCGGCGCCTACCCCGGTCATCAGTATCAGCGCACCGGAAAGAAAGCCGAAACCGAGCGCGTAGAGGTCCTGCATCATCATGGCACGGGATTATGGGGCATGAGGCCGCATCGGCCTGGCTCTGGTATATATTTCCTGGATGAAGCTTTCTGTGGCGAACCAGGCGAAATGGCGTTCCACGTCAGCCAATTGCACCCGCGCGGCGTTATTGGCGTGACATGAACGCAGCGACACACCCCGCGAGCCTGCCGCGCCTTCCGGAACTGCATCCCGGCCGCCCGCTGTGCCGCGAGGACCTGCAGAGTGGCAGCATGCGCGATGCCTATTTGAGGTCCGAACTGGCCGATCTGGCCTGGAGCGACGCCCAGTTGAAGGGCTCGCTGGAGCAAACCTTGCGGGCCCTGCGCGAGGTGGCATG
>CAYUEG010000237.1:0-3599 GCA_964443245.1 uncultured Burkholderiales bacterium | reverse complement strand
CCCAGTTTGACCAATGTTCTGCGTTGCATGTTTGTCTCCTCCTTGAGGTGTTGTGGAACGACGAATGTTGGAGTGAAAGGGCCGTTACGGATGCGCCCTGATCACCTGGCGCTGGTTACCCAGCTTCTCGATGCCGAGCTCGACCACGTCGCCGGCCTTGAGGAAGATCGGGTTCGGCTTCTTGCCGATACCCACGCCGGGTGGCGTGCCGGTGGTGATGATGTCCCCGGGCATCAGGGTCATGAACTGGCTGCAGTAGGCCACGATGTTCTTGCACGAGAAGATCATCGTCTTGGTGTTGCCCTGCTGCATCATCTGGCCGTTGACCTTGAGCCACATGTCGAGGTTCTGTTCGTCGCCCACTTCATCCTGGGTGACGAGGTAGGGACCGATCGGGCCGAAGGTGTCGCAGCCTTTGCCCCTGTCCCACTGGCTGCCGCGCTGCAGCTGGAAGTGGCGCTCGGAAACATCGTTGACCACGCAGTAACCGGCGATGTATTTGCCGGCATCGGCTTCCTTGATCTCCTTGCACTTGGTGCCGATCACGATGGCGATCTCGATTTCCCAGTCCAGCTGGGTCGAACCCAGGGGAATGATGGTGTCGTCGTTCGGGCCGCAAATGGAGGTGGTCCATTTGTTGAAGATGATCGGCTCGGCCGGAATCGGCATGTTGGTTTCCTTGGCGTGATCCGAGTAGTTCAGGCCGATGGCAATGAACTTGGAAATGCCGGTGTACGGCACGCCCAGGCGCGGATTGCCCTTGACCAGCGGCAGCGATTCGGGCTTGATCTTTTTCAGCTTGGCCAGGCCCTTGGGGGAAATTTCGTCCCAGCCGATTTCCTTGACGACTTTCGACAGGTCACGGATGTTGCCTTCCTTGTCGAGCATGCCGGGTTTTTCTTTGCCCGAGGGGCCGTAGCGCAGAAGCTTCATTGCTTTCCTTTCGTGGGGGGAATCAAAAATGGAAGAGGGAGGTCAGATCGTCATGCCGCCATCGCATGAATAGGCGTTGCCGGTGCAGAACACCGACTCGTCGGACGCCAAATATACGACCAACGGCGCAATCTCGTCGGCGGTGGCAAGCCGGCCCATCGGCTGGCGGTTGATGAAATCCTTGCGTGCCTGCACCGGGTCGGCAAAGGCGTTGATGCGGTCGTGCAGGCTCGGCGTATCGACGGTGCCGGGGCACACTGCGTTGCAGCGGATGCCCTGCTTGACGTAATCGGCCGCGATGGCCTTGGTGAGCCCGATCACGGCCGCCTTGCTGGCGCCGTAGACAAAGCGGAACGGCAGGCCCTTCAGGCTCGACGCGATCGACGCGATGTTGATGATCGACGAGGTGGCGCCGGTCTTCTGGAAGTTGGCCAGCATGCCGGGCAGGAAGGCCTGCGCGGTTTTCCACTGGGCGCGCACGTTGAGGTTGAAGGCGAAGTCCCACTGCTCGTCGGTGCAGTCGAGCGCGGTGCCGTGGTGCACAAAGCCGGCGCAGTTGAACAGAATCTGGATCGTGCCCACTTCTTTGGCGATGGCGGTGATCGCCTTGTCGTCGAGCGCATCGAGCTTGCGCGTGGTGATGTTGGCCACGCCCTGGTAGCTTTCGAGCAGCTTCTCGTTGACGTCGGTGGCCCAGACCTGGGCACCTTCTTTGGCGAAGGCCAGTGCAACCGCCTTGCCGATACCCTGGCCGGCGGCGGTGATGAATGCGGTTTTCCCTGCGAGTCGATTGCTCATGGATTTAAAAGAAGAGGAAGGCTAAAATTGGCCTGACCAATTTACCAGATTAGGCAGGGGCATTCAATTTGCGATGCACCAGCCGCCTTCACACAAAGGAATCAGCATGGGCGACATTACCCCGCAGTTCATCCGCACCGCCACCCTGCGCCTCAATCCGGCTGACGACGTGGTGATTGCCACGCGCGAGCTGCCGGCCGGCACGCTGATCGCTGCCGAAGCAGTGACGACCACCGACAAGATCCCCTCCGGCCACAAGGTGGCCACGAAAGCGATTGCCGTCGGCCAGCCGGTGCGCCGCTACAACCAGATCATCGGCTTTGCCACCCAGCCCATCGCCCCGGGCCAGCACGTACACGTGCACAACATCGAAGTGCAGAGCTTTGCGCGTGACTATGCGTTTGGCGAGGACGTCAAGCCGACTGCGACGCCTGCAAAGCCGGCGACCTTCATGGGCATCAAGCGCAAGGATGGCCGTGTCGCCACACGCAATTACCTCGGTGTGATTTCGACGGTGAACTGCTCGGCCACGGTGTCGCAGGCGGTGGCGAATCATTTTTCCAAGCCCGGTGCGCTTGATGCGTTTCCGAATGTGGATGGCGTTGTCGCGCTCACGCATTCCTCCGGTTGCGGCATGGATTCCACCGGTGAAGGCATTGACGTCCTGCGCCGCACCATCGCCGGCTACGCCACGCACGCCAATTTTGCCGGCGTGCTGCTCATTGGTCTGGGCTGTGAAGCCAACCAGATGAGTTCGCTCCTGATCGCCCAGGGTCTGGAAGAGGGCGGGCTGCTGCACACCATGAACATCCAGGACATCGGCGGCACGCGCAAGTGCATCGAGTGGGGCATTGCCCGCATCAACGAAATGCTGCCGCTGGCCAATCAGGTGAAACGTGAGCCGTGCCCGGCCAGCCACATCACCATCGGCCTGCAGTGTGGTGGCTCGGACGGCTATTCGGGTATCACTGCCAACCCGGCGCTCGGTGCGGCGGTAGACATCCTCGTTTCACACGGCGGCACCGCGATCCTTTCTGAAACACCGGAGATCTACGGCGCCGAACACCTGCTGACGCGCCGCGCCGTCTCGCGCGAAGTCGGCGAGAAGATCGTCACCCGCATCAAGTGGTGGGAAGACTACTGCGAGCGCAACAAGGGCGAAATGAACAACAACCCTTCGCCTGGCAACAAGGCCGGCGGCCTCACCACCATCCTCGAAAAATCCTTGGGTGCAGTCGCCAAGGGCGGCACCACCAATCTGGTGGACGTGTACGAATACGCCATGCCGGTCACGAAGAAGGGCTTTGTCTACATGGATACGCCCGGCTATGACCCGGTCTCGGCAACGGGGCAGGTGGCAGGTGGTGCCAACCTGATCTGCTTTACCACCGGGCGCGGCTCGGCCTACGGTTGCATTCCCTCACCTTCGATGAAGCTCGCGACCAACACCCCGCTGTACTTGAAACAAACCGATGACATGGACATCAACTGCGGCGAAATCCTCGACGGCGGTGCCACGGTGCAAGAGCTTGGCCAGAAGATCTTCGAGCGCGTGCTCGAGATTGCCTCGGGGAAGAAGTCCAAGAGTGAGGAGTGGGGCTACGGCCACCTGGAGTTTGCGCCGTGGATCATCGGCGCAACGATGTGATCGGCTGAAACCGTTGGTGGGAGCGCCTCTCCGGCCCACCTCCCTCCCGGAGAGTTAATCGATCAGCTTGCCGCCTTCGCGAAACGGCGAGGGCCCGCCGAAGTCGCCCAGCACCGCCGTGTGGGTGACAAGGCGCGTCCCATTCCACCAGTGCAACTGGTATCCAGGCGGCTCCATCACGAAGTTGTCCGGGCTCGGGGTGTTGAGGTCCAGCGCGATC
>CAYUEG010000236.1:0-3599 GCA_964443245.1 uncultured Burkholderiales bacterium | reverse complement strand
CATCGGCTTCGAGGCGCAGGACGCGCTCTACAAGGTGATGCGCGAGATCGCCTGACGCACCGTCAGGCACCCATGGCTGCGAAGAGTCGGAAAGGGCACGGCCGGTTACGTCATCTCGAACGCGTCCGCAGCAATTACCTGCCGCCAGCAAGGCTGCCCGCCAGTGCTTCCAGATTCTTCCGGTCTGCCTGAAGTTTCGGTGTAGACGGAAGTCCAGCGGCGCGGTTGAGCGCGCTGTTTACAGCGGCCAGCGCCAGCGGGCGCCGCCCGCTCCGCGCATATAGCTCTGCCGCGCGTATCACCGCCGCGAAATCGTTGGCGTCCATATCGATCATTTCCAGATAGACATTTAGCGCCTGGTCGGGCCGACCCATTTGCTCATAGTACTGTGCCAGCAGGTTGCGCAAGTCACGCACCCCTTGCGAGCCGGCCGGTTGCCGGGCGATACCCTTGCGCAAGGCAGCGACGGCTACCTCGTGGTCGCCATACGCGGAGGTGAATTGCAGGCGACTCGCGTAAACACCGGTGTTCTGAGGATCGATGGCCTCCATCGCATCAAGCTTGGCGTAGGCCCCTGCGCGGTCGCCGAGATCGAATTCAAGTTGGGCCCAGTTCACAAAGAGCCCGGCATACGCAGGAAATTGCCGGTGCGCCAGGTCGAAATAGTCGCGTGCCAGCTTGGCACGACGCATCCGTTCACCTGGCGCCAGGTGGGGTTCCATCAGGCCCAACGCAAATTGTTGATTCAGCTTGGCGCGCGCCAGGGTGACCCATGGGTCGCGGGGTGAAGTCGCCGCCATCCGCTCGATCACGGCTTCCGCTTCCCTGAGATCGTCGAGAATCTGCGCGGCCTGCGCCGGCTGGTTCGGGAGCAACCCCATCCTGAACTTAGCCCGTTCGATCAACAGCGACGAGTAGACGTAGGCAAAGCGGCGCTCCGCAGGCAACAGCCGGACGGACTCGCGATGCAGCACAAGCGACTCCTCGGCCCGCCCCTTGGTGAGCGCCCAATTGCCCAGTTTGGCATACGTGTCGGCGCGCACATCCGTCATGGCACCCCAGTAGGATGCGGCCGCCAGGCACAGTCCGACGACAAAGAGGGCGATGGCCGACGGCCTTGTGACCCGGCTCGCGTCCTGGCGGGCATCCCCCAGATAAAGGGCTCCGGCGCCGAGCAGGGCATACAACAATGCGGCGCCGAATGACACCATGAGCAGCGCGTTGATGCGCTCCCCGACAGTGTTCCACGCCGCGTCGCCGATCCGAGCGCCCAACAACACGTAAACGCCGACGAAGACCAACCACGGAACGGTTGCGCACAGCAAGTAGCGATTCAATCCGCCCGTCAGCGACACCTTCCGCCCGGATATGTCGTACACAGTGAAAATTCCGCCGGCAATCAGCAAGCCCAGAATCGGCACGATGATGACGTCGAGGCGGGATGGAGAGGGAGGGAGAATGACGTCGCCCAGCAGGGGCGGGAAAAACGCCGATGTGATCACCGTCAGCGCCAGGCTCGTGAACCAACCCGCCATGGATGGTGGCGTCGTGTACGTCGTTTCGTCGGGCACAGCGACGCCAGGCTGTGGCGTCGGGACCCCTTCTGCCTTGACTTCCATGCCGCCGGTACCGATGAGAAGGACGATCGCCGCAAACACGGCAACCAGGGCTCGCGAAGTGATGGAGGGCACCCCGACTTGCGCGTCAATCCAGAATCCCGCCAGAGCGCACACCAGGGCGATCAGGAGAATCGTGTCGCCCTGGGTTCTGCCCGCCGCCGTGCCCATGCCGCGCCAAGCGGCAACGACGGCCATGCCCCCCCATGCCAGCGCAAGCCCCACCCCCAGACCGACCGGAAACAGGCCGCGCGATCCTGTCATCACGACAAACAGTGCTCCCGTCGCCAGCGCACTGATGCCACAAACCAGCGCGAATCCGGCGGCGAAGCGCGCCGGCAGCGGCGTGGGCGCGCCAATGCGTGCCACAGCCACCCAGACCAGACCGCAGAACATGACGATTTCGGCGAGTGCGCCGAAAAGCCCGAATGTCATGACGGCCTCGATCAACTCACTGTGCAGACGATCAAGTGCAAGGACAGAACCCTCGATCCGCAGCACCAGGGCAGGCACATGGGGGAAATAGCTAAAGTAGGCCGCATCGGGTCCGGCCCCGATCCACTGACGCATCCAGGGGGCCGCAAGGAACGCGTCGACTCCCGCTTGCCATATGCCGATCCGCGAGTTGGCCGTGAGACTGGTGCCGGTCGTGAACACGAAGCGCTGTACGCCCGGATAGTCCTTGAAAGCCTCCTGTACCGCCGGGACGACGTTGAGCAGCAGCAATGCGGCGCCGAGCGAAAGCGCCATGCCAAGCGCCCCGAACACCACGGCGCGCGACCGTCGGGTCGCGCCGAGCATGATGGCCATCAGGCACAGAGCCCCCGCCAGGCCCAGCAACGAGCCGCGGCTTTGCGTCAGCAAGATGGTGAACATCTGCATTCCCAGCAGGGCGAACCAGAAAAGGCTCCGCCCCCAGGACTTGCGCATTTCCAGGCAGCGCGCCAGGGTCAGCGGAATCACCAGCAAAAGGTAGGTGGACAAGAAGCCCGGATTGCCGAGCGTGCCGCCCGGACGCGTTGTCGCACCGCCGCCACCGATCCCGGAGGTCATGAAAACATCATGACCATAGCGTTGTTGCATCGCGTAAATGCACGGCACCACCGAGGCCAGCAGGATCGCGTCAATCAGCCGCTCGAGCTGCACACGCTCCCGGAGCAGCATCAGTAATCCGAAGAACAAGGTTGTATAAATCAGCCAGGACACCAGCCCTTCGGAACGGACATACTCGCCGAAAAGCGCGATCCAGGGGGTTTCGCTCACGACGGTTGCCATCACGGCGCACCCGATCAGCGCGGCAAAGCCGAGCAATCCTGGCTGCCGGCTGGCCCCGACCGGAAGGCGTCCGCCGCCCTCCATGCGAACCACCAGCAACACGCAGAACAGCAACACCGCAAGCGGCACCGTGACCGCCAGCTTGGCCGCGTCAAAGGTACGCGCGCCGGCCACATTCATGGTCAGCGGCATCACGAGCACGATCGCCAGCCAGAGCGTCTCGCCCAGGTGTGATGCAAACAAACCGACGCGCGAGGGCGCGGCATTGGGGGCGTGGACGGGGGCGGTAAGCATTGGGACAGGCCTTAGGAACGCGGCGCCAAGACGTGAGGCGTGGTGGCCGAATGGAGGATACGGGCGGCAACCGTAGGGGCGAGCCGGATTTTATCCTGCGCAGGCCCGAACCGAGAATCGCCTGCGGCGGTACTGATCTACCCCAAAAGCGCCGCCATGTCGCACAGTGACAGTTGCGCCAGCGCCCGCACCGTCCGGGGTGCAGGCGAGGCGGCGCGCAATCGTACCGGTGCTGCAGGCGACGCTGAATCAGCCATTTGGGTGGGGCTACTCATCGGAGAATGGCTCCCACCAATCGTTTCGAGCCATCGAAAAGCGACGGGCAAACGCCACTGCAGGTGCCGCATCAATCGTACTTACGCGCGTCCTCGATCACCTTGCCGTCATTCGGCAATTCGCCCGGCGTCATGAACT
>CAYUEG010000235.1:0-3649 GCA_964443245.1 uncultured Burkholderiales bacterium | reverse complement strand
AAAGAATCTTTAGCGTTGATACCGCCCACGGGAGCCGGCATCGACTCCTGGACTTGGGTGGCGGGAAGGCGTTGATTACGTGCCATACCCAGTGTCCGAAATGTTGTTCACACCGAGATAGGGGTACGAAGATTGACCGGAAAGATCCAAGTCCTTCTTCGGCTGATCATCGTATTTCGCATTGTCCAACGCTTTGTTGTACTCGATTTGTGCAGCGGTTGTGTCGAAACCCTTGGCAGAACGCCACTTGAATTTCAGCATCGACACAATCAGCCGAGGATCGTACAAGACGATATCAGCGTCCGCTGTCGGAGCATCTTTCCGGAGCGTGGAAGTCACAGCATCCTGTACCCAGCCGCGCGAAAGGTAGTCGATTTGAAGGGTTTGAGCAGTGGGGGGCGGGGCATAGAGGACCAAATAATTGTCTTCCAAAGTGTACTGTACTTGAAGGGTACTGGCCCCCAAGCCACGAGCTTTGAGCATGCGCCACTGCTGATCGGAAATAGGGCCAAGAAGAGGCAAACGAGCAGAGTTATTCCAACCCGTTTCATCGATATACCTCTTCCAATCATCCGGCAACGCGAACTTGTCAGGGGCAATCGAAGGCGTCGAAGTGTTGATGGTTTGAGTCCGCTTCAACATGCGCCATTCGTGCTCACCATAAAGCTCCTGACCACATTCAAGCAGCAGAGCCCACATTTGACGAGCAGTCGCGTCGGTCGATAACCGCGCCGGGACGTCGGCGATCGCGGGAAGTCCCATAACGCCGAGGGCACGACGAATCGCCGTGCCCGCGGTAATGAAAGGGCTGGTCGCCATTTGTTACTCCGTCGGGATCAACTCCGACTCAGGGATCGGCTTGGCTGCTTTGCCAGCTTCGACCATGTGAACAGCTTCAACAATATCGTTTTTGACGTCGGCGACCGCGGCTTCAAGACGGGCTTTGCGATTACGCTCGATATCCGGTTTGATTTCATCGAAGTGGACAACGCCATGCTTCGACATATGTTGCCGCTCCTTCTCACGCGAATCGATCACGGAACCATCGATCGGCGAAACATACGGCGACTGTCGGTCAACAGCTGTCAGTACCGGAGTAAGAACTCGCGCCATCTGGCCTTGGCAACAGACGGGGCGAACAGGAGCATCACAGTAGGAGGAAATGCTTTGAACAATTTCCTCCTCCCGCCCGCACTCGACACACTTGTACGGGTAGATGGCCATTTAGGCCGCCTTTTTCTGCATCGCGAGAACTTCGGCCATCTGCTTCTGCAGTGCAGCGATCTGGTCGTCTCGTGACTTCAGCTCATTTTGCAGGCGCTCGATCGGGGCGGCTGATTCTTGAGCTTCCAGGAAGAGCTTGGCGCGAGTCTGGATTTCGCGCAACCCCGGGTACCTCGAAAGGATGTTGTCGCCGGCCTTGGCAATCTGCTCGACCGTGTGAAAGCCCAGGTATTTCAGTTCCTCAGCCATCGAACGGGTCATCTGCGGCCATTGCGCAAGCGGGAAGCCGACAGTTTGTTCCGTCTGACCTGCCTTGAACCGGTCATAGTGCTTCGAAAAGCGGATCTTGTCCTTGTCCAGGATTTCGCGGGTGACGATATTGCGCTTATCGCCGGGAACGATGATTTGGATCATTTCCGCATCGCGGAACTTGCGCATGCCCGTCTTTTCAGAAGCTTCCACATCGGGAAGCACATCCATGAAAATCCGGACATGGAGCTTTTCATCACCAGCGAATTCACGCTCGTGCAGGGTGTGGTCGTAGTCAAGTTCTTCGAGTGCCATGGTGGTTTCCTTTTTGGTAAGAAAAAGGGGGCCGAAGCCCCCTTGGGTTTACAGCGTAACGCCGACAACAGGGTAGCTGAACAGCGCATCCGGATTGGTCGCAGCAGCGCCGCCAGTCGCGGTGCCGAGAACGACACCGAAGATCTGCTCAGCACCGGCAGTGCCATCGTCGTCCAACGCGCCGCCAGTCGCGGTCGTATTGAGACGCGTGCCGCGAGCCGCCGAAGCCAGAGTTCGCAGGCTGCCCTTGCCATAGATCTGGAACCAGCCGTACTGATTATCAGCCATGGCAGCTTGGGCGGCGCCGCAACGGGCTCCCGGACCCGAAGCACCGGGCGCCGAAGTCGTGACAGTGGCCATCACGAAGTCGAAACCGGTTTCTTCGAGGCACAGGTAACCGAGACCGGTGATTGCTCCGTCCGCACGCCCGTAGATGAATTCCTGGTAGCCCAGGGTCGGATGGTCATAACCGCCGATGGTGCCCAATTTGAATTTGGGCGTGGCGGTGGCGGCCGTGATTTCGTCGGGCGCGATGCCGATGAGTGCTTGCGTCATTGTCCCTCCGGATTACGACGAGAACGTGATACGACCTTGGAACTGCGGACCCGAAGAGGTCATGTTGCCAGCCCAGGCCATGATCTGCACTTCCGCGTCTTGATTGATCGCGTAGCGGCGGTTCGGCGACAGCGGAACGAAGTTCCGATTCGCGTGCGGGCGCCAGTGCAGGTACTTGGTGTTCAGGAAGTAGGCAGTCCGCGCAGTGGCAAAACCGCCAATACCACCGTCGAGCACGACGTCGGCATCCATGAACTTGATCGACGGGAAGCCGAACTCGGCCATCTTCGGATCGGTGAAACGTTGTTGGGCTTGCAGCGCCAGAACGTAAGCGTTCCAGAACAGCGTGTCCATCACGATCAGATCGATTCGATCGGCGCCGCGCACGAGGTTGGCCCACATGCTGTTCATCGGCGAAAGAACGGTCGTCGGGCCGAGCGAAGCCGGGTTGCTGGCCTGAGAGCGCCAGAAAGTCCAGGTCGCACGATCGATGCCGCCGTAAACGCCAGTGGTCGGCGTGATGGGAACCGCCGCATCGAGACCGGTCAGCGACTTGCCACCGGCCGCGGTGCCGTCACCGTAGACGGCTTGTGCGGAAATGTTCATCATCGTCGCTTCGGCGACCGACATGCGGGCTTCCAGCAGATCGATCATCTGTTCACGGCCAGCGTTCTGGAGTTGCTCCAGGCCGGACATGACAACCGGGCAAGCCAGTTGTTTGATATCGAATTCTGCAGCGCTGATGACGTCTTGCGCGGCAACCGGCAGCAGGTCGTAGCCGGAATACCAGCCCGCGTTGCCGTTTTGGGCGTACGAGATTTCCTGGTAGATGATGTTACCGCCGGAGAACGTCCGCGTTGCACGGCCCTGGCGCATCTTGGCCAGAATCGCGTTGTTCTTCGTGACGTTGTCGGCGGTCTTGCGGGAGCGATTCTGGATCGTGGTTGCCAGAATGTCCGAGACATTGGGGAAAGCCATTTGGGGTCCTCATTGAAGTTGAAGGCATCATCCGTTTTCATCAGGGATCCGATTGGAACCTGACAGCCCCGGATGGGCTTTAACGACCCTGAGTAGACGAGATAGCGGCTTCGATATCAGCCCGAAGATCTTCGCCTGGGGTGTAACCGGATTGACTGGACCGCTGACTGTCCGAGGGAGGGATGCCTGAAACAACCCTTCTCGCAGCAGCGGCAGCTTCGGTGGCACGCTTGACGTCTTCGGCCTTCTTTCGACTCTCGATAACTTGTCGAACTGGCTCGGTAAGGAGTATAGCACGCTGATACGCGTCTGTCAAGGATATCCTTTG
>CAYUEG010000234.1:0-3698 GCA_964443245.1 uncultured Burkholderiales bacterium | reverse complement strand
CTTTCACAAGGCCAACAGCGCGCTGCGCGGCTTCAACATGCGCCAGACCATCGCGGCCTCTGCCACCGTGCCGATCACCCAGTTTTTCGCCGCCGTTGCCCTCGCGGTGGTGGTGGCCATCGCCCTGTTGCAATCCGGCGGCAACCAGACCACTGTGGGCGGATTTGTCTCCTTCATCACGGCCATGCTGATGCTGCTGGCCCCGTTGAAGCATCTGGCCGATGTCAACGCACCCCTGCAGCGCGGCCTCGCTGCGGCCGAATCGGTGTTCGCCATGCTCGATGAAACCGAAGAGGACGACCGCGGCACCCAAACCATCGCCCGGGCACAAGGGCGCGTCACGTTCGAGAACGTCACCTTCCAGTATCCGCACACCGAGCGGCCGGCCTTGCGCGGCATTTCGCTGGACATCGCGCCAGGTGAAACGATCGCCCTGGTCGGCGCATCGGGCAGCGGCAAGACCACGCTGGCCAACCTGATTCCCCGCTTCTACCACCCCGATGCCGGCCGCATTGCCCTCGACGGCATTGGCCTGGAAGACCTGAAGCTGACCTCCCTGCGCGAGAATCTGGCCCTGGTCTCGCAGGATGTGGTGTTGTTCAACGACACCGTGCACGCCAACATTGCCTACGGCTCGAAGCAGAACGCCAGTCGGGCCGAGGTGGAACGTGCCGCCGAAGCTGCCTTCGCCACCGCCTTCATCCGCGAACTGCCGCAGGGCTTTGACACGCTGATCGGCGAGAACGGCGTGCGGCTTTCCGGCGGCCAGCGCCAGCGCCTGGCGATTGCGCGCGCGCTGCTCAAGGACGCGCCGGTGCTGATCCTTGATGAGGCCACCTCGGCGCTCGATTCGGAATCCGAGCGCCAGGTGCAGGCAGCACTGGAAGTGCTGATGAAGGGCCGCACCACACTGGTGATTGCCCATCGCCTCTCGACCATCGAAAATGCCCATCGCATTCTGGTGATGGACCACGGCCGCGTGATGGAAACCGGCACTCACGCCGAACTGATCGCGCGCGACGGCATCTATGCCAACCTGCATCGCATCCAGTACGCCACCGAGAAACTGGGCAATGATTGATCGTTGCGGGACGCGAAGCCGCCCATTGCGCGCGGCGCATGCAGCGCGCGGCTCAACCTGCCGCGAAGCGTTTTCTGTATGAAGATCCTCCATACCGAAAACTCCTTCGGCTGGGGCGGGCAGGAGATCCGCATACTCACGGAAGCCCGCGGCATGATCGCGCGCGGGCATGAAGTGCACCTGATTGCACCGCGCGAATCCCGCATCTTTGAAGAAGCCGGCAAGCGCAAGGTACCGGTGACGGCCCTGCCGATTGCGAAGAAGCGTCTGCCCGGTCTGCTGGCCCTGCGTAGCTGGCTGAAAGCCCATCCGGTGGATGTGATCAACACGCACAGTTCCACCGATTCCTGGCTGGCAGCGCTGGCCTGCGCCACGCTCGCCAACGCGCCCCCGATCGTGCGCACGCGCCATGTGTCCGCCCCCGTCTCCACCAACGCCGCCACGCGCTGGCTCTACACCCGGGCCGCGCGCATGGTCGTCACCACCGGCGAAGCCTTGAAGCAGCAGCTGGTGCGGGACAACCGTTTTCCGGCTGAACGCATGGTGTCGATTCCCACCGGCATCGACTTGCAGCACTTCGTGCCGATCGCCGACGCGGCGGCGAAGGAGGCGCTGCGCGCACGCCTGGGGCTGCCACGCGGCGGGCGCGTGATCGGCATCGTCGCCACGCTGCGCAGCTGGAAGGGCCACCGGTTTCTGGTCGAAGCCTTTGCCAGGCTCCGGCACCCAGGTGTGCACCTGCTGCTGGTGGGGGATGGGCCCCAGCGCGAGGCGCTGGAGGCGCTGGTGCGTGAGCTGGGCTTGCAAGGCCAGGTGACCCTGCCGGGCAACCAGACCGATGTCGTTCCGTGGCTGCAGGCCATGGACGTGTTCGCCCTGCCTTCCTATGCCAACGAAGGCGTGCCGCAGTCGATCCTGCAGGCCTTTGCCTGTGCACTCCCGGTTGTCACCACCTCGGCCGGTGCCATTTCCGAAGTGGCCATCGACGGCGAGACCGCCCTGGTCGTGCCGATGCAGGACGCCGCTGCCCTGGCGGCCGGACTGGCGCGCCTCCTGGACGATGCGGCGCTGCGCAGCCGACTGGGGCTCAATGCCCGGCAACAGGCGCAGGAGCGGCACGGCATCGACAACATGCTCGACCGCATGGAAGCCGTATTCCGGCGCGCTGCCGGCCAGCTCAACTGAGAGGACCTGACGATGGGCCGCCTCGGAACCCGGCTGACGCTCTTGCCGCGTGCGGCACTGAACAGCTTGGCCCGGCGGCGGCGCCCCGCCGAGGTGCGGAGCGTGCTGATTGCCCACCATCTCCTGCTGGGCGACACCCTGATGCTCACCGCCTTGCTGGCACGATGCCGCCGGCGCTGGCCGACGGCCCGCATCGTCATGACCGTCGCGCCCGGGCTCGAAAAGCTCTATGCCAGCCGGCCTTATGACGTGACTGCCATGCCCTTCGATCCGCACCGGGCCGCCACGGCAAGGCGCATCGCCCAAAGCGGCCCCTACGATCTGGCCCTGGTACCGGGGGACAACCGCCACACGATGCTGGCCCACGCCGCCGGCGCGCGCTGGGTCGTCGCCCTGGACGATGTGCGCGTGCGGGTGGGCAACATGATGGCGGACGAGCTGGTGCCGTGGCCGGAGCTGCCGACTGCCCTGGCCGACATCTTCGCCTCGCTTGCAGGCAGCGGCGAGGAAGCGTACGACCGCGCCGCGTGGCCTTCGCCTGCCTTCACACCAGTCGATTTGCCGCGCATTCCCTACAGCGTGCTGCACGTGGGTGCCGGCTCGCCGCTTCGTCACTGGCCGGCAGAGCGCTGGATGGATGTGGCCGAAAGCCTTGTGGCACAAGGGTTTCCGCCGATCTGGTCGGGCGGTGCGAGTGAAGCCGGGTTGATCGAGGCGATCGATCCGCAGCATCGATTCCCGTCCACCGCGGGCAAACTGGACCTGCCGCAGTTGTGGCGGCTGCTCGAATACGCCAGCCTCCTGGTCGTGCCCGATACCGGCATCGCCCATCTGGCCAAGCTGACCGGCACACCCACCGTGTGCCTGTTCGGCCCCGGCTCGGATGTGCTGTTCGGCGCCGGAACGTTCTGGCGTCATCACCGCTTTGTGCCGGTGATCGAGGCCGACTTCCCCTGCCGCGACCAGCGCACACTGTTCAAGCGCGAACTGGACTGGGTGCGTCGCTGCCAGCGTGGTACAAACGCCTGCGCGGCCCCGGCCTGCATGCACGCCTTGACTGCTGAACGGGTCATTGCGGCGTGCCAACACGCACTCTCCCCTGACCTGCTCCCATCCGAACAACTCACATCCAAACAGACGAACGAAGGGCCCACAACATCATGACGCTACCGATCAGCCGCTTTCCGGTCCCCGACATCAAGGACCTGCCCGACGACATCCGCGCCCGCATTCTCGAAACGCAGGAGAAGGCCGGGTTCGTGCCCAACGTGTTCCTTGCGCTGGCACACCGCCCGGCCGAGTGGCGTGCCTTCTTTGCATATCACGACGCCCTGATGCTCAAGGAAAACTCAGGGCTCACCAAGGGTGATCGCGAGATGATCGTGGTGGCCACCTCGGGGCGCAACCAGTGCATCTACTGTGTGGTGGCGCA
>CAYUEG010000233.1:0-3737 GCA_964443245.1 uncultured Burkholderiales bacterium | reverse complement strand
ACCGGCGTGCCGTCATGGAACTTGGCGTTCTTGCGCAGCTTGAAGGTGACCGAGTTGCCGTCCTTGGCAATCGCCCAGGATTCGGCCAGCTCCGGTTCGAGCTTGGTGTAGTCGTACATCACCTGGCCGTCCGGCAGGGTTTTCTTGCCGAAGGTCATCAGGCGGTCGTAGCACATCCACGAAACGGCATAGCTCGGGCGATTCGCGCCCACGGTGTGAATGTCGAGCGAATTGGGTCCGAATTCATTGGCCGCCACCAGCACATCCTTGGGGCGCGCCTGGGCGAGTGCCGGCAAAGGCAGTGCCGCTGCCAGCGTGGACGAAACGGCAGCCGCCGTACCGGTTTGCAGAAAATCACGACGTTTCATGCTGACCTCCGTTAGGTTGAAACAGTTGAATCTGGTTTGCCCGTGGTGTTGCCATCGGCGCTGGCGGCGCGCTTGCTTGCGATGTAGGCGCGCCACCCGCCGAACCGTGAGATGTCTTCCGCGCCCGCAATACCGCACGGTTCGCAGATGAAGCCCTTGACCCACTCGCCTGACGTCAGCTCGACATTGCCAATGCCCAGCGGCGCCGGCACCTCGGCGACAAACTCGCCAAAACGGTGCAGCGGCATGTCCCACAACTCCAATGCAATCGACGTGCCAGCAATACCTGCGGCATCTGAATGGGCTTTTGTGATCCGTGCCAGCCCCGGCTTCGGCGGCACCGTGCCGGCCAGTGCGTAGAGCGCATAGCTGGCAGTGGTGCGCGCCTCGGAAACCAGCCGTGCCCCACGGGAAGTGAGCTGATGGTTGAGCGGCATGCCCGAAAGATGGGCACCCACCACCGCCACCCGTACCCAGCCATGAGCCGGAAAGTGGCTCTGAGAGCCGCTCTGGGAGCCATTCTTGGCCATACCCCCCTCTGCAGCGGGATAGGCAGTGCCGGTGGCACCCAAGGTCAGGCCGGTCGCGGCTTGCCAGCGGGCACCGACATCACACAGGGCACGCTCGCTCCACGCTGGTGCAATCAGCGTGATGCCGGCCGGCAACCCGTCCGGACGCAGGCTGGCGGGCAGCGCAATGGCAGAGAGGTCCAGCAGGTTGACGAAGTTGGTGTAAATGCCGAAATCACTGTTCTTCTTCACCGGGTCGGCCAGCATTGCATCGATGGTGTAGATGGTCGGCGCGGTCGGCACCAGCATCACGTCGATCTGGTCCCACAGGGGCGCGGTCTGGCGGCGCAAGGCTTCCAGCCGGTACATGGCGTTGAAGGTATCGACGGCCGTATGGTTGCGTGCCTTCTCGATCACCCCGCGCACCACCGGATGCATCGCCTCCGGCTTGGTGGTGATCATGGTCTCGATGGCGGCGAAGCGCTCGGCCACCCACGGCCCTTCGTACAACAGGCGCGCCACTTCCAGGAACGGCTTGAGGTCAAACGGCACCAGCGTGGCGCCGAGCGCCTGCACGCGCTCCAGTGCCGCGGCATAGCTCTTCGCAGCCAACGCGTCGCCACAGAACTCGGGGTCTTGCGGTACGCCCACGCGCAGGTTGGCACCCAGGGTAAAGCCAGCTGGCAGCGCGATCGGTTCTGCGCGGGAATAGATATCGGCAGCGTCTGCGGCGCAGGCTGCGGTCCACACTGACTGCGCGTCGCTTGCCGTCAGCGCGAAGATGGAAACGCAATCCTGCGAGCGGCAGGCCGGCACCACACCGGCGGTCGACAAGGCGCCCTTGGTCGGCTTCAAGCCGACAATGTTGTTGAACCCGGCCGGCACCCGGCCGGAACCGGCAGTATCCGTGCCGAGCGAGAAACTCACCAGACCGCGCGCCACTACCGAGGCGGAACCCGAACTCGAACCGCCGGATACGTACAGCGGGTTGAACGTGTTCGGCACCGCGCCATAAGGTGAGCGGGTGCCGTTGAGCCCGGTGGCAAACTGGTCCAGATTGGTCTTGCCGACGCAAATGGCGCCGGCAGCCTGCAGGCGCTTGACCACCGTGGCCGATTCGCTCGGCACATAAGCAAATTGCGGGCACGCTGCCGTGGTCGGCAGGCGGGCGTAGTCAATGTTGTCCTTGATCGCGAAGGGGATGCCGTAGAGGGGAAACTTCCCCCAATCCGCGCCGCTCGCCTTGAAGGCGCCGTCCAGCGCTTCCAGCTGTGCCGCGATGGTGTGATCGGCAAAGCGCAGAATCCAGGCCGGATCGTGCGGCTCCACGGCCGCCTTTGCCGCCAGCGCGGCCAGCACCTGCGCGGGCGTGGTGTCGCCACTGCGATAGCGCCGCAGCAGTTCAGGAATCAGCAGGTTGTTCGAATTCGGGCTCACGGGTTCGGATCGGCTTGACTGCGCACCAACATGTATACAAGTTAGTGTTCAGCAATCGGTGTGCCAATCCTGCAGCGCGTCCGCTGCGCTCCCTAAGCCCTTGTTGCGATTGAACTAATCACCGCCACGACCGAAATCCACCGCCGAAACTCCGTGCACCGCGCCTGTGCACCAACGTGGGCGCTGCCCCAACTCAGTACGCCCTTACAGCAAAGCGACGCCCTGCCCGGCCACCTACACCATCGCGTCGGCAAGCGCCTTCATGTCGTCCACCCAGATGTCCGGCTGGTGCGGCGTACGGCCGAACGGACGCTTGCGCCGGTCGATGAACGCGCTGTACATCCCGGCAGCCTTGGCGCCCAGGCAGTCGAATGCGTGGTTTGCCACAAACAGCACCTCGTCCATCCGCACACCCATGATGTCGGCCGCCTTGGTGTAGGTGGCCACGTGTGGCTTGAAGGCGTTGGCCTCTGCGACCGAGATCACCTTGTCGAACGGGATGCCGTGGTACTGCTTCGCGGTCTCCAGCATGTCCGGATCACCATTGGACAGCACGACAATCTTGTACTTGCTCTGCAGCTTCGCAAGCGCCGCCGGAACGTCCGGGAAGCACTTGAGGCGCTCGATGTTGCTGATGAGCGCCTTGACCTCCGCGTCCGTGTGGGCGATGCCGGCACGCTCGAGCGTGTAGTCCAGCGCACGCTCGCCAATTTCGCGGTACGGGGTGTGCTCCTTGTGGAGCAGCGCGTCAATCATCGAGTTTTCGAAGTGCGTGCGGCGGTACCACGTCACCAGCGAACCGGGATTCCCGGTCCAGCCCTTGTCTTTAAGGTAGGGAGTGAATGCCTCGGTCAGCCCGCCTTGCATGTCGACCACAGTGCCGTATTGGTCAAACATCACGACCTTGATCGTCTTCTTCAACTCTTCAACGGTAGCCATCACCATTTCCTGTATTCATTGCGATTCACTTACTGTCAATCCTTTCACCCCGGATTCTCTGCCGGCCTCTGGGCAAGGCTGCAAGTCACACCCCATAAATTTATCGATTCGCCGGGTCTGGATACAGAGTGATTACTTTTCGGTCTCGGTAAATGCGCGGTCCATTTGGCGACTCGCCTTTCGGAATGGGGTTTGGCGTCACCAAATATATGTAGAGCTGCGGGCCCTTAATCATGAACGTCAGGGTGTGGCCTTCGACGTTGACGGGTAGCCGATGTCGTAGGTCAACTCTGTCCTCAAATATTTTCTGGGAACTACGAATTCGCCATTTCGCCGCGAAAAACTCGCCACGCGGCATTGACCCGGTAACTCCTTCCCAATAAAAAACCTTGCCCTGCTCAACCTCATAATCGCCAGGACGCCCTAAGGTTGAATCGCCGTACCTGTAATTCAACAGTTCCACGTCTTGATGCTCATCGCGCAA
>CAYUEG010000232.1:0-3794 GCA_964443245.1 uncultured Burkholderiales bacterium | reverse complement strand
GGGCTTTCATGTTGTCTCCATCTGTTTTTGTGAATCTCCGGATATCTTATCAGCGACAAGTTTTCGGGCATGTTCTGGTCTGTTTGGATTACAGTTGCCAGACGGGATGGCAGCCGGTGCCATCCGGATTGCGGCGATCAGCTTGTACTTTCATGCCCATGAACCAAGTGTATGCAACGACGGAACCCCTCCGCACGGAAGTCGACGCGCTCGAGGGACCAACGCTACTTGAATTCGGCAGCCCGACGTGCGGGCACTGTCGCGTAGCCCAACCGCTGATCGCCGCCGCCCTGGCCGATCACCCGGGCGTGCGCCACATCAAGATTGCCGATGGCCCCGGCCGTCCGCTGGGGCGTTCATTCAGGGTGAAACTCTGGCCTACGCTGGTGTTTCTGCGCAATGGCGCAGAGTCGGCGCGGCTGGTGCGGCCGGATGGCGCGAGTGCAATCGGCGAAGCGCTCGCCAAGATTGCCAACGCCGAATGAGTGTCGCGGCACGATCGCCCCGGCAGTCAGGCGTCATGCGTCGCGAGTGTAACGCCTGAAACCCTTGGTGGGAGCCATTCTCCGCCAGGTTATTCTGGGAATTGTCTAGGCGGAACCAGGCGCCGCGATGGCCCCCACCGCACCAAACAGCGCACGGATTGCCTCGGGGGTGATGTTGCGGGTAATGAAGACCAGGCGCGTGCCGGTATCGGCGCTCGGCCAGCGATCGAGCTCCACCGGTGGATGAAAGATGTGCTGCACACCCTGAACCACCACCGGCTTGCCGTCCACGTTGACGATGCCCTTCACGCGCAGCATGTCCGGGCCGCGCAGCTTGGTGAGCAACTCCATCGCGGCGGAAAAGCCGTCCCAGGTGAAGGGCGCCTCAAAGCGCAGGGAAAGGGTGCCGATGGCCGGGTCGTGCCGTCCACCGCGGCGCGCGCCGAGGTAGCCGTCCCCATCACCTTCGAGGGCGGTGCCGAGAAAGCGTTGTGTCGCCGGGCTGGTGCGCGCGCTGCCCAGGCCCAGGCCCACCAGTTCGGCGGGGGCGATGTCGCCCATGTTCACCACCCGCTGTTCGGCCGTGGCGTTGAGGGCGTGGAGCGCTTGGCCGAGGGCATCCATCGCTGCCGCATCGGCCAGGTCGCTCTTGGTAATCAGGATCAGGTCGGCCAGGGCGGCCTGTTTCTGCGCTTCCGGCTGGCGTTCCAACTGTCCCGGGCCATTGACGGCGTCCACCAGCGTGACCACGCCATCGAGGCGGTATTGCGCCGCGAGCATGGTGTCGCTGACAAGGGTCTGGATCACCGGCGCCGGGTCGGCCAGGCCCGTGGTTTCGACAATCACGCGGTCAAAGTCGGCAATCTGCCCGGCGCGGCGCTGGCCGAACAGTTCACGCAGCGTTTCCTGCAAGTCCGTGCGCACGGTACAGCACAGGCAGCCGTTGGCCAGCAGCGAGACGTTTTCCGACGACATCGTCACCAGGTCGTGGTCGATGCCGATCTCGCCGACTTCGTTGATCACCACCGCCACCCGGTTCATGTCCGGGTGCTTCAAGAGGCGGCTGATCAGCGTGGTCTTGCCGCTGCCGAGAAAGCCGGTGATCAGGGTGACCGGCAGCTTGCCCGCGAGGGGATCGCGCACGAAGCTCATGGCGAGACTAGATGTTCATCTCCAGCGCATACAGGCCGCCGCCGAAACGGTCCATCGTGTAGACCACCTGCCGCTCGTCAACATACACGTCGTTGAGCTGGATTGCCCCGGCCGGCGCCAGGCGCGGTGCGCCCGGCACGTAGTAGGCGATTTCCTGCACCTGATACGGGTTGCTGGTGTCAAACACGCGCACACCGCCATTGAAGAAGGTGCACACCACGATGGTGTCGGACTGGAACGACAGCGGCAGCGGCAGGTTTTCGTGCAGGTTGTGCGCGCCAAAACGGCCACCGCGCTTGGTGAACACCGCCGGGTCAGGCATCGGGAAGGTGCCGATCGGCACCGGGTTGGCTTCGTTGCGCGCATCGACCATCCACACCAGCTTGGGCCAGTCGGCGCCATCGTCCATCACGCATTCGTCGCTCACCACCCACAGGTCGCGCTTGAACAGCGGGAGCACGGTATGCGTAAAGCCGTTGAAGGGCGGCGAGTGGTTCCACTTCGAGACCACCTTGATGTTGCTCTGGTCCGCAATGTCGAGCACCACCGCACCGCCATCGATGTAGCCGACATAGGCACGATCCGGGCGCTCGGGATAGACATTGGTGTTGTGGGTGCGAAAACCCATGTCGAACTTCTGCGGCAGGCGCGCGGGGGCGGGTGCGCTGTCGCCTTCGCGGGTACCGGGGAACCACCAGCGCCCGGTCTCGACCGGCTTGGCCGGGTTCGACACATCGATGATGCGGTAGAACTGGTCGTCCAGCGGGTTGCGCGGCTGGAAATCCGGCGCGCCCGAGGCCATGTGCACGGTTTTGCCATCGACAAACCAGACGCAATGCACCCCGCGCGACCAGGGGCCGGAGCAATCGAAATGGGAAATGAGCTTCGGTGTCTCGGGCGTGCTGATGTCGAAGATGTCAAAGCCGGCCGGCTTGAGGTTGACGGTCTTGGTCTGATACGCGACCACCATGAGATCGCCCACCACATCGAGCGAATTGGAGCGCACCTGCATGTGCGGCAGCTCGGTCTGCACCACCAGCTTGGGCGCGCGCGGGTCGGTGACGTCGACGCCGGTGAAGTTTTTCGGCGCCGATTCGTGCGCCATCCACATGATGCGGCGGCCGTCGCGCGTCTTCTGCATCGCCATGCCTTCGCCCATGCCGCCAAAGCCGTCGAGCTCGTGGTGCGAGAGCAGCTTCATGTTGAGCGAGAGGGTCTGGTCAGCGCGGCCGGCCGGTTTGGGGGAATTGAGCATGGGGTGAAGGTTGCATTCGTTATTTAGCAAGCGATAATATAAACTATTGATCAAGGTCCGACACGAGACCGCACGTACCCGGGCCGCGCAGGCCAGCCCCGAGGGGGCGATCCTGGCGGCCGCACCTGCCGACATCAATGAATCATTCCAACACCATGGAGACAAACATGAAACATCTGCAACACACCTGGCGCAAAGTGGCTCTGGGAGCGGTTCTTGGCCTGGCTGCCGTGACCGCGATGGCACAGGGCTTTCCCAACAAGCCGGTCAAGCTGATCGTGACCTACCCGCCGGGCGGCTCTTCCGACCTGATGGCGCGCATCATGGGCCAGAAGCTCAACGAGCATTGGGGCCAGCCGGTCATCATCGAAAGCAAGCCGGGGGCCGCCGGCTCGATCGGCATGGAGTTCGCCGCGCGCCAGCCTGCCGATGGCTACACCTTCGTCATCGGCAACCTCGGCCCGGCAGCGGTCAATCCGCTGATTTCCAAGCTGCCTTACAACATGGACAAGGATTTCATTCCGGTGGCGCTCACCGCCACCGGCCCGAACATCCTGGTGGTGCCGGCCTCGTCGCCCTTCAAGACCCTGAATGAACTGGTCAGCGCGGCGCGCGCCAAGCCCGGTTCGATCAACTTTGCCACCAGCGGCCCCGGCAGCATGTCGCACCTGGCCGGGGAACTGATGATGCGCCAGGCCAGCATCAAGATGGCCGCCATTCCCTACAAGGGTGGTGGCCAGGCCGTGGTCGACGTGATTGCCGGACAGGTGCAGATGATCGTCTCGGACGCACTGCCCGTGGCCCAGCACCTGAAATCGGGCAAGCTGCGCCCGCTGGCCATTACCAGCGCCAAGCGTTCGCCGCTGTTTCCGGATATCCCGACCTTCGCCGAAGGCGGCCTG
>CAYUEG010000231.1:0-3899 GCA_964443245.1 uncultured Burkholderiales bacterium | reverse complement strand
ACATCGCGCGCTACGACGATCTCGTCAACGGCAAGGACGAGAAGATCGACGTGTCCAAGGTCGACGTGTCGATGAACGGCATCGAATTGCAGGATCGGGAGTTCATCGCCGCCATTCGGGAAAAGCGGGAACCGAATTCGAGCGTGGCGAAGGTATTGCCGTGCTACCAGATCCTGCACAAGCTTGAAGTCAACATGGGCTGAGCGCCGGCGCGCCGTTTCACATTCCGCAGTCAATTCTTACCCACACAAGGAGGCAAACCATGGATAAACGCACACTTCTCAAGGCCGCTGCTGCTGCGCCGCTTGCCGCGGCTTTCGGTGCGGCGAAGGCGCAGGGCACGCCCTTCAAGGTGGGTCTGATCACGCCGCTGTCCGGTCCTTTCACTTCCACCGGCAAGCAGATGGAAGCCGGCGTGCGTCTGTGGATGGCGCTGAACGGCACCACGGTGGCCGGGCGCAAGATCGAACTGATCGTCAAGGACGACACCGGGACGCCGGACGTGACCAAGCGCATTGCGCAGGAGCTGGTCGTCAATGACAAGGTGGATGTGCTGGCCGGTTTCGGCCTGACGCCGCTGGCCCTTGCCGCCGCGCCGATTGCCACGCAGTCGAAAACCGCCATGGTCAACATGCTGGCGGCGACATCGGCCGTCATTGACGCCTCGCCCTACATGGTGCGTGTCTCCCTGACGCTGCCGCAGATCACCCTGGGGATTGCCGAGTGGGCCCCCAGGAACAAGATTCGCCGGGTCGTCACCCTGGTGTCCGACTATGGCCCCGGCCATGACGCCGAACGCACCTTCGTCGACCGCTTTCGCCTCAACGGCGGGCAGATTCTCGAATCGATTCGTGCGCCCTTGCGCAACCCGGACTTCGCGCCCTTCCTGCAGAAGGTACGTGATCTCTCGCCGGACGCGCTGTTCGTGTTTGTGCCCGCGGGTGTCGGCACGGCGGTGATGAAGCAGTTCGCCGAGCGCGGGCTGGACAAGGCCGGCATCCGCCTGATCGGCACCGGCGATGTGGTGGATGACGACATTCTCAACAACATGGGTGATGTGGCCCTCGGCGTGGTCACTTCCTATCACTACTCGGCGGCCCATCCGTCGGCCGTCAACAAGAAGTTCGTCGACGATTTCAAGAAGGCGAACAAGGGCATGCGCCCCAACTTCGTTGCCGTGCATGGCTATGACGGCATGCGCGTGATCTACGAGGCCCTCAAGAAGACCGGCGGCAAGGGCGGCGGAGAGGCGCTGGTGGAAGGCATGAAAGGGCAGATTTTCGAAAGCCCGCGTGGCCAGGTGCTGATCGATGCGAAGACGCGCGATGTGGTGCAGTCGGTCTACGTACGCAAGGTCGAGCGTGTCAATGGCGAGCTCTACAACGTCGAGTTCGAAGAGCAGAAGGACGTTCGCGATCCGCCGCGTTCGCGCTGATTTGATGGATCTGGCCGCTCCCATGCGGGCCCGGCGCCATTCATCGGGTGCCGGCCCGGTTGCGTCATCCTGATTCGACCGATCCGGCTTCTGCGTCCATCCCATGCTGACCATCCTCTTTGACGGTGTTGCCTACGGCATGCTGCTGTTCGTGCTCGCCGTCGGCCTCTCGGTCACGATGGGCCTGATGAATTTCATCAATCTGGCGCATGGCGTGTTTGCCGCCCTGGGGGGCTACCTCACGGTGGTGTTGATGCAGCGTGCCGGCGTGCCCTTCCTGTGGTGCGTGCTGATCGCATTTGTGGCCGCCGCTGCCGTCGGCGCGCTGCTCGAGACCACCCTCTACCGCCGCATGTACCGCCGGCCGCACCTGGACCAGGTGCTGTTCACCATCGGGCTGGCGTTCATGGCGGTGGCGGCGTTTGATTACTTCATGGGTTCACAGCAGCAGGTGGTCCAGCTGCCGCAATGGCTGCGTGGCCGCACCGAGATCGGCAGCGGCGCCACCCTGCTCGGCATGGGGCACTACCGCCTGTTCGTCATCGCCGTGTGCGTGGCACTGACCATCGGCCTGCAATGGGTGCTGTCGCGCACGCGCTTTGGCAGCCAGCTGCGTGCGGCGGTCGACGATGGTGTCGTGGCGGCCGGCCTGGGTATCAACGTGAACCGCGTCTTCCTCGTCACCTTCGCCGCCGGCTCGGGTCTGGCCGGCCTGGGCGGTGCGCTGGGTGCCGAGCTGCTCACGCTGGATCCGAACTTTGCCCTGCGCTACATGATCTCCTTCCTGATCGTGGTGGCGGTGGGGGGCACCTCGTCCATCACCGGGCCGCTGTGCGCAGCCCTGCTGTTGGGCATTGCCGATGTGGCCGGCAAGTACTTCATCCCCAAACTGGGCGCCTTCATCGTGTTCGCACTGATGATCGTGATCCTGCTGTGGAAGCCGCAGGGATTGTTTTCGCGCGGGGCGGGCAAATGACGAAGCAGCCGGATCCATCCGTGCGCCTGCTGGCACGCCCGCGCGCCTGGGAGTTCGTGGTGCTGGTGCTGGCGTTTGCTGCGCCGGTGCTCCTGCCCAGCCACGCCCCGATGGTCAATGAAATTGCCATCACCGCGTTGTTCGCCGTCTCGCTCGATCTGGTCCTCGGCTACGCCGGCATCGTCTCGCTTGGCCACGCCGCCTTCTTCGGTTTTGGTGCCTATGCGGCGGCGCTGTTCGCCAAGCATGTCATGCCGGACCCCTTGGTGGGCCTCCTCTTTGCCACCGTGCTGGGCGGCATGCTGGCCTTTGTGTGCAGCTTTACCATTCTGCGCGGCAGCGATCTCACCCGCCTGATGGTCACCCTGGGGATGGCGCTGATCCTGTACGAGTTGGCCAACAAGCTCGAATTTACCGGTGGCGCGGACGGCCTGCAGGGCGTGGTGATGGGCAAGGTGCTCGGGCAGTTCGAGTTTGACCTGCGCGGTTTCACCGCTGCCTATTACTCGCTGGGTGTCGGCCTCATCTGGTTCCTGGTGGCGCGGCGGATTTCCCACTCGCCGTTCGGCTGGACCCTGCGGGCGATTCGCGACAACCGGTTGCGCGCGATGGCGATCGGCATTCCGGTTTCGCAGCGGCTGGTGGCGGTGTACACCCTGGCGGGCGCGATGGCGGGAACGGCCGGCGGCCTGCTGGCGCAAACCACCAGCTTTGCCTCGATCGACGTGTTTGCCTTCGAGCGCTCGGCCGATCTGATGCTGATGCTGGTGATCGGCGGCGTCGGCTGGCTCTATGGCGGCATTGCGGGTGCCGTGGTGTTCAAGATCATTCAGGACCAGCTGTCGGCCGTCACGCCGCAATACTGGATGTTCTGGATCGGCCTCCTCCTGGTCATCCTGATGCTGGTGGGTCGTGAACGCGCGCTCAAACCCTGGACCTGGCTGGGTGGCCTGTCGGGCAAGGCCGACCGTAGGAAGCAGGGAGGCAGCGCATGAGCGCGGTGTTGTCAGCCAGCGGGCTGTCCAAACACTTCGGCGGCATTACCGCCACCGACAACGTGTCCATTGCGCTGGAGCAGGGATGCCGCCATGCGCTGATCGGCCCCAACGGCGCCGGCAAGACCACGCTGGTGAACCTGTTGACCGGCGTGCTGGAGCCGAGTGCGGGCAGCATCACCCTCAACGGGGTGGACATCACCCGCATGGCACCGGAAGCGCGGGTCGCGCGCGGCCTGGTGCGCACCTTCCAGATCAGCCAGCTGTTCGACCCGATGACACCACTGCAGGCGGTCACCCTCGCCGCTACCCAAAGCCGGGGGCAGGGCGGTGGCTTCTGGCGGCCGGCCGGAGCGGATGCGGCCATCGGTGCCCACGCCGAGCAGTTGCTGGAACGCTTTCGTCTTGCCGAAGTGATGCACCGTCCCACCCGCGAACTGGCCTACGGCAAGCGCCGCCTGCTCGACATTGCCGTTGCGCTGGCCTGCAACCC
>CAYUEG010000230.1:0-3916 GCA_964443245.1 uncultured Burkholderiales bacterium | reverse complement strand
GCCAGACCTTCGACCGCACCGTGCACAAGGGCGACCTCACCGGCATCGAGATCATTAACCGGCTGGCCGAGCAGGTGTGGGCGCGCGGCATCGACCGGCTGGAAGAGCACCGCGCCATCGAGCTGATCAAATCGGCAGATGGCAGCTCCCTCTCTGGTGTGCTGATGATCGACATGCGCGATGGCGAGTTCGTGTTCGTGCAGGCCAAGGCGGTATTGCTGGCCACCGGCGGCGGCCCGACCATGTACAAGTACCACACGCCCTCGGGCGACAAGAGCTGCGACGGCATGGCGATGGCGCTGCGCGCCGGCCTGCCCTTGCGTGACATGGAGATGGTGCAGTTCCACCCCACCGGCGTGCTGGCCGGCGCGGGCACGCGGATTACCGGCACCATCATCGAAGAAGGCCTGCGTGGCTCGGGCGGCTATCTGCTCGGTGGCGACAAGCAACGCTTCATGCACAAGTACGACGCGCGCAACGAGCGCGCCACGCGCGACATCGTCTCGCGCGCGATGTACACCGAGATGCGCAACGGCAATACCACACCCAACGGCGGCCTGTACATTTCCATGGGCCACCTGGGGCCGGAGAACGTGCGCAAACAGTTCAAGGGCATGGTCGAGCGCTGCGCCGATTGCGGCTTTGACCTGGCCGGTGGCCTGGTCGAAGTCGTGCCGACGGCGCACTACATGATGGGCGGCGTACAGTTTGCGGTCGATTGCACCACCGCGCTCGAAGGCCTGTTTGCCGCCGGCGAAGATACCGGCGGCGTGCACGGTGCCAACCGCCTGGGCGGCAATGGCGTGGCCAACTCCACCGTGTTCGGCGGCATCGCTGGCGACACCATGGCGCAGTATCTGGGTACAGCCAGGGCGGCGCTGCGCTCGCCCGATGAAGGCGCCATTGCCCGTGCGATCAACGCGGCGGAGGCGCCCTTCGCCCGACCGGCAGGCAGCCTGGAAGCGATTCGCGAAGCGCTCTACAACTGCATGTGGGATGAGGTCGGCATTCTGCGCACTGCCGCCGGCCTGCAGAGCGCGATGAAGACGCTTGAAGGCCTCGATGCACAACTGGCCGCGGTCGGCGTGGCGGGAGACGACCGCGCCTTCAACCTCACCTGGCATGACTGGCTGAACCTGAAGAACCTGATCCAGATCAGCCGCGTGATCACCGAAGCGGCGCTGTCGCGCGAGGATTCGCGCGGTGCCCACTTTCGCGAGGATTTTCCCGCCACCGGCGATCTGCCCACCTCAACCTATACGGTGGTGCGGCTGGAGGGCGGCGCGATCCGCATCGCACGCGAGCCGGTGCATTTCACACGCGTCAAACCCGGCGAGACGCTGCTGACAGAATCGGCCCCTGCGCAGACCGCCGCGCGGGCCACCGCATTGGCCAAACCGGCTTGACCCCCTCTGAAGGAATCTCATGAGCACACACCGCGGCGCCGATGCGCTGGCGCAACAACTCAAGGCAGCAGGCACCCGGCGCATCTTCACGCTCTCCGGCAACCACATCATGCCGTTGTTCGATGCCCTGTTTGATACCGGCATTGAACTCATCCACACCCGCCATGAGGCCGCCTGCGTGCACATGGCCGACGCCTATGCGCGCCTCACCGGTGAAACCGGCATTGCGCTGGTGACCGGTGGGCCGGGCCACGCCAATGCGGTCTCGGCGCTCTACACCGCGCAGATGAGCGAAGCACCGGTGGTGCTGCTCTCCGGCCATGCGCCCAACAATCAATTGGGCCAGGGCTCGTTTCAGGAAATGCTGCAGGCCGAGATGGCGGCACCGGTGACAAAGGCATCGTGGTCATCGGTCAGTGCGGAGGCACTGGCGAGCGACATGGCGCGCGCGATGCGCATCGCCCAGGGCGGGCGGCCCGGGCCGGTGCATCTGTCGTTGCCCACCGATACACTGGAGAACGTTGTGGCACAAGGCGCAGAGGCCGATGCCACACAAGACGCCGCGCCTTCGCTCAACCGCGCCGATGCCGAGCGCATTGCGACCTGGCTCGCCGCCGGAGTGCGGCCGCTGGTGCTGACCGGGCCGGTGACGCTCACGCGCCGGGGTCGCGCCGCACTCGCGACACTGGAGGAGGCCATGGGCATCCCGGTCGTCGGCATGGAAAGCCCGCGCGGCGTCAATGATCCCTCGCTCGGCGCGTTCGCCCAGATGCTGGCGCAGGCGGACCGCGTACTGTTGCTGGGCAAGAAGGTCGATTTCACCCTCAAGCTGGGCAAGGCCTTCGCGGCAGATTGCAGCTTCATGCAGATCGACGCGGAGGATGTGGAGATCAAGCGCGCACAGCGCGCGCTGGGGGCGCGCCTGTCGGCCAGCATGGTCAGCGACGCCGCGACGGCGCTGGCCGCACTGACACGCGCTGCGCGCAGCATCAAGAGCGGCTGGCGTGCCGATGTGGCTTCGGCGATAGCCTACCGCCCGGCTGCCTGGGACACTGCAGCTTCGGCCATGCCGGGCCGCCTGCATCCGGTGCAGGTGTGCCGCCCCTTGCAAGCGGTGCTCGACCGCCATGCGGATGCGGTGCTGGTGTCGGACGGCGGCGAGTTCGGCCAATGGGCGCAAGCCTGCGTAGCGGCCTCTCAACGCGTGATCAACGGACCGGCCGGCGCGATTGGTGCAGCGCTGCCATTCGCGGCGGGTGCACGCGTGGCACAACGCGATGCGCCGGTGATTGCCTTCATGGGCGACGGCACCTTCGGCTTTCACAGCGCCGAGTTCGACACCGCCGTGCGTTACGGCCTGCCCTTCGTGCTGATCGTGGGTAACGATGCGCGCTGGAACGCGGAATACCAGATCCAGCTGAAAAGCTACGGCAAGGACCGCCTGATCGGGTGCGAGCTCCTGCCCACGCGCTACGATGAGGTGGCCGCTGCATTTGGCGGCCACGGCGAGTTCGTGACCGAAGCCGCGCAACTGTTGCCCGCGGTGGAACGCGCCATTGCCTCGGGCAAGCCGGCCTGTGTGAACGTGATGATGGAAGGCGTACCGGCGCCGACGGTGACACGCTGAACCGCGGTGCCCTCTCGAATCCGCTTTTGCGACAATGACGAGCAAGCCGATACCGTCCCCACCAGGAGAATCCGATGACCACCAATGAAATGCTGATCGAAGTCGAGAAAGTCCTCGTGCCCTACCTGGTCGACATCGGCTGGAAGGTGCTGGGCGCAGTGATCCTGTGGATCGTCGGCGGCTGGGTGATCGGCTTCATCATGCGCATCTCGCGCGACGGCATGACGCAACGCAAGGTTGACCCGACGCTGATCACCTACGGCGAGTCGTCGATCAAGGTCACGCTGCGTATCGTGCTGGTGCTGGCGATCCTCTCCATCTTCGGCATCCAGACCACGTCCTTCGCGGCTCTGATCGCTGCCGCCGGCATCGCCATCGGCGCCGCCTGGTCGGGCCTCTTGGCCAACTTTGCAGCGGGCGCCTTCCTGATCGTGCTGCGTCCGTTCAAGGTGGGAGACATGATCAGCGCCGGCGGCGTCACCGGTGATGTGCGCGAGATCGGCCTCTTCGTCACTACCATCGACACGGTGGATAACCTGCGCGTCACCGTCGGCAACGGCAAGATCCTCGCCGACAACGTCGTCAACTACACCCACAACCCCTACCGGCGCGTGGACCTGAAGTGCCAGATCGCCAATGGCGTCGACCCGCAGGATGCGATCGCCCGCTTGGGGCAACGGGTATCCCGGATCGCCAACGTGATGCAGGATCCCGCGCCACAGGTCGAGATCATCGAATTCAACGCCGCCGGCACCCTGCTCGGCGTGCGTCCGTTCTGCCACAACAACCACTACTGGCAGGTGTTCTTCGATACCAACAAGGCGATTGCCGAGGTAGGCGGCGCAGCCGGGTGGCCGGTTCCGGCGCCGCACCAGGTGATGCA
>CAYUEG010000229.1:0-3919 GCA_964443245.1 uncultured Burkholderiales bacterium | reverse complement strand
TACCCCTCGATTGGGCCAGACAAGGAAGTTGATATCCTGACCGACCTCGGCTCAATGAGCTTCAGCAAATGCTACGCACGAAGTACTGTTGCGGAAGTGGATGGCGCATCGCTTCGTGCGCTGTGCATACAAGACCTCTTAGAGTCGAAGGTGCTGGCGCTGAAACTAGGAACCAATGCGTCCAGTCGAATTCGCGATCAGGCCGATCATGATCGCTTGTTTGCCCGGTTGCACGGGACAACATGATCAACGCTCCTTACTTGAGAATCCACCGAACGAGGGCTCGCAAGACGACGCGCCGCAGGCAGCGGGCGCCTGAAATCAGGCGTTGAAAGGCTCTCCTTGCACCGCGAATCCGTTGCCGCTGCATATGACGAACTCGCCGACCGGTGGCTCGACCATAGATTCCCTGCGGACAACGGAATAGCAAAGCATTCCCACGCTTTATCCTTCCTCCAGAAGCGCGCAGGGCCGGCTCTGAATGTGGGGTGCGGCTGCAACACACGAATTAACCGCTTGCTCCGAGACAACGGTTTTCAGCCCGAAGGCATCGACGTGTCGGAACGAATGGTTCAATTGGCCAAGGTTGCCGACGCTGAAACTCCCGTACACCATGCAGACATTTGCGAATGGGAGATCCCGAGGCGCTACAGCTTCATCTCCGCCTGGGACAGCATCTGGCATGTCTCGCTGGAAAAGCAGCGCGGGCTGCTGTTGAAGTTGTTGGGCGCGCTGGAACCAGGCGGTGTATTGCTGTTCACAGCCGGCGGCCTCGATGCCCCGTCAGAGCACACGGACTCCCACATGGGGCCTTCGCTTTACTATGCATCGTTGGGAATACCTGAATTATTGCGGGTCATCGATGAAGGGAACGCCATTTGCAGGCATCTGGAGTTCGACCAGCTCCCGGAGAAGCATCTGGTCGTCATTGCACAGCGAGCCATCTAATCAATCCCATGTCATCACATCTTGAAGGCGGCTGCCTGTGCGGCCAAGTCAGATTCACGATCAATGCGGCGCCCGTGCGTACGTTCGCCTGCCATTGCACCTTCTGCCAGCGCGTCACGGGCTCGTCCTTCTTTGCCGAATCCATCTTCCCCAAGGATGCCGTCCACTTCAACGAGGGCGAACGGCGGCAATACGCGCATCAGTCAGACGGCAGCGGGAAGAAGGTATTCGTCCACTTCTGCCCCTCATGCGGAACCACCGTGGGGCTGACCTTCGAGCGCTGGCCAGACATGCACGGCATTTCGCGCGGCTGCCTGGATGATCCCAACGCGGTCGAGATCTCCAGCCATATCTGGACGCGCTCCGCACAAACCGGCGTCGTGCTCCCGGCACAGGTGGAGTGTTTTGCCGAGGCACGCGCCTCCCTCGATGGCCAGCCGGCGCAACCCGCCCGGCACGAAGCCCCTGTCATGGCGCGGCACCGTGCGGCCTGAACCCGTTGTGCCTGCTACCCGTGTCATCACGGGTTACGAGAACATGGACATGCGCGCCGTCCATGCCATGCTCACGGCGGCCTATTGGTCCCCGGGTGTTGCGTTCGACGTGGTGGACCGGGCCGCGCGCCATTCCATCTGCTTTGGCATCATCAGGGAAGGCCACCAGGTCGCGTTTGCACGGGTTGTTACCGACAAGGCCACCTTCGCTTATCTCGCCGATGTGTACGTGCACGAATCGCACCGCAAGCAGGGGTTGGCGCGCCTGCTGCTCGATGCGGTCTTTGCCCATCCGGATGTGCAGGGCCTGCGCAATTTCCTGCTGTTCACCCGTGATGCGCACGACTTGTACAAGAAGTATGGGTTTTCGCCGCTCGCGGACGCCACGCGCCTGATGGAAAGGCGCCCCTGAGCCCTCTGCTTGCATCTGTGGCTTTGGTGGCCGCCCCAGCAGCCTGGCTTTCGAGCGCGCGGCAAGCTTCTGCGGTAGACTGGTCGCCATGCGAATGCTCCGCACCTCCTTCATCCGTCTGGTGGCCACGGCACTGCTGGCGTGGATGACGTTTGGCGCGGTTGCGGCCCCGCTCACCGCGTGTTGCTCGGAGGCATTTCCCTGCTGCAGCCTTTCCCAGTCCGAACAGGGTTGCGTTGGCTGTTCCACTGCCCCGGCAATCGGCACGCATGCTTTCGCATTCAGGGAAGTGGCGCTTCACAAGGAACCTGAAGCCACTGCGGCTTCGAGCAACGAATCCTCGCCTCTTCCCCCTTGGAAGCCGCCGGATTGATGACAGAATTTCATTCCTGCGTGAACAAACATCAACCAACTGGAGTCAATTCATGAAATCCATTTACATCAAAGCGGTTACCGCCATCGGCGCTTCGACCTTCTCGGTCACCGCATTCGCAGCGACCTGCTGCGCAGTCGGTGCGGCATGCTGTGGCGGCCTGCTCCCCTGCTGCTGGTAAGCTCCAATCCTGAGGCGGTTTAGCCTCATGCGGGGCCGGCAAGAATCCTTGCCGGCCTCACTGCAGCCTTGAGTCAGCTCTACAACGTTGCAGCGCTCGTGCTCGCGACCGGCATCGCGGCATGGGCACACTGGCGCGTCGCGCACTACGGTCAGGCGTGCTTTGTCGCGGCGACGATCTCCGTGTTTCCCAGTCTCCTGGTGATGGAAGTGGCCGGTGCCGCGCGAACCGATTTTGTTGTGTTCACGGTGTTCGTCCTGTTTTCCCTTTGTCTGGCAGTCAGCGCCATTTCAGGTTTACCCTACCTCATCAGTCGGTCGCGTCGTGGCCAAGCCATGGACAAGATCGCCTTTACTAATCGTCTGCCCGGCCCATTTGTGGGAGGGGCTGTGGTCGCCAGTTTGCTGATCGCGCTCCCTATCCTGCTTCGACTTGAAGATCCGGTTCTTGGGCTGGTGATCACCGCTATCGTCAGTGCGCTTGGAGGCGCAGTCACGGGGGCACTGTTTCAGGCCAGCATGCGTCTTCATCACTTTCCAGGTGGGCTTTCGGCACGGCAGCTCTTTGTGGCTGGAGCAGGAATCACGCTGTGTCTGGTGCTCACAATATTCCTGATCGTCCAGTTCGTGCCGGATGCCATCAATGCCCCGCACGACCATCTCAAGCTGGCAATGGCATTGAACGCCTTATTCTTCGTGCCCGCTGTTGCCGGCGTTGTTGTATCCCGAGGCGTTGTTGCACCGCCCGCACCGACACGGCCTTCCAGCCCCACCAGTTCCTGATCTTTCCCCAAGACTTGACGTTTCGTGTCCCGCGTCCTCATCAGCTCCGGCTCCACCTTTGAAGCGCAGATCGGCTATTCGCGTGCCGTCGTGGATGGTGACTGGGTCTTCGTCTCCGGTACCACTGGCTTCGATTACGCCAAAATGACCATCTCGGACAACGTGGTCGAGCAGGCGGAGCAATGCATGAAGAACATCGAGGCGGCGCTGCGCGAAGCCGGCGCCAGCATGGCCGATGTGGTGCGGGTGCGCTACATCCTGCCGCAGGTGGCCGATTTCGAACCCTGCTGGCCGGTGTTGCAGCGCTACTTCGGCACGGTGCGGCCAGCCGCCACGATGATCGCAGCAGGCCTGGCTGATGCGCGCATGAAGATCGAGATTGAAGTGACGGCACGCAAGCGCGGTTAACCGGCGCCATACGCGGCCATCGCGTAAACTCGCTTGATCCATTTCTACCGGACTTTTCATGCGCCCCAACAAGATCAAACAAATGTGGAAAGAAGGCAAGCCCGTAACCCTGGGCTGGCTTTCGTTTGCCAACACCTTCACCGCTGAAGTGATGGCGCGCCAGGGCTTCGATGCCCTGTGTGTGGATCTGCAGCACGGCGCCACGGAGCTGGCCGGCCTGTTGCCGATGCTGCAGGCAATTTCACAGACCGAGACCTCGCCGGTGGTGCGGGTGCCATGGAATGATGCGGCCGTGATCATGAAGGCGCTGGACCTGGGCGC
>CAYUEG010000228.1:0-3948 GCA_964443245.1 uncultured Burkholderiales bacterium | reverse complement strand
CCTTGACGGTGCTGAACATGCCGCCCATCTCGATCGCGCCGAACTGGCCTTGGCCAGTCATCATCGGCAAGGTGTTGTCGGGAATCTGCATTTCCATCTCCCCCATGTCGGCCATGCCGCGCTCGCCCATCACCATGTATTCGGGCACCAGCTTGTTGATTCTGGCGGCGATGCCGCGATGGTCGACGCCGATCATGGTCGGCACATCGTGCCCCATCGGGTTCATGGTGTGGTGGCTCTTGTGGCAGTGGAAGGCCCAATCGCCCGGCTCGGTGGCCTCGAACTCGATGGCGCGCATCTGTCCGACTGCGATGTCGGTGGTCACTTCAGGCCAGCGTGAGGATGGCGGGGTGAATCCGCCGTCCGTGCCCGTCACCACAAATTCGTGACCGTGCAGATGGATCGGATGATTGGTCATCGTCAGGTTGCCGATGCGGATGCGCACCCGGTCGCCCAGGCGGCACACCAGCGAATCAATGCCGGGGAAGGCGCGGCTGTTCCAGGTCCACAGATTGAAGTCGAGCATGGTGTTGATCTGCGGCGTCGCACTGCCCGGGACGATGTCGTAGGCATTGAGCAGAAAGCAGAAGTCGCGATCCACCGGCATGAACTTCATGTCTTTGGGATGCGTGACCCACATGCCCATCATGCCCATCGCCATTTGCGTCATTTCGTCGGCATGCGGGTGATACATGAAGGTGCCGGGCCGGCGTGCGAGGAACTCGTAGACGTAGGTTTCACCGGGCTTGATCTGCGGCTGGTTCAATCCTCCGACACCGTCCATGCCGTTCGGCAGGCGCTGGCCGTGCCAATGGATGGTGGTGTGTTCGGGCAATTTGTTGGTGACGAACAGGCGCACCTTGTCGCCTTCCACTACTTCAATCGTCGGGCCGGGCGACTGGCCGTTGTAGCCCCACAGATTGGCCTTCATGCCGGGTGCGATTTCGCGCACCACCGGTTCGGCAACCAGGTGAAACTCTTTGTAGCCGTCCTTCATGCGCCACGGCAGGGTCCAACTGTTCAGTGTGACCACCGGGTTGTAGGGGCGCCCGCTTGAAGGCGCTTTCGAAATAACGGTGGCCGCGCTGCCCTGCACCGGCGCTTCCGGTACAGTCGCTTGCGCGACACGCGATACGGCAGCGGCACCCATCAGGGCGGCGCCCACCCCGGCGCTTTGCGTGAAAAAGCGGCGGCGGGAATTGACTTCCTGTTTCATGTTGTTCGCTTTCATGGTTTCAATGTCCTCCGCCCGCTGCCGGCATGGCCGACGCTTCGAGTGATTTGCCAAGCCCGAGCCCTGAAGGTTTGCCAACCAGCGCCATTTGCAGGTCTGCCTCGGCCAGCCAGAAGTCGCGTTGCGCTTCGATCGCGCTATTCACGGCTATCACCTGTTCACGCGAATCGGCGAGCAGCTCAAACACGCTTTTGAGCATGCCGTTGTAGCGCCACAGCATCTCGTCTGAAATCTTCTTGCGCAGCGGCACGATCTCATCGCGATAGTGCCGTGCGAGGTCAAACTGGGTGCGATACGCGGAGTACGACTCGCGCACTTCGCTTTGCGCACTCACCACCGTCTCCCGGATGCGCTCGGCCGCCTGCATGTAACGCGCTTCTGCGCCAGCCACTCTTGCTCCGCCCCAGTCGAAGATGGGGATATCGAATGCCACTTCCCAGCCCCACTTGCGCGGATCCCTCCCTTCGTCGATACGCGCACGGCCGATTTCAAGCACGTTGGTGAAGCGGGTAACTTTGGTCAGACCAAGCGACGATGCCAGGGCTTCGGCCTCGAAACGTGCAGCGGTCACGTCAAGGCGCTCCTGCATCGCCTCCTTCGCTATATCTGCTTCGCTGCGTGGCGATTTGGGCATGCCGGGCAGACGATCCGGTAATGTGAAGGCCGACGAATTTGTCAGGCCCATCAGACGCGTCAATTGTTCACGCGCAGCAATGGCGGCCTGTTGCGAGCGTGCCATTTGCGCCACCGTGTCCGCATAGAAGGCATGTTCGCGCATCTGCGTGAGCCTCGCGAAACTGCCTGCGCGTGTCATGCGCCGGGCCAGCTCGGCGCCAGCTTCGGCCGACTCCTTGACCTGACCCATGTACTGCATGGTTTGACCGGCTGACACTGCGAGCACCCAGGCTTTGCGTGTCTCGCTTGCGGTGCGCAACATCTCGGAAGTAACACCGCGCCGGGCTGCCTCGAAGCGTCGGCCCGCCGCCTCCATGCGCAATGGCAGGGTGATGAGCGACATCACACCAAACGAGAGCAGGCCTTCAATCTTGACATCGTTTTCGCGGTTGATCGCGCGCATGAAAGAAAAGCGCGGGTTTTCCAGACGCCCGGCGGAGACCAGATCGCTTTCGGAGATTCCCAGTTCAGCGTAAGTGGCCTGCAGTCCGGGGTTGTTGTAGAGCGCGATCTGCACGGCGTCGTCAGCGCTAAGGGGTTTGGCGAGCAGCGCGGCCACTTTGGCCTTGACCGAATCGGCGTCCGCTTCGCTGCGCACCCACGCCGCGTCTTTGCCTAGGCGGTCTTTCGCGGTTTGTTGTGCCAGTCCAAACCCTCGGTCCTCTGAAAAGCTCGCGCAGCCACCGAGTAGAGCTGTGGCCAGCGCCAATCCGAGCGCGCGTTTTGCGGGTTGTTTCAGGCGTGAATTCATTTCATTCCCCCCATGTTTTTCATGTCGTGTGGCGGTTTTGTGGCGGGTGGGGCTGCAGGCGGGGCGCCGCGCGGCGCGGGGCTGGACGCCGGCGGGGATGCGGGACGGGGCGCTGCCATATTGTGTCCTGCATGCGGGTCGGCGGCCTTCTCCTTCGCATCCTTCGCGGGGGCGGGCGGGGCGTTGCGGTCGAACGCGGCGATGCGGTAAACATCGCCGTCTTTTTCGAGCCGGAACGCAATGCGCTCGCCCGGTTTCACCTGCTCCGCCAGAACCGGCGCCTTCAGTGACCAGTACGCGATGCCGGCCGGCCAGCCAAGCGGCTTGACGCCGTCACCGTCAATGCGCACCCAGCCATTGGCCCGGTCGATCTCCAGCACCGTGCCGGCGCCGGTGACGCTTTTTTCAATCTCGCGCAAATGCGCGTTGTGGCCGCCGAGCACGCCGGCGGTGTCGTTGACATCGCGCCAGTTGGCGCGTTTCTCGTCGGTGTAGGGTTGGTAGCCGGCGAAGGCCGATTCGTATTTCGGTGGCGCTGCAGGTGGATTCGATTGGCTCGATTGACTCGATTGGGCTGGCGCCGCGCCCGTGGCGGCGAGCGCCACCGTGGCGATAAGACTTCTGATAAGCATGATGACTCCTTGACGATGAATGAAAACCGCCGCGTCCTCGCATAAGGATGCAGCCCTCCACGAACGTCAGGGAATCAAATGCGCAGGCGCGCGGTGCTCGAATACAGCGGCGGGGAGCCGCCATGGTGTGTGGCATCGGCCCGAAGAGCCTTGTCTACCAACGGTTTCCGGGTGATGGCCGGGTCCGCAACAGGAACCAGCAGCACTGCCGCAGCGGCTGGCGCATCCACACCGGCATCGGGATGATCGAGCGTCTGAATTTCACTCTGGCAATGGTATTTGCAGAGCAGCAGCGTGGGGTCGGGCTGCGGCTTCAGATGATCCTGGCAGTGTTTTTCCAGTGCTGATTCGACCAACACCACCTCGTGCTCCGCTGCCTGCACGGTTTGCGGCGCCTTGGCATAGACATGCATCGACACCATCGCATAGGCGGCGATGAAGGCGCCCAGCAAGATCCGGGCAGCGCCTTGAAGTGTTTTGGAACGAATCATTTGAGAACTATATGGGGTTTGAAAGACGATTGCAATTACAACTTTGTTATCTTCGCAATTGGAATCAACGGCATATTCAATGACAGCGCGCTGCGCGGTTTGGTTCCGCCGCCAGGTCATCCAGGATGGGACATTCCGGCCGGTCATCGCCGTGACATTGCTGCG
>CAYUEG010000227.1:0-3961 GCA_964443245.1 uncultured Burkholderiales bacterium | reverse complement strand
GTGATCGCCGCCGTCAACGGTCTGTGCATCGGGGGCGGGCTGGAAATCCTGCTGGCGTGCGATCTGGCAGTGGCATCGAGCACTGCGCAGTTTGCGCTGCCGGAACCGAAGGTGGGGCTGGCAGCAGACAACGGCTTGCCACGCCTGGTACGCCAGGTACCCCTGAAGGAAGCCATGCGCCTGGCCCTCACGGGAAACCGCATCGATGCAGCACAGGCGCTGCGCATCGGCCTGGTCAACGAGGTGGCGCCACCGGAACAATTGATGGCACGTGCCCGCGCGCTGGCTGAAGAGATCATCGTCTGCGCCCCGCTGGCGATTGAAGCCACGATGGAAATGATCCAGGCTGGCCTTGCTGAACCGGACATCGATGCAGCACTCGCCCGCACCTATCCTGCGTTGGTGCGCATGCGTGCCAGCGAGGACGCCAGGGAAGGCCCGCGCGCCTTTTCAGAAAAGCGCAAGCCGCAGTGGCAGGGCAAGTAAACCGGAATCAACAGGAGTTACCATGAAGAAGCATGTTGTACGCAACGACCGCTGGCTGGACCCGGCCTTCGACGCCCGCCTGGCCACAGAATCTGACATCCAAGTCAGCATCATCGCCAGCAAAGGTGATCAAGGCGCATGGTGGGACGCACTGTCCGGCGCGCACGCCTATCACGTGTCGGCGGCCAAGGACGAATTGCCGCGCCCCCTGTTTGTTGATGCTGCGTTGCTGGCGCGCAGTCCCAACCTGATTATCGTTTCCTCTTCCGGCGCGGGCTACGACACGGTCAACGTTCCCGATTGCACGGCCGCCGGGGTGGCGGTGATGAACCAGGCCGGTGCCAATGCCGATTCGGTCGCAGAAATGGCGCTCGGGCTGATGCTCGACGTGATGCGCCGCATCAGCGAGTGCAACCGTCGCCTGCGCGTCGAAAGCCGCTTCCCGCGCGAAAATGTGATGGGCCGCGAGCTGCGCGGCAAGACCATCGGCATCCTCGGTATCGGTGAAACCGGACGTCGGGTGGCCGCGCTGGCGCGTGCGTTCGGCATGCGGGTACTGGCCTTTGACCCCCTGCTCGACGCTGCCACCATCCAGGCGCGTGGCGGTGAATCCGTGACCTTCGACGATTTGCTCGCGCAGTCGGACATCGTCTCCCTGCACTGCCCGCGCGAACCGGCCACGCTTGGCCTCATCAATGCCAAGGCGTATGCGCGCATGCGCAAAGGCGCCATCCTGATCTCCACCGCGCGGGGCGGCGTGCACGACGAAATCGCGCTCGCCGATGCGATTCGCAGCGGCCATTTGGGCGGCGCAGGTCTGGACGTCTGGGAGCAAGAGCCGCCGCCACACGACCATCCCCTTCTGCACCTGCCCAACGTGATCGCGACCTATCACACGGCCGGGGTCACGCACGAAGCCCGCCGCAATGTGGCGGCCTGGGGTGCGGAACAGATTGTCGGCGCTCTCAAGGGCGAGCGACCACCACGCCTGGTGAACCCGCAGGTATGGCCGGCTTACGTGAAGCGCTTCGAAGCCATCATGGGCCACCCACCGCACTGACCCTCTCGTGAGCCCGGCTTCCGCTTCCCGCGCGCAGCTGGCGGGTCTGGCCATCGTCGGGCTGGGTGCATCGATTGCGCCACTGGACTTTTCAGTCAACGTGGCGTTCCCGGCCATCACGGCGGCGTTTGCGCTGGAGACGCGGGAGATCCGCTGGGTAGCCGTGAGCTACGTGCTGACCTACGGCAGCCTGATGCTGGCCTTCGGTGCGCTCGGCGACCGCATCGGTTACCTGCGCGTGTTCCGCGCCGGGCTCCTGCTCGGCGCCCTCGCCTTCACCTTGTGTGCCCTGGCGCCAGCCTATGGCTGGCTGCTGGCGGCGCGCGTGTTGCAAGGAATTGCCGTGGCGCTCACGCTTTCATGCGCCCCGGCGCTGGCTACGGCCTTGTTTGACGAAGGCAGGCGCACCTGGGCGCTGTCGGCCTACGGCGCCATGGGTGCAGTCGCTGGTGTGGCGGCGCCGCTGGCCGGAGGCGTGGCCATGTCGATGCTGGGCTGGCCCGGGGTGTACTGGCTGCGCGTACCGGTTGCGCTGGTCGCGTTCTTCTGTGTACCCGTCCTGGCACAGGGGTTAACGCGGCACTCCACATCCGATTTGCTTCACCGGCAGGGAAAGGCAACCGCCGGCTCGCCCCCCCGCTCCCCGGCAGCATTCGACCTGACGAGCATGGCCTTGCTGGCGGCGAGCACGGCGTTGCTTCTGTTGGCCCCCGCCATCATGCGCAGTGATGCGCTGTGGTGGCCGGCCCTGCCTCTGGGTCTGTCTGGATTCGCCCTGATGGGCTGGTATGTGTACCGGCAACGCGTCAGTGCGCATCCGTTCGTGCCACATGCCTTGCTGCGTGACGCGGACTTTGTGATTCCCAACCTGGCAGCGATAGCGGTGCAGACCGCAAGCTTTGCGATCCCGCTGGTGGTGCCGTTCTACCTGCTGCGCACCGGCGCCTGGGAGCCACCCGGCATTGGCACCCTGCTCGCAAGCTGGGCCGGCGGTACGCTGGCCGGTTCGGCCCTCGCCCCGCGCCTGATACGGCGCCTGGGCGTGCGACAGACAGCGTTCACTGGCGGCATGCTGGCGGTGGGCGGTCTGGCGGCCATCGCCGCGTGGCCTCCGACCCCGCAGACGCTGCCGATGCTGCTTTGCCTGCTGGTGCAGGGGGCCGGCATTGGCCTGTTTCAGGTGGCGTATTCGGACATTGTCGTGGCCGCACTGCCACTCTCCCAGCGTGGCGTGGCCGGCAGCCTGACCATGGTCACCCGCACCATCGGTATTGTGCTGGGTGCATCGCTTCTCATCTGGGTCTTGCAAGCGACCGAAGCGGCCGCGCTGGCGCGCGGCGTCGGTCAGGTGCCCGCATTCATGACGGGGTTTCGGGCCGTGTTTCTCACCGCAGCCACCATTGCCGCCGCGTGCTTCGCCGCCAGTTCGCTCCGGCCGACCACCTGGTTCGGGCGAAACGGGCATTAGGCGTCATCACCTGTTCGGCGTCAACCGGTACAAGCGTTTCCTGACCCCCGCCTCGACAGTGCGGACAGGGCGTGCAAAAGACGGCGATTTGCAGGATACTTGGGCGCCATGAACACGACTTCCTCCAGTGCCACCGCCGAACACTCCCCCCTGGTGCGGGGCATGCTCAACCTGGCCCACGCAGTGGACCACCTGTTTCTGCTGATCTTTGCGGCAGCCGTTGCCACCATCGCGGTGGACTTCGGCTTTTCCAAGTGGGAAGACCTGATGCCCTACGGCGCCGGTGCGTTCCTGCTGTTTGGCTTGGGGTCTGTGCCCTCCGGCAGGTTTGGCGATCTGTGGGGCAGGCGCAGCATGATGCTGATCTTCTTCTTCGGCATTGGCGCTGCCGCCCTGCTGACGGCCTTGACCCAGAACGCCTGGCAAATGGCGGCCAGCCTCACCCTGCTTGGTGCCTTCGCCTCCATCTACCACCCGGTCGGCATTCCGATGCTGATCGAGCGCTCGTCGAATCCCGGCGCCACCATCGGCTTCAATGGCCTGGCAGGCAATCTTGGCGTCGCTGCCGCTGCCCTCGTAACCGGGTTTCTGATCAAGTGGCTCGGATGGCGTGCCGCGTTTGCGATTCCCGGCATCGTCTGCATCGCCTGCGGCTTCCTCTTTGCGTGGGCCTGCCCGCACGAAACCGAATCGCCATCCAAGCGCAAGGGCGGCGCCAAGGTCAGCTTGTCGCCCGCCATGATGGCGCGCGCAATGATTGTCATGACGGCAGCCGCCATTACCAGCAGCGTGCTGTTCAACTTCACGACCAATGGCAATGGACAGCTCATCACGGAACGGTTTCGCGGCGTGATGGAAGACCCCGCCACGCTCGGCATCCTGCTTGCGGTGGTCTATGCGGTCGCCTCGATCGCGCAAGTGGTTGTCGGCAATCTGGTGAACCGGTT
>CAYUEG010000226.1:0-3992 GCA_964443245.1 uncultured Burkholderiales bacterium | reverse complement strand
GTCTTCATGATCACCCACGATGTGGACGAAGCCATGCTGCTGGCCGACCGCATCCTTCTGATGAGCAACGGCCCGCGCGCGCAGATTGCCGAGATCGTGCAGAACACCATGCCGCGCACGCGCACCCGGAACACCATCCACCATGACCCGCAGTACTACCGCATTCGCAACCACCTGGTCGACTTTCTGGTGAACCGCTCGAAGGAATACCGGCCGCGCGAAGCGGGAGCCGTACCCCCAACGGTTCAACCCGGCCTGCCCGAGGAGGACAAAGCCGGCGACGACAAGCCGCGGCCTGCCCTGACCCGGGTGGCCTGAACCGCATCCGCGCTTCAACCTGCAGTTCCCGTTCAAACGACAACACACTTTTACCAACCAAGGAGGCCACATGGACCGCACCGACGTCACCAAGAAAATCGTATCCGTCAAAGTCAGGAAAGGCATGAAGTGGGAAACCATTGCCAAGAAGTTCTCGGAAAGCAAGGAGTGGGTGGTGGCTGCCCTGCTTGGCCAGATGCAGATGACCAAGAAGCAGGCCGAAACCGCCGGCAAGATCTTCGGGCTGACGGACGAAGAAATCGCCTGGCTGCAGATCGTTCCCTACAAGGGTTCGCTGCCGACCGCCGTCCCGACCGACCCGCTGATCTATCGCTGGTACGAGATCGTCAACGTTTACGGCACCACCATCAAGGAGCTGATCCACGAAGAGTTCGGCGACGGCATCATGAGCGCCATCGACTTCTCGATGGACATCGAGCGCCAGCCTGATCCCAAAGGCGACCGCGTCAAGGTCGTCCTGTCCGGCAAATTCCTGCCCTACAAGACCTACTGATCACGCACCATGAGCGACCCTGTTCCGGCAGAAGGGCGCCCGCCCTTCCCCCCGTTTACGGAGGAAACGGCGCGAAAGAAGATCCAGGCGGCGGAAGACGCCTGGAACTCACGCGACCCGGCGCGGGTCGCGCTCGCCTATACGCCGGATACGGAATGGCGCAACCGCAACGAGTTCCTCAACGGGCGCGATGCGGTGCGCGCGTTCCTGACGCGCAAATGGCAGCGTGAACTCGACTACCGGCTCAGGAAGGAGCTCTGGTGTTTTGCAGACAACCGGATTGCCGTGCGCTTCGAATACGAGTGGCACGACGATTCCGGTCAGTGGTATCGCTCCTACGGCAACGAAAACTGGGAGTTCGCGCCCAACGGCCTGATGGCCAGGCGCTACGCCAGCATCAACGACATGCGCATCACCGAAGCCGAGCGCAAGCAACGCTGGGAACGCAAATAGTCCCGCCTTTCGCTTTTCCGCAATCCAACGCACAATGCGGCCTTTGGTCACCGAGTGTGCTGGTTCATGCGAAGCAAGCTGTTTGTACCGGGTTCACGGCCTGAGCTTTTTGACAAGGCCCTGGCCAGCGCGGCCGATGCCCTGTCGTTTGACCTGGAAGACTCCGTCGCGCCCGCGCGCAAGGCCGAAGCGCGTGAGGGGCTCGCCGCCTGGTTGCGCTCTGGCGCCCTCGCCGGTTCCAGCAAAACCATCATCGTGCGCGTCAACGGCATGGACACACCCCATTTCGCGGCCGACCTGGCCGCCGTGTCTCTGCCGGGCGTTCACCTGATCAACCTGCCGAAGCCGGCGAGCGTGGATGCGGTACGGGCGGCTGCCACTGCGCTGGAACAAGCCGAGGGCACGAACCAGGTGACGCAACCGATCGGCATGCTGTTGAATATCGAATCGGCCTTCGCGCTGCGCAACGCCTATGCCCTCGCCAGCGCCCACCCACGGGTCGCCGGTCTGCAACTGGGGCTGGCCGATTTGTTCGAGCCGTTGGGCATGGACCGGCGCGAGCCCACCGCGATCGAAAACGCGATGTTCTCGGTTCGCATGGCAGCCGGCGAAGCCGGTGTGTTCGCGTACGACGCCGCCTTTGCCAACATCCAGGATGCCGATGGATTTCGTGCCGAGGCGGCGCTCGCCAAACGGCTCGGCTTTCTCGGCAAGAGCTGCATCCATCCCTCCCAGATCGCCCTCGCCAACGCAGTGTTTCGCCCGAGTGACGACGAAATCGCCCATGCCCAGCGCGTGCTGGAAGCCGCGAAGGCAGCCAATGGTGCAGGCGCCTATGTGGTCGACGGTCAGATGATCGACCCGCCGTTCTTCAAGCGCGCGGAGCAGATCGTGGCCACCGCGCGTCGCATGGGCTTGATTGCCTGACGCCATGCCTTCACCCCTTCCCCAACGCCTCGGCCCGCCCGGCCCCTTGAGCGGCCTGCGCGTGCTCGATCTCTCGGCCTACATCGCCGGCCCCTATGGTTGTTCCCTGCTGGCGGATCAGGGTGCCGAGGTGATCAAGATCGAACCCCCCGTCGGCGACAACCTGCGCAAGTACCCTTCCACGCTCGAGAACGAAAGCCGCGCGTTCCTCGGCGTCAACCGCAGCAAGCTGGGGTTGATGCTCGATTTGAAGCAGCCTGAAGATCTGGCTGTGCTGCTCGATCTGGTGCGTACAGCCGACGTACTGGTACATAACTTTCGCCCCAGCGTCGCACCGCGCCTGGGCATCAGCTTTGAACAGCTGCAAGAAATCAACCCGCGCCTGATTTACTGCGCCGTATCAGGCTATGGCGAAGCCGGCCCGCTGGCCGAAAAGGCCGGCTACGACCAGGTGCTGCAAACCATGACCGGCATGGCGGTCGAGCAAGGCAAGCGCGGCGGCCCGCCGGAAATTCTCTACGGCTCGGTGGTTGACTACTACGCTGCGGCGCTGGTCGCCGCCGGCGTGTCATCGGCGCTCTATGAACGCGAGAAGAGCGGGTTGGGCCAGTACGTCGGCATCTCGCTGATGCGCGCAGCGCTCACCATGCAGTCGGCACGGCTGGTCTGGGCCGAGGGCGAACCCAAAGACATCAGCCGTGACATGCGTTCCGGCGGCATCACCGGCATCCACCCGACGCGCGACGGCTATCTCTACATCTCGGCCAACACCCCGCATTTCTGGAAGGCGCTGTGCGAAAAGACCGGCCTGGCTGCGCTGGGCGCCGACGAACGCTACGATTCGGTCAAGAAGCGCGCGCAGCATGCCGCCGACATCATTCCGCAATTGCACGCTGCGTTGGCCACCCGCAGCGCGCTCGAATGGGAAGCATTGTTTGGCGACGACGTGCCCTGCTCTGCCGCACGCAGCGTGGCCGACATGTTCGACCATCCGCAGGTGCAGGCCGAAGACATGATCACCGACTTCACCCATCCCGTCGCCGGGCGCTACCGCGGGTTCACCCGCCCGATCAAATTTGGCCGCACGCCAGGCCCGCAACCGTTCGCCGCGCCAACGCTGGGCCAGCACTCGGCAGCCCTGCGGGATGCCGTCAGCGTTTCTGCCCGCAAGGCATCCGGACCCAAGCCGACATGATTACCGGACTGACCAATACCAGCGGTACCAGTGCGCCGGCCCTGACGGTACCGGCCCTTGCCTGCGATGCCCACATGCACATCTACGATGCGCGCTTTCCGGTCCCGCGTGGATTTGTCACCGGCGCCACCGTGGCGGACTATCGAAGGATGCAGCAGCATCTCGGCACCCAACGCACGGTGATTGTGCAGCCCCGCGCCAGTGGCGTGGACAATCGGGTCACCCTGGATGGGATTGCCCAGCTCGGCATCGAGCGCACGCGCGGCGTCGCGGTGGTCAATACTTCCGTCACTGACGCCGAACTGGCAGCCCTGCACGCGGGCGGCGTCCGCGGCATTCGCTTCACGCTCTACACACTGGACCACGCGCCGACCTCGTTCGACATGGTCGAGCCCCTTGCGCAACGCATCGCAGAACTCGGCTGGCATGTGCAACTGCACTGGACGGCAGACCAGATCGCCGAGCACGCGGCCATGCTGCAGCGCCTGCCCTGCACCATCGTGCTGGATCACCTGGCGCGCCTGCCGGCAGATGCCGGGCTGGGGCATCCGGCTGTCAGGATCATTCACGATCTGCTGGAGGGCG
>CAYUEG010000225.1:0-4011 GCA_964443245.1 uncultured Burkholderiales bacterium | reverse complement strand
CTGTTGTACGCGCGCTTCTGGACCAAGGTGATGCGCGACCTGAAACTGCTGTCGTTCGACGAGCCGTTCACCAAGCTGTTGTGCCAGGGCATGGTGCTCAACCACATCTACTCACGCAAGAATCCGAACGGCGGGATCGAGTATTTCTGGCCGGACGACGTGGAGAACCAGTTCGGTGCCGACGGGCGCATCCAGGGCGCTACCCTGAAGAGCGATGGCAGCGCGATCGACTACAACGGCATCGGCACGATGTCCAAATCGAAAAACAACGGCGTTGACCCGCAGGACCTGATCAACCGCTACGGCGCCGATACCGCACGGCTGTACACCATGTTCACCTCGCCGCCCGAGGACACGCTTCTCTGGAGCGACGCCGGCGTCGATGGTTCGGCACGCTTCCTCAAGCGCCTGTGGGCACTGGCATTCGCCTGGTCCGAACCAGTGTCCGCTGCGGCAAGGCCGGGCGAGAAGATCGATGCGAACGCGTTGTCCGAACCGCTCAAGCGCCTGCGCCGTGAAGTGCATGGTGCGTTGAAACAGATCGATTTCGACATCAGCCGCATCCAGTACAACACAGTGGTGTCGGGGGCCATGAAGATGCTCAATGCCCTTGACGGCATGCCCAAGGACGATCCGGCGGCCCCGATGGTGATGCGCGAGGGGCTGTCGATCCTGCTGCGGGCCTTGAACCCGGTGGTTCCCCATATCACCCACGTGCTCTGGCAGGATCTGGGCATGGAGGCCACCTGGGGGGATCTGCTGGATGTCTCCTGGCCGCAAGTGGATCCCGCAGCACTGCAATCCGATGTGCTCGAGCTGGTGCTGCAGATCAACGGCAAGCACCGGGGCTCGGTCGCCGTGCCGGCTGCCGCCTCAAAAGCGGAAATCGAGCAACTGGCAATCGCGTCGGACATCACCCGGAAATTTGCCGAAGGCCGGCCGCCGAAAAAGGTGGTGGTGGTGCCGGGCCGGCTGGTCAACGTGGTCCTGTAGTCGCTCGATCGGAGGCTGCCATCGTGTCAAGCACCGGAAACCGTTGGGGGACAAGGCTTTGCAGCCTTTGGCCCCGTGCCTGGCTGGGTCTGCTGGCGGCGGCGCTGCTGGCCGGATGCGGATTCCAGCTGCGCGGCACGGCGACCCTGCCCTACGACACCATCTACATCGACCTGCCCCCCAACAATGCCCTGGCGGCTGAGTTGAAGCGCAACCTGCGCGCCGGCACCACCACCCGGGTGGTCGAGAAGCGCGAGGATGCGCAGGCCATCCTGCAGGCCAATTCGGAAAGCCGCAGCAAGATCATCCTGTCACTCAACAGTGCCGGTGCGGTGCGCGAGTTTCGGCTCAAGTACGGTTTTGCCTACCGGGTGATCAGCCAGAAGGGCGAAGAGCTTGCCGCGCCCGGGGATCTTGTGCTCGAGCGTGACTTCACCTTCAATGACAGTCAGGTGCTCGCCAAGGAGAGCGAGGAAGCGTTGATCTTTCGCGACATGCAGACGGACATGGTGCAGCAGGTGATGCGCCGCATTGCCGCCACTGCCAAGGCACCGGCTCGCTGATGCAGGTTTCCCCCGAACAGCTCGACGCCCATTTGGCGAAGACGCTGGCGCCGCTGTATGCGGTCACGGGTACCGAAGAGTTGCGTGCGCTCGAATCGGCAGACGCGATCCGCGTGCGTGCCAGGGCCGCGGGCTTCACGGACCGCAAGGTCTACTCTGCCGGCCAGCATTTTGACTGGAGTCTCATCAAGGCGGATCTCTCCGGCATGTCGCTGTTCGGCGACAAGGTGCTGGTCGACCTTGCCATCCCCTCCGGCAAACCCGGCAAGGAAGGTGGTACCGCGCTGGGCGAGCTGGCCGAACTCGCGCGGCAGAATGCCGACGGCGCGCTGCTGCTGATCACCTTTCCGGGGGATTACCAGACCTTGAAGAGCGCCTGGGTCAAGGCGCTTGACTCCGCCGGGGTGCTGATCGAATCCAAACCGGTCGATGCCGCCGCCTTGCCGGCGTGGATCGGCGAGCGTCTGGCGCGGCAAAAGCAGAGCGCGGCACCCGAAACCCTGCGCCTGATTGCCGCCAAGGTGGAGGGCAACCTGATCGCGGCGCACCAGGAAATCATGAAGCTGGGCCTGCTGCACCCGCCCGGCAAGCTGACCACCGAGCAAGTCGAGGCGGCGATCATGAACGTGGCGCGCTACGACGTGTTCAAGCTCTCGGAAGCCTGGCTGGCGGGCGACCTGCCGCGCTTTCGCCGCATGCTTGAAGGTCTCAAGGGCGAGGGCGAAGCGCCGCCGCTGATCCTCTGGGCCATGGCCGACGACATCCGCGCCCTGGCGAAGATCCGTCGCGGTGAGAAGGTCTGGAAAGGGCCGCGCTCCAGCCTGTACGAGCGCAAGGCGAAGAACGTGCAGCCGGCGCAAATCGGAGAGGCACTGCGCCACGCCGCGCAGATCGACCGCCTGATCAAGGGCCTGCGACCGCGCAGCCTCTCGGCCGATGTGTGGGAAGAGTTCTATCGGCTCGGAGAACGGTTCGCTTAACACCTGCGGGCTCCCAGCACAACGGTGCGCCCCACGCTGGTTTGCTGGCGCCGGGGCATCCCTCGCCAGAAGCCATCGGTAAGCGAACGTAAGCACCCGCCCCGGCTGTTACACGCCGCAACACGATTTACAGCAATGCGGCAGCTTTGCTGCAGGGCAATGCCGTTCAATCTCCCCATGGGTACTTCACCCATAGTCGCAACCACCGAGGAGAACGAACATGAGTCCCACCAACACCCTGACCAAAACCGGTTTGACCACCCTGCGCGCAGCCTTGCTGGCCGCCGCGCTGCCCGCATTGCTGCCAGTTGCAGCCCTGGCGCAAACCCCCTCCACCGCTGCACCCAACATGTACCAGCGCAACGCCTATGAGCAGCAGCGCATTGCGCAGGGCCTCAGGGATGGTTCCCTCACCGTCCAGGAGGCCGCGCGCCTGGAGCAGAATCAGTCCGGTATCGAACGGATGGAATCCCGCGCCCTGCGCGACGGCAATCTCTCGGAAGCCGAGCGCCAGCGCATCAATGAGGCGCAGAACCGCCAGAGCGCAGCCATCGAACGCGAGCGCAGTGACAACCAGCGTGGTGATCCGAACTCGGCCTCCGCTCGGCGCATGCAGGAAGACGTGCAGCGCAACGCCAGCCAGCAGCGCCGCATTGCCGAGGGTGTCCAATCCGGCCAGATCACCCAGCGCGAGGCCGCCCGGCTGGAGCACATGGAAGCACGCGGCGATCGCCAGCTGGCGCGCGCCGGCGCCGACGGCCATATCGACCGCCGCGAACAGCATCGCATCAACCACGCTGACCAGCGCCAGAGCCAGGCAATTTACCGTGAGCGACACGACAACCAGAATCGGTATGGCCAGTACGGCCACGGTAACGACCGGTACGGCCAGCAGCAGTCATGGCAACGTGGCGAGAATCGTCAGGGGAACAATGGCAACCATTACGGCCAGGCCGAACGGGGCGAAAGCCGCCGTGGCGACAACGGCCATCATTACGGACAGGGGCAACGCAACAACACCTTCGCCCAGAATCAGGCCCACCAGGGCGGTCAGGGCGGGCGAGGCCACCGCCGCTAATCCCAAGTCGTCCCATCCGACCAGCGCCTCGGCCTTGAACCCCGGTCGGGGTCGGGCGCCTGCGGTCGAGGGTCAGTCGGCACCAGGCCCGCCTTCCGGCGGGCTTGGTGCTGCCCGATCGCTTAAACTGGCACCCATGAACGCCGTACTCAAGCCTGCCAGCGACATCCCTGCCTACATGCGCGCGGTCGGCCAGCGCGCGCGCGCCGCCGCGCGAGCCATGGCACGCGCCTCCACTGCCAGCAAAGATGCGGCGCTGATGGAGATGGCAGCCGCCATCCGCCGCGACAAACAGCATCTGCAGGCGGAAAACGCCAAAGACCTCGAAGCCGGGCGTGCCAAGGGACTGGAATCGGCCATGCTGGATCGCCTCACCCTGTCGGACAAGGCAGTCGAG
>CAYUEG010000224.1:0-4091 GCA_964443245.1 uncultured Burkholderiales bacterium | reverse complement strand
GCTCCTCGTCGATGGCCTCGGTGTGCGGCGGCTGCCTCGCGCTGATGGACGCCGGTGTGCCGCTGAAGGCCCATGTGGCCGGCATCGCGATGGGCCTGATCAAGGAAGGCAACCGCTTCGCGGTGCTGACCGACATCCTGGGCGACGAGGACCACCTCGGCGACATGGACTTCAAGGTGGCCGGCACGACCGCTGGCATCACCGCGCTGCAGATGGACATCAAGATCCAGGGCATCACGAAGGAGATCATGCAGGTCGCCCTGGCCCAGGCCAAGGAGGCCCGCCTGCACATCCTCGACAGGATGGTCGAGGCGATGGGCAGCGCGAACACCGAGGTGTCCCAGTTCGCGCCGCGCCTGTACACGATGAAGATCAACCCCGAGAAGATCCGTGACGTGATCGGCAAGGGCGGCGCGACCATCCGCTCGCTGACCGAGGAAACCGGCACCACGATCGACATCGGCGAAGACGGCACGATCACCATCGCCTCGACCGACGCCGACAAGGCCGCGCATGCCAAGCGGCGCATCGAGGAGATCACCGCCGAGGTCGAGATCGGCAAGGTCTACGAAGGCCCGATCACCAAGATCCTGGACTTCGGTGCACTGGTCAACCTGATGCCCGGCAAGGATGGCTTGCTCCACATCAGCCAGATTGCCCACCAGCGCGTCGAGAAGGTGACCGACTTCCTCAAGGAAGGCCAGGTCGTGAAGGTCAAGGTGCTCGAGACCGACGAGAAGGGCCGCATCAAGCTGTCGATGAAGGCGCTGATCGACCGTGATGCACCCGCACCGGCAGCGGCGCCGGTTCAGCAGCCCGAGTGATGCCGGGCATGCGGGCGATCGAGATCACCGCCCCGGGCAAGCCCGAGGTGCTGCAGGCCTGCGAGCGGCCGAAGCCGGTCGCGGGCGCGGGCGAGGTCTTGGTGCGCGTCTCCGCGTCCGGCGTCAACCGGCCCGACGTGCTCCAGCGCAAAGGGCTCTACCCGGTCCCGCCCGGCGTGTCGGACATCCCCGGCCTCGAGATCGCCGGTGTCATCGAATCCGGCGATGCGCAGGCGATGGCGGCCGCGGGGTTCGCCATCGGCGACCGGGTGTGTGCGCTGGTCGCGGGCGGTGGGTATGCCGAGTACTGCGTCGCGCCGACGGGCCAGTGCCTGCCGGTGCCCGCGGGTCTGAGCGACGTGGAAGCGGCGAGCCTGCCGGAGACCTGCTTCACGGTCTGGTCCAACGTGTTCGACCGGGCGCGCCTGCAGTCGGGTGAAACCCTGCTGGTGCATGGCGGCAGCAGCGGGATCGGCGTGACGGCGATCCAGCTGGCCAAGGCCGCGGGCTGCAAGGTCCTCGTCACCGTGGGTTCGGACGACAAGGCCGCGGCCTGTGTGGCGCTCGGCGCCGACCATGCGATCAACTACCGAAGCCAGGATTTCGTCGTCGAGGTGCAGCGCCTGACCGACGGCCGCGGGGCCGACGTGATCCTCGACATGGTGGCCGGGAGCTACATCGCCCGCGAACTCGGATGCCTGGCCGATGACGGGCGGCTCGTGCTCATCGCCACCCAGGGCGGCAACGACGCGCAGTTCGATGCCGGCCAGCTGATGCGGCGGCGCCTGACGATCTGCGGCTCCACGCTGCGGCCGCGTCCGCTGGCCTTCAAGGCAGCCATCGCGGCGGCCTTGCGGGCACGGGTCTGGCCCTGGCTGGCCGAGGGGCGCTGCAAGCCCGTGGTCTTCCAGGTCTTTCCCGCTGCCCAGGCAGCGCAGGCCCATGCGCTGATGGAATCCAACCAACACATCGGCAAACTGGTGCTGACATGGTGAATCCCACGGCAGGAAAAGGCGGCGTCGAGCGGCGCGGCCTGGTGATCGGCAACTGGAAGATGCACGGCAACCGGATGACCAATGCCGAGCTGCTGTCGGCACTGCGCGCCGACGAGCCCTTCGGGGCCGAGGTCGCCGTCTGCGTGCCATTTCCGTACCTGGCCGACACGGCCTTGTCCTTGCAGGGCAGCCGCATCGGCTGGGGAGCTCAGGACTGCTCTGCGCAGCCGAGCGGTGCGTTCACCGGCGAGGTGGCGCCGGGCATGCTGGCCGAGTTCGGATGCCGCTTCGTGCTGGTGGGCCACTCCGAGCGGCGCTCGCAGCATGGCGAGTCGGATCAGCTGGTCGCCGACAAGGCCAAGCTGGCGCTGGCGCATGGCCTGACGCCGGTGGTCTGCGTCGGCGAGAGCCTCGCCGAACGCGACGCTGCTCAGACCGAGCAGGTGGTCAAGCGGCAGCTGTCGGCGGTGATCCACACGCTGGGGCACTGCATCTCGCAGGTGGTGGTGGCCTACGAGCCGGTCTGGGCGATCGGCACCGGCCGCACGGCGAGCCCGGAGCAGGCGCAGGCGGTGCACCATGCGCTGCGGCAGCAGCTCCGTGCCGCCACCGAGAAGGCCGGGCTGATGCGGCTGCTGTACGGCGGCAGCGTCAAGCCCGACAACGCCAAGGCCCTGTTTTCGCAGGCCGACATCGATGGTGGACTCATCGGTGGCGCTTCACTCAAGGCTGCGGATTTCGCAGCCATCTGCCGCGCGGCCGCCTGATGAGGGTGGTCCGCGTCGGCCAACGGACGACGGGAGTGTTTCTGACATGAGCTGGATGATGAATTTGGTCGTGATGGTGCAGATCATCTCGGCACTGGTGATGATCGGCCTGGTGCTGGTGCAGCATGGCAAGGGTGCCGACATGGGCGCCTCCTTCGGCAGCGGTGCGTCGGGCAGCCTGTTCGGCGCCACCGGCAGCGCCAACTTCCTGTCGCGATCCACGGCGCTGTGTGCGGCGGTGTTCTTCGCCTGCACGCTGATGCTCGCCTACCTGGCCAACGAAGACATGATGCGCCCGTCATCCGGCGGGGGCAGCGTGCTCGACAAGCCCGCCAGTGCCGTGCCTGCGGCCAGCGCCCCTCCGGCGACCGGCGCGGCGCAGATTCCGGGTGCCACTGCGCCTGTCGCGCCGGCAGCACCTGCAGCATCTGCAGCACCCGCTGCGAGCGCGGTGGTGCCCGCTGTACCAGCGCCCTCGGCACCGACCCAGTGAAGGCAGTTCGAGGCCCATCCCCAGCGCCCATGAGCTGACACGCCGCTTGCGGCACACCGAAACCCTCGGGTTGACCCGAATTGGCCCCGCAAAGGGGTTAGAATCCAAGGCTGTTCAGAGAGCCATTCCTCATGCCATCTGAACACCGCTGCACGATGATCCGAGTGCGGCCGACGTGGTGAAATTGGTAGACACGCTATCTTGAGGGGGTAGTGGCGAAAGCTGTGCGAGTTCGAGTCTCGCCGTCGGCACCAGTTTGTTCGTGGCGGGCTGCCCTGTCGGGCGGCCCGCCCAGGCAAGTTTCCGCCCCATCGCATGAGCCTCGAACCCTACCTGCCGGTCATCCTGTTCATTCTGGTGGGCGTGGCGGTCGGGGTTGCGCCCCAGGTGCTGGGCTTTGTCTTCGGGCCCCGCAAGCCGGACGCCGCGAAGAATTCCCCCTACGAGTGCGGCTTCGAGGCCTTCGAGGACGCGCGCATGAAGTTCGACGTGCGCTACTACCTCGTCGCGATCCTGTTCATCCTGTTCGACCTCGAGATCGCGTTCCTGTTCCCGTGGGCGGTGTCGCTGCACGACATCGGCGCGTCAGGCTTCTGGGCCATGATGATCTTCCTGGCCATCCTCGTGGTGGGCTTCATCTACGAGTGGAAGAAGGGCGCCCTCGATTGGGAATGACGGGCATGAACGTCGGCAGTCGGCAGTCGGAGCAGCAGCATGGGCATTGAAGGCGTTCTGAAGGAAGGCTTCGTCACCACCTCGGTCGACAAGCTGATCAACTGGTCGAAGACCGGCTCGCTGTGGCCGATGACCTTCGGCCTGGCCTGCTGCGCGGTGGAGATGATGCACGCCGGCGCGGCGCGCTACGACATCGACCGCTTCGGCATGCTGTTCCGCCCGAGCCCGCGCCAGAGCGACCTGATGATCGTCGCCGGCACGCTGTGCAACAAGATGGCGCCTGCGCTGCGCAAGGTCTACGACCAGATGGCCGAGCCCCGCTGGGTGCTCAGCATGG
>CAYUEG010000223.1:1326-4092 GCA_964443245.1 uncultured Burkholderiales bacterium | reverse complement strand
GTTGCGGCTTGATGCTGGGATGCCGATTGTCGGCGAGTGCCGACCGATACGCAACCCGAAACCAGCATGGCAGCTGCCGGGACCTTTGGGTCGGACGAGGTAATTGGACGAGAACCGCTCCCACCAACGGTTTCAGCCGTTTTCCCCTCTGGGGATGCCGTCTGCTAACGCCGCAGGTTCTCGATCAGTGTCGCCATGCCCATGCCTGACCCCAGGCACATGCTGATGATGGCGTAGCGGCCCTTGGTATCGGCCAGGTGGTGCATGGCCGTCATCGTCATGCGAATGCCGGTGGCGCCGGGCGGGTGGCCGATCGAGATGCCGCCGCCGTAAAGGTTGGTGATGGCGCGCGGAATGCCGAGCTGTTTCTCGGCGTGCAGGTTAACCACCGCAAAGGCTTCGTTGATCTCGAAATAGTCGATGTCCGACACCTTGAGCTTGACGCGCTCGAGCAGTTTGGCAATCGCCGGCACCGGCCCTGCCCCCATGATCTCCGGCGGCACGCCGGCCACCGCGTAATCGATCAGGCGCGCTTCGGGCGCGATGCCAAGGCGCTCGGCTTCGCTGCGCGATGCCACCACGATGGCGGCGGCGCCGTCGGTCACGCCGCTGGAGTTGCCGGCGGTCACCCGGCCCTTGCCATCCTTGCGAAAGGCGGGCTTCAGGGTGGCGAGCTTCTCGCGGGTAATCGTGGGGCGGGGAAATTCGTCGGTGTCAAAACGGCGCGTACCCTTCTTCTCGGGTACGTCGATTGGGGCGATCTGGCGTGCCAGGAAACCCGACTCGATACCGCCCTTGGCGCGCATCTGGCTCATGTAGCCCCAGTCGTCCATGTCCTCGCGCTGGTAGTCGTGCAGTGCGGTGAGGTTCTCGGCGGTGTCGCCCATCAGCTCGCGCGAGAACGGGCAGCGGTAAATGTAGTCCAGGCCATCCACCATGGTGACCGGCCCGCGCCCGGCACCCCAGCGCATTTCGTGGACCAGGTGCGGCACGCGGCTGTAGTTCTCGCCGCCGGCCGCCACTGCCACCTTGCTGTGGCCGGTGAGGATCTGTTCTGCCGCGCTGATGATCGCCTGCGAGCCGGTGCCGCAGGCGCGTACCACGCCGAGTGCTGCGCTCTCGACCGGCAGGCCGGCGTTGAGGGCAATCTTGCGGCTGACGAACAGGCCATCGTGGTCTACCGGTGCCGTGTTGCCAAACACCAGATGGTCTACCTGATCTGCCGTAATACCTGCGCGTTGCAATGCGGCCTTGACCACATGCACACCGAGTGCGGCGAGGGGAACATCCTTCAGGGACTTGCCGAAATCGCCAAACGGGGTGCGCGCGCCAGCGGCGAGAATCACGTCGGAAAAGGGCATGGAATGACTCGCGGGGGGAATCCGGGTTGAACGTAAGATGCGCTTACAGTATAGTGCGCAGCGCATCCTTTAGCAAACGATCGTTTGGTTAACACATTGCCCCACACTGACGTCCTTGAGGTGGAACACCTGAGCCTTGCGTTCGGCGGCATTCGTGCGCTGAACGATGTCTCGTTCACGGCGAAGAAGGGGGAGATCACCGCCATCATCGGCCCCAATGGCGCGGGCAAGACCAGCCTGTTCAATTCGATCTCGGGCTTCTACAAGCCCAACGCCGGGCGGGTGCTCTTTGAAGGCAACGACATCTCGCGCATGCCGGCGCATCGGCGCGCCGAGATTGGCCTGGCACGCACGTTCCAGAACGTGGCGCTGTTTCGCGGCATGACGGTGCTGGACAACATCAAGCTCGGCGGGCACGGGCGCCTGAAGTCGAATGTGCTGTCCGCCATGTGGTACCTGGGTGCGGCGCGCCATGAGGAAATGCAATTGCGGCGCGAGATCGAGCGCGAAGTGATCGACTTTCTGGAAATCGACCACATCCGCAACCAGCCGATCTCGGGCCTGGCCTATGGCCTGCAAAAGCGGGTGGAGCTGGCACGTGCGCTGGCCATGCAGCCGAAGATCCTGATGCTCGATGAACCGGTGGCCGGCATGAACCGCGAAGAAACCGAAGACATGGCGCGCTTCATCCTCGATATTCAGGAAGAGCGTGGCATCACGGTGCTGCTGATCGAGCACGACATGGGCATGGTGATGGACATCTCTTCCAAGGTGGTGGTGCTCAATTTTGGCGAGGTGATCGGCACCGGCACGCCGGATGAAGTGCGCGCCAACCCGGAAGTGATCCGTGCCTATCTGGGCGGCGGGCACGGGAAGCCGACAGAAAGTGGCACAGCGAGCGGCACAGCGAAGGTGGCGGCGTGAGCGGCGGCTTCGACTGGATTGCCCTGGCCGAGTTTTCCCTGATCGGCGTGTTCTCCGGCGGCTTGCTGGCGTTGATCGCGCTGGGTTTCGTGCTGATCTACAAAGGCACCGGCGTGATCAATTTCGCCATGGGCGAGTTCATGATGCTGGGCGCCTACTTTTTCTACACCGCCAACGTGATGTGGAAGATGCCGATGTGGCTCTCCTTCATCGTCACGCTGGCGGCCGTGGCGGCAGCGGCGGCACTGATCGAGCGCGCCATCCTGCGGCCGCTCTCTGGCCAGCCGGTGATTTCGATTCTGATGGCCACGATCGGCCTGGCCAGTGGCCTGCATGGCGTGGTCGATGCCATCTGGGGCGGCAACAACTATGAAATGCCGCAGCTTCTGCCGCGCAAGCCGTTCATCCTCGGCGACATCCTGATTCCGGGCCAGGTGGTGTGGAGCTTCCTTCTGGCCGCCGTCGTGATTGGCGCGTTCAC
>CAYUEG010000223.1:0-1226 GCA_964443245.1 uncultured Burkholderiales bacterium | reverse complement strand
GACATCGTGCCCTATGTCACCGTGCTGCTGATCCTGATGATCAAGCCTTACGGCCTGTTTGGCACCCGCCAGATCGAGCGCCTCTGAACGCCCCGACTCGACACCCATGAGAATCCGCGACTTTCGCCAGTCCTACCAGCACGACGAAGCCATCTGGCAGACGCCGACCTCGCGTGCCTGGCTGGCCGGCCTGGCGTTAGCGCTGTTGCTGTTTCCGTTCACCGCCAATGGCTACATCGTGGGCCTGGCCTGTGTGCTCGGCATCCACGTGATCAGCGCTGCCGGGCTCAACATCATGACCGGCTATACCGGCCTCATTTCGCTGGGCCACGCTGCCTTCATGGGCGTGGGCTGCTATACCGCTGCCTACTTTGCGCAGCGCGGCGTGCCGTTCTACCTCACGATCCCGCTGGCGGGGGTGTTTGCGGCGGCGCTGGGCCTGGTGGTGGGTATTCCGAGCCTGCGCATCAAGGGCCTGTACCTGGCTGTCGCCACGCTGGCGATGCAGTTCATCCTGGTGTACATCTTCCGCGAGTGGGAGTCCGTGACCGGCGGCGTGCGCGGCGTCACCGTGCCGGACGCCAGCCTGTTCGGGTTCGAGCTCGACAACGATTACCGCATGTACTACGTCATCATGCCCTGCGCCGCCCTGCTGCTGATCGCGGCACGCAACCTGTTCCGCACCCGCATTGGCCGTGCGTTCATTGCCATTCGCGACAAGGACATTTCCGCCGAGGTGCTGGGCATCAACCTGTTTCGCTACAAGCTGATTTCGCTGGCGGTCGGCAGTTTCTATGCCGGCGTGGCCGGGGCGCTGCTGGGCTATTTCTACCGTTCGATGACGCCGGAGTACTTCACGCTGAGCCTGTCGATCTTCTATCTGGCTGCCATCATCGTGGGTGGCTTGGGGTCGATGCTGGGTACCATCCTCGGCGCGTTCTTCATGACGCTGGTGCCGGAGGTATTGCGCGCGGTCGTCTCGTTTGCCGCGCAATGGGCACCGCGCGCCACCGAAGTGCTCTCGCCGATCCGCGAAATCGTGTTCGGCGCGCTGATCATCGGTTTTCTGGTCTACGAACCCCACGGCCTGACGGAAGTCTGGCGCCGCGCGCGCCGCTACTTTCATTTGTGGCCCTTCCGTTCCTGAAGCGGCGCATGAACCCGCTCCTGACCCTGACCCATTTCCTGTACCGTAGCCCCGCGTGTTGTACCGTGTAATGCCTGCC
>CAYUEG010000222.1:0-4135 GCA_964443245.1 uncultured Burkholderiales bacterium | reverse complement strand
GGGTGGTAGCACCAGCCGCTCCCCCACGGTCTGACGACGGCGTGATCGAAGGCGAGTTCCGCGAAGTGCCGGACGATCCGGCACGGCTGCGCTGAATGACCCTCCCCAGGGCGAGCGTCCCCGCGCCTGCCTTGATCTGAACGCAGGCTCGCCACCAGCAGACGGGCCGGGAGCGGTAAGATGCGCGCCTCTCCCACTTTTTCGATGCCACACACCATGCCCGGCTGGCCACAACAACTCTTTGCAGAACTGAAGGCGGCAGACATCCGCCAGATGGCCTACGTGCCCGATGCCGGCCACAGCGAGCTGATCCGCCTGTGCGAAGCCGATCCCGAAATCCAGAGCGTCTCGCTCACCACCGAAGAGGAGGGAGTGGCCATGCTTGCCGGCAGTTGGCTCGGCGGCCAGCGCGGCGTACTGCTGATGCAATCATCCGGCGTGGGCAATTGCATCAACATGCTCTCGTTCCCCAACGAATGCCGGATTCCCCTGCTCACCATCATTACCATGCGCGGCGAGTGGGGCGAGTTCAACCCGTGGCAGACCCCGATGGGCTCGACCGTGCAGTCTGCACTGGAAACCGCAGGCATGCAGGTCTATCGCGCCGACACGGCCGACGAAGTGGCAGCGACCGTTGCCGCTGCCGCGCGCCTGGCTTTTCACGGTTCACGTGCGGTCGCTGTATTGATTGGCCAGCGCGTGATCGGTACCAAGAATTTTGTGAAGTGAGACCATCATGACTTCCAGCACTTCCTCCTCAGCCGCTCTCGAGCGTCGCGCCACCGTGGCACGCCTGCTGCGCGAACGCGGCAATGCACTGGTCGTTACCGGGCTGGGCAACCCGACTTACGATGTGGCCGCTGCCGGCGACGTTCCGGAGAATTTCTACCTCTGGGGCGCCATGGGCGGTGCCGCCATGACCGGGCTGGGCATCGCGCTGGCGCAGCCTTCGCGCAAGGTGGTGGTGGTCACCGGCGACGGCGAAATGCTGATGGGCATGGGCGCGTTGGCCACCATCGGCGTGAAGCGTCCCGCCAATCTGGTGGTGCTGGTGCTCGACAACGAGCACTACGCGGAAACCGGCATGCAACCGGCGCACACCGGGCGCGGCGTGGATCTGACGGCGGTAGCTCTGGCATCCGGCATCCAGAATGCGCGCACGGTCCGGACCTCGGCCGAACTCGAAGCCCTCGCCAGCGACTGGCCGCAAGCCAATGGCCTGCTATACGCCACCATCAAGGTGGCCATCGGACCGCTGCCGGTGTGCCTGCCCTCGCGTGACGGCCCTTACATGCGCAGCCGCTTTCGCGAGGCACTGCTCGGCGCCGCTGCCCACGGTTGAGCCGCGTGCACCCGGCGCACTTGCGTCGGGGTTGAATGTGCCACCGGCGGTTGCCCGGAGAACGGCTCCCAGAGCCATTCTCCGCGTGATTATCGGGAAAGGCGCCGACGCGTGAGAAGCGACGCCACATAGGCGCCGGCCAGCGCATACAGCAGCAACACGCCGACATGCAGGGCAACTTGCGTCGGCCACTGCCCCAGCAGGAGCGGGCGCGCCATCGCAATTGCGTGGGTCAAGGGGAGGCACTGTGCCAGCCACTGCAGCCACGCCGGCAACTGCGACAGCGGAAAGAACACGCCGCTCATGAACGCCATGGGCGTAATCACCAGCGTGAAGTAATACTGGAAGAAATCGTAACCCTTGGCCAGGGAGTTGATCACCAGACCGATGCCGGCAAAGGCGAGGCCGATCAGGATGATGACCGGCAGGATCAGAAGCGAGCGCGCATCGGCCGCCAGGCCCAGCGCCCACACCACCAGCATGATGGCAAAGCCGCTCATGAAGCTCTTGGTGGCAGCCCAGGTGAGCTCGCCCAGGAGCACATCGTCCAGATCCACCGGCGCATTCATGATGCCGTCCCAGGTACGCTGCACATGCATGCGCGAGAAGGCCGAGTAGAGGGCTTCAAAGGTGGCGGCGTTCATGGCACTCATGCAGACGGTGCCGGCGGCCAGAAACTGGATGTAGGGTACCCCCTGTACGCTCGGCAACAGGCTGCCCAGGCCATAGCCAAAGGCGACCAGCGCGATCATCGGGTCAGCAATGTTGCCGAGGATCGAGGCGCCGGCAAGCTTGCGCCAGACCAGGAAATTGCGGCGCCATACCGGGATGAAGCGCGCGGAAACAGCGGGTAGACGCAGGTCGGTATGCATGCCAGGCCTCCTCAATCGCGCAACTCGCGGCCGGTGAGCTTGATGAACACATCTTCCAGGTTGGCAGGGCGACGCAGGCAGCGCAAGGTGGCATGGTGTGCCAGGTCGTTGACCAGTGCCGAGGCATCATGGGTGTAACAGAACACAGTTTCGCCGCTCTTCTCGACGCGCTCGGACAACGCACCGGCGCGCGCCTCGGCCCAGCGCTCGACGCCATCCCCATAGACCTCGACCACCTCCGGCTCGATATGCGCCTCGATCAGCGCCCTCGGCGAACCCTCGGCTATCTTGCGCCCGTGATCAATGATGGCGAGGGTGGAACAGAGGCGTTCGGCTTCTTCCATGAAGTGGGTCGTCAGTATCAGGGTCTTGCCCTGTGCGACCAGATTACGCAAGCGCTCCCAGATCATGTGCCGCGCCTGGGGGTCGAGGCCGGTTGTCGGTTCATCCAGAATCACCAGGTCCGGATCGTTGACCAGGGCGCGCGCCAGCGTCAGGCGACGTTTCATGCCGCCCGAGAGCGACTGGATGCGCGCGTCGGCTTTCGCGGCAAGGTTGGCGAACTCGAGCAATTGGGGAATGCGCTTGCGGACTTCGTGGTCCGGCAAACCGAAGTAGCGACCGTAGACCAGCAGGTTCTCGGTAACGGTGAAGTCCGGATCAAGGTTGTCCATTTGCGGCACCACGCCGATACGCTGGCGTGCGCGGCGGGCATCCGCGGGGATGTCATGCCCAAGAATGCGAATGCTGCCGGCGTCCGGTGCAATCAATCCCAGGCTCAGGCGCAAGGTGGTGGTCTTGCCGGCGCCATTCGGTCCCAGAAGGCCGAAGCAGGTGCCCTGCTCAACCGACAGGTCCAGGCCGGCCACCACATCATCGCCACCGTAAGCCTTGCGGAGCTGGGCTAGAGAAAATACCGGTTCAGCCATGGATGCTCAGCGGGTGCAAACGCTCGTCGGAGGAGGTGCCGGAAATGGTGAAGCTCACAAAACGGGGGCCACAAAGACAAAAGCCGAACCTTTCAGTCCGGCTTTTGGGATCGAGCAGGCAGGCTTAGCTACCAGCGGCCTCGACAGCGGGGGCAGCGGCAACCTCGGGCCGATCCACCAGTTCCACCAGCGCCATCGGCGCCTTGTCGCCGACGCGGAAGCCGAACTTCAGGATCCGGATGTAACCGCCAGGACGCTTGGCGTACCGTGGGCCGAGCTCGCCGAACAGCTTGACGACCATGTCGCGATCACGCAGGCGCGAGAAGGCCAGCCGCTTGTTGGCGACCGTGTCTTCCTTGCCCAGGGTGATCAGAGGCTCGGCCACCCGGCGCAGTTCTTTCGCCTTCGGCAGCGTGGTCTTGATGGCCTCATGCTTGAGCAGCGAATTGGTCATGTTGCGCAACATGGCCAAGCGATGCGACGAGGTGCGATTGAGTTTACGAAGTCCATGTCCGTGGCGCATGGCGGGCTCCTTATGCTTTTTCGAGGCCTGCCGGTGGCCAGTTCTCGAGTTTCATCCCGAGCGTGAGGCCACGCGAAGCGAGCACTTCTTTGATTTCGTTGAGGGATTTGCGACCCAGGTTCGGGGTCTTGAGCAGTTCGTTTTCCGAGCGCTGGATCAAATCGCCGATGTAATAGATGTTCTCGGCCTTCAGGCAGTTGGCCGAGCGCACCGTCAGTTCGAGATCATCAACCGGACGCAGCAGGATCGGATCGACCGATGCAGATTTCGGCGCTTCGGCGGAAACCGAGGTGCCTTCGAGGGCGGCAAACACCGACAGCTGATCGACGAGGATACGCGCTGCCTGACGCACGGCTTCTTCCGGTTCGATGACGCCGTTGGTTTCCACGTCCATGACCAGACGGTCAAGGTCGGTACGCTGCTCGACGCGGGCCGATTCAACCGCGTAGGAGACGCGGCGCACCGGGCT
>CAYUEG010000221.1:0-4136 GCA_964443245.1 uncultured Burkholderiales bacterium | reverse complement strand
TACCGTAGCTAGTGTGACTTCGCCTTCATGCGCAGCTCCAGGGCACTTGCCGCACTGCGAATCTGCTGGACCAGCTTCGCCAAGCTGGGCTTGTTCATACGTTCATTGATCGCAGCGATGCTGAGTGCGGCAATCGGCTGCCCCAACGAGTCGTGAACCGGACACCCCACTGCGCTGATCCCCGGGTGGACGCGATTGCGAATCAGCGCGTATCCCTCTTTTGCGTAAAGATCAAGAGACTGGCGCAACGCCATTTCGTCGAGCTGCCAGTCCGAGGTCAGACTGGGCAATATCCGATCGATCACGCTTTCCCGCTCCGACTTCTCCAGCGCCGCGAGGATGGCCAGTCCGCCCGCCCCGACACCGAGGGGTCGGCGACTGCCGACCTGCAATGTCACCACGCGAATCGGAGACGGACCTTCCTGCAAATCCAGACACACGGCTTCATCGGCACTGCGCATTGAAAGAAAGGCGGAATCCCCCGCCAGATCGGCCAGTTGCTCCAGCACCGGGCGACAAAAACCCCTGAGGTCAAACTGCGGCGCGGCAGCGACGCCAAGTTCGAACGTCAGCGATCCCAAGGCGTATCGGCGGGTCTCCCCCACCTGGCGGACCAGCCGCTCGGCAACAAGCTGCTGCAGCAGGCGATGCACGGTCGGATGCGGCAGGCCTGAGGCCTTCGACAAGTCGGTGAGTGAGCCACCACGCTGGCCGCTGGTGGCAAGAAGACGCATCAGCACGAAGGCGCGCTTGAGCGTCCCGGGCGGATCCGAGGCAGCGATGGATGAACTCATGTTCGATAGATGGACATCTTGTTTATTTTGTTTGCGGATAGCAGGATCATTCGCCTTGTTCAATCTCTCCTAGTGTGTCCGACCAGCGAACTTTTTGCAAGCCACTTTTCCCCACGATTGCTCCCCACGAATATGACCATTCGCCATACCTCCCCTGCGGCGCCTCGGGCACTTAACTCGCGACGAAGCGTATTGCGCGCCTTGGCGGCAGTTTCTGTAGCGGCGGCGGCGCCGCTCGCGCGCTCCCAGCCGCTTCCCTACCCGAACCGGCCAATCCGGCTCATTTCCTCGCTGGCACCGGGCGGCATGGCCGATACCTTCATCCGGGCGGCAAGTCAGTTGGCCGCGAAACAACTCGGGCAGCCGATCCTGGTCGAAAACCGGCCGGGCGCGAGCGGTGTCCTGGGTGCGACCGCGATGGCGCAGATCTCCAAAGGCGACGGATATGTCCTCATGCAGTCACTGATGACGATGATCCGCCTGCCGCATTTGCGCGATGTCGGCTTTGACCCGATGAAAGACCTGACATTCATCTGTGGCCTTGCAGCAGCCTCCTACGGCATTGTTGTGCGCAGCGACTCGCCGCACAAAAGCCTTGCCGATCTGATCAACGCGGCGCGGGCCAAGCCCGGACAGGTGAGCTATGGTTCGATCGGCATCGGCAGCGCGCCCTTCATGGTGATGGAAGAGCTGGGCCTGATCGCGGGCGTGAAATGGCTGCATGTGCCCTACAAGGGCGGAACCGAAACCAACGGCGCCCTGTTGGGCGGTTTTGTCGATGCGGTCTCCGATGCCACCAGCTGGGGGCCGATGGTCGACTCCGGCAAGTTTCGCCTGCTGGCTACCTTCGGAGAAAGCCGCCTCAAGCAATGGCCCTCCGCACCCACGGCAAAGGAGGTCGGCATTTCACTGGTGCACCAGTCTCCGATCGGGATTGGCGGCCCCAAAAACATGGATCCTGCGGTGATTGCCACGATCGATGCCGCGTTCCACAAGGCGACGATGGACCCCGAATTCGCACAAATCGTCGATCGCTATGCTCTGGTGCCCCAATATCGAGGTCACGCGGATTACACCCGGTTCATGCGCGACGCCTACGAGCGCGAACGCATCCTGCTCGATCGCCTGGGCTTGATGGAGAAGAAATGAGTCCAATGCTCTCCGATGCGCTGTTCGTCGAGCAACGCACCTACACCTTGTTCCCGGGAAAACTGCCCGAGTATTTGCGATTGTATGAAGCGGAGGGATTCCCGGTTCAGGTTCCTGTGCTGGGAAACCTCGTCGGCTATTACGCTGTCGAGGTCGGACCACTCAATACCGTGATTCACCAATGGGCGTTTGACAGCAGCGCCGACCGCGATGCAAGGCGCTCCGACCTGCTGGCGCTACCAGCGTGGCGCACCTACTGGGCCAAGGTGCAGCCACTGGTGGTCAGCCAGGAAAGTCGGTTTCTCAAACCTGCACCGTTCTTTCGCGACCGCTTGCGCAACATGCTTGCCTCTGCGTCAGGCATTTCCGACAACTGATTTCCCTCCAACCAGCTCGCCCTGACATGACCCATCCTCCAAGTCTGCTTTCCCCGCCGTTTGCACGCCCCGCCCCGAGCGATGTTCCGCTCCATGATCTGATCAGCCATCGCTGGAGTCCGCGCGCATTTGCGCCCATCGGCATTACAGTCGGCGAGTTGCAGAGCCTCTTTGAGGCTGCACGATGGGCACCTTCGGCCTTCAACGAACAACCGTGGCACTTTCTGTGCGCTCGCCGGGAAAACATCGATCAATTCAAGAAGCTGCTGGACTGCCTGAACCCGAACAACCAGTTGTGGGCGCAGCACGCAGCGGTGCTAATCATTGCCGTAGCCCGACTTGAACTGACCGGAAAGGGCCAGCCCAACCGCACCGCGTTTTATGACCTGGGGCAGGCGGTGGCATCCCTGACCTCCCAGGCGACATCTCTTGGCATTGCGGTCCATCAGATGGTGGGGTTTGACGCTGCCAAGGCGCGCAGCGCATGCACCATTCCTGAGGGTCATGAGCCCCTGGTTGCCCTGGCAGCCGGGCGGCCGGGCACACCCGATTCACTGCCCGACAACCTGCGCCAACGTGAGCTGGCCGCACGCACCCGCAAACCTGCGACGGATTTTGTCTACGCCGCGCAGTGGGGCGCCACCGGCGCATGGTGAGCCCAACATGAAACTTGCCACTTTGCGCAATGGCCGTCCGGACGGACGCTTGGTCATCGTCTCGCGCGATCACTCGCGTGCGATTGATGCATCCGATATCGCCGCCAACCTGCAGCTGGCGCTGGAGCAGTGGGGTGCCACCAAACCCTTGCTTGAAGAGCGCTATGAACGCCTGCAGGCCGGTCAGCTTGCCGACACATTCGCATTCGATGCCAAGCTGGCAATGGCGCCGCTGCCCCGGTCTTACCAGTGGTGTGACGGTTCGGCGTTCCTGCACCACGGCCGCCTGATGGAGAAGGCCTTCAAGCATCCACCTCGCGAAAACTTCGAAACCATTCCCTTGCTCTATCAGGGCGGATCAGATGACCTCCTGGGGCCTTGCGATGATGTGCCGATGTCCGAGGAGAGCCACGGCATCGATTTCGAAGGCGAGTTCGCGGTGTTTACCAGTCGTGTGCCGATGGGATGTTCTGCGCAGGATGCGCTCGGGCACGTCGCCCTGATCGGGCAAGCCAACGACTGGAGCCTGCGCAACCTGATCCCCCGGGAAATCCTGACCGGCTTCGGATTTTTCCAGAGCAAACCCTCCACCAGCTTTGCCCCACTGGTCGTCACGCCGGACGAATTGGGAACCAGTTGGCAGGACGGGCGCGTACTGCTCGACCTGCAGATTGAATGGAACGGCAAGTGGTTCGGGAACCCGAATGGCGCGCCGATGCATTTCGGTTTCGGCGATCTGATTGCCCACGCGGCGCGCACCCGGCAGCTGTGCGCCGGGACCATCATCGGCTCGGGCACTGTGTCAAACGATGTCGCCGGCGTCGGCTCGGCGTGCATTTCGGAGCGCAGGATCATTGAGATCATTGAGAGTGGCGCCCCAAAGACCGGCTTCATGGCCTTTGGTGACCGAATCTTCATGGAAGCCCGTACAGAGGCTGGTGACGCTCCGTTCGGGGCCATCGATCAACGCGTCGTTCGGTACGCCCCAACGCAGCCTGCGTGATCTGAACAGCGGCGGTGCCGACGCAGTGAATGGTTGGCCACCATACCCACGGCCCCGCTCACCGAATCAACGCTTTATCTGCGGAGTCAAATCAAGAGGAGCCCGCCATGCAGGACAAACTTGCCATTTCCGAGACCGTGCAGAACTGGGCCGTATG
>CAYUEG010000220.1:1553-4160 GCA_964443245.1 uncultured Burkholderiales bacterium | reverse complement strand
CCATGCCTGCCCCACTGGTCAATGCCCTGCGCAGCGTCGAAATCGGCGTGCCCGATGTCGCTGCCGCCGAGAAGTTCTACGTCGAGACCTGGCTGCTCAGCGTGGCTGCGCGCACGGCCACGACCGTCTACCTGCGGGGTACCGGTGCGCCGCATCACCTGCTCTCGCTCACCCACAGCGAGCAACCGGAACTGCTCGCCGTCACCCTCAACTGCGCCTCGCGCAGGGAAGTGGAAGCCCTGGCGCAGTCGGTGCCGGCGCACGGCGGCACCATCCTGCGCGCACCCGGCGCCATCACGGAACCCGGCGGCGGCTATGGCATCAGCTTCCGGGACCCGCAGGGCCGCATTCTGCGCGTGGTGTGCGAAGACGCGCGCCACGCCGATGCAAGCGTCGTCAAGGATCGCCCGGAGCGCCTCGCCCACGTGGTGATGAACAGCCACGACACCCCGGCCGGGCAGGCGTTCTACGAAAACGCGCTGGGGTTCAAGCTCTCGGACCGCACCCGCATCATGGCCTTCATGCGCTGCAACACCGACCACCACAGCATTGCGCTGGCCGATGCCGACAACGACTGCCTGAACCACATCGCCTTCGTCATGGCTGATCTCGACTCGGTGATGAAAGGCGGCGGCCGCATGAAAGACGCCGGCTACCCGATCCACTGGGGCCCCGGCCGCCATGGCCCGGGCAACAACCTCTTCAACTACTTTCTGGGCCCGGGTGAGTTTGCGATCGAATACACCGCCGAAGTCTCGCAGGTGGATGACAACTACCGTACCGGCCAGCCGGAAGACTGGAAATGGCCGCCCGGCCGCATCGACCACTGGGGCATCAGTGCCATGCCCAGCGCGGAACTCAAGGCGGCACAGCGCAAGATCCACTTCGCCGCCACCTTGAAGGTCTGAGATGGCGGGTGCAGACAACGCCGCCTTCGATGTCGCCATCTGCGGCTACGGCCCCGCCGGTGCCACGCTGGCGCGCCTCCTGGGCCTCTCGGGCATCCGCGTCCTCGTGGTGGATCGCCTCACCGGGGTCTACGACAAGCCGCGCGCCTTTGCCATGGACCACGAGATCATGCGCGTGTTCCAGAACATCGGCCTGGCAGACGCCATTGCGCCGCACGTGGCGCCGTTCACCGCCTCCGAGCATTACGGGGTCGATGGGCAGCTGATCCGCCGCCTCACCATGATCGACCCGCCCTACCCCTTGGGCTGGATTCCCTCGATGGTGTTCCGCCAGCCGCCGCTGGAGGAAGCCTTGCGCAGGAGCGTCAGCACCACGCCGGGGGTCACCGTTTCGCTCGGTGAAGAACTGGTGTCGTTCACGCAGGATACCGACCAGGTCACCTTGACGCTCCAGCGCGGCGACTCCGCAAGCGGAGAGAGCACGCGCAGTGTCACCGCCCGCTACCTGGTCGGGTGCGATGGCGCTTCGAGCACCGTGCGCCGCAGCCTCGGCATCGCGCATGACGATCTTGCATTTGACGAACCCTGGCTGGTGGTTGATGTCGGCGTGAACGAGAAGGGTGCGGCCAAGTTGCCCAAGGCCAGCGCGCAGTTTTGCGAGCCCTCGCGCCCGACCACCTTCCTCATCGGCGTGGGCGAGCACCGCCGCTGGGAAATCATGCTCATGCCGGGCGAAACCCCGCAGGATTTCGAAACCGATGCCGCCGTCTGGAAGCTGCTCTCGCGCTGGCTCACGCCGGAAGATGGCACCCTGTGGCGCCGCGCCAGCTACCGCTTCCATGCCCTGGTGGCGAGCCGCTGGCGCGAAGGCCGCGTATTCCTCGCGGGCGACGCCGCCCACCAGCAGCCACCCTTTCTCGGGCAGGGCATGTGCCAGGGCATCCGCGACGTCGCCAATCTGGCGTGGAAGCTCACCGCCGTACTGCAGGGCCGCGCCAACGATGGGCTGCTCGATACCTATGGCGTGGAACGCGCTGCGCATGTCAAGCGCCTCACCACCACCATCAAGCACATTGGCCACACGATCTGCGAGCGCGACGAAGCCAAGGCCCGCCAGCGTGATGCCGACCTGATTGCCGCCGCCGGCGGCACGGTGAAAAGCGTGCCGCGCCAGGACCTGATTCCGCCGCTCGATGGCGGCCTGCTCGCGCCCGCCACGCCTGCCGCCGCAGGCACGCCAGAGGCACGTGGCACCCTGTTCCCGCAACCACGCGTCAATCAGCAGGGCCGCAATATGCTGCTCGATGACGTGATGGGCACTGGCCTGCGTCTGGTGCTCGGCGCGGCCTGCGATGCCGCCGCAGTGGCCGCTCTCCCCGCCGTCAAACAGAGCGGCGCTGACGTCATGCCAATCGGCGTGGTGCAGATCGGTGGCCCCGGCCTGGCCGAAGCGGACGGCATCGTCGCCGCCTGGCTGGCCCGCCATCACGCCACCGCCGCGTTGGTGCGCCCCGACCACTACGTGTATGGTGTGGCCCAGGAGACGCAACAGATCAACGCACTGGTTCTTTCATTCCATGCGGCATGCAACGCAGCCTCATCACGATAAACCCACAATAAACCTTCAGGAGACCCACATGACCACTCGCTCAACCCATCGTCGTTCCCTGTTGCGTGCCGGCCTCGCCGCAGGTGCCAC
>CAYUEG010000220.1:0-1453 GCA_964443245.1 uncultured Burkholderiales bacterium | reverse complement strand
CTCAAGGGCGCGCTTGCCCAGGCCTGGCCTTCCAAGCCGGTCAAATGGATCCTCTCGCAGCCGGCCGGCTCCGGCCCGGACGTGATCGCGCGCTACGTGGCCGAGCATCTTTCGAAGTCACTGGGCCAGCCCATCGTGATCGAGAACCGCCCGGGCGGGCAGAACGTCATCGGCGCGCAGGCCGCCGCCAAGTCGGCGCCGGACGGCTACACCTTCTACTACGGCACCACCGCGGCGATCGTCACCAACACCTACACCTTCAAGAACCTGCCTTACGACCCGAAGAAGGAATTCATGCCGGTGGCCATGGTGGGCAAGAGCCCCTTCCTCATCGCCGCCAGCCCCGCCGCCAACGTGAAAACCCTGGCCGAGGCGATTGCGCTAGCCAAGGCCCAGCCGGACAAGGTGGCCATTGGCACCGAAGGGCCGAAAACCTTCTCCGGCATGCTGGCGGACATGGTCGCGTCGCTCGCCGGCATCAAGCCCACCCATGTGCCCTACCAGAAGGCCGCTGAAGCGATCCAGGACGCGATTGGCGGGCGCATCCAGCTCCTGTGCCTGCCGTCGGCCGCGCTGATCCCGCAGATCAAGGCCGGCCGCATCAACGCCCTGGCCGTGAGCACCCCCGGCCGCCTGCCGATGCTGCCCGACACGCCGCCGATTGCCGACACCTTTGCCGGCTTCGAATACACCGGCTGGAACATCCTGTTTGCCCCGACCGGCACGCCGGCTGAAGCGGTGACGCGCGTCAACCGCGAACTGGACAAGATTTTGCGCACGCCCGAAGTGGTTGAGCGCATGCTGACGATGGGCTCGCTGGCCGAAGGCACCGGCAACCCGCAGGCGGTTGGCGGGTTTGTGACTGCCGAATTCGCGCGCTGGGACAAGATCGTCAAGAGCCTGAACATCCAGCCCGAATAAGGCAGGGGCGGCCCGGCAGATTTTCAGCGCCCCCGGGCGCCCGGGCCCGGTTCCGACACGGGGCAAGGTTGGCCTACAACCCTTGGTAGACAAGCCCCTCCAGCCCTACTACCGGTAGAGTGGCTCCTGATGCGCCTTTCCGGGCTGCATGCCCGAAAAGCCATGTCCCAAGCCACTCTCGGCGGGGCTTTTCTTTTGCAAAATGGGGGCGTATGCTGATTCCCTCTTTACTTGAGGATGATCATGGAAACCCTTGATTCCAAAGCACAAAACATTTCCACCAAATTGATCTCCTCGATGCCGGAGCAGGAAATCTCCGGTGAGGTGCTGCTGGAGAAATATGCCAAGGGGGATGAGCAGACGGTAGCGGATGTCCGCCGTCGCATTGCCCACGCACTGGCAGCCGTGGAGCCGGAAAGCAAACGCTCACATTGGGAGAAGCAGTTTCTCTGGGCGCAGGAAAATGGCTTCGTGCCGGCCGGCCGCATCAACTCCGCCGCCGGCACCAACCTCACCGCCACGCTGATCAACT
>CAYUEG010000219.1:2211-4197 GCA_964443245.1 uncultured Burkholderiales bacterium | reverse complement strand
TCTTGAAGTTGCCACGGCACAGGTGCATCGCCAGGGTCATGCCGGCCGGCTTCTGTGCCACCACCTTGTTGATGAACTTGGCGTAGCGGTGCGGCAGCTCGTTCGGATCGTCGCCGCGCTGGCGGGCCGCTTCGCGCATGCGTTCGTCACACAGGTAGGCGAGGTTGGTGTCGTCCATCTGCACGTAGGTGCAGCCGGCCGCTGCCAAAGACCGCAATTCGTCGCCATAGGCCTTGGCCACGTCGTCATAGAAAGCGGGTTCGAGTTCCGGATAGGCCGTCTTGCTGATGCCGTGGCGGCCGCCGCGAAAGTGCAGCATCGTCGGCGAAGGAATCGTCACCTTGGGCGTATGGCCGGCACTGACTTTGGACTTGAGATACTGGAAATCGGCGAGCTGGATGTCCTTGGCGTGGTGCACCTTGTCCACCACTTTCATGACCGGTGGCGCCAGTTCGCGCGAACCGTCCTGCTTGATCAGTTCCACCGGAATGTCGCACTGCACGCCGCCGAGTTGCTCCAGAAAGTCGATGTGGAAATAGGTGCGGCGGAACTCGCCGTCGGTAATGCTCTTGAGGCCAACGCTTTCCTGGAAGGCGATGATCTCGGCAATCGCCTTGTCTTCTACGGTACGCAGCTCGGCCGCTGTGATGGCGCCCTTGGCTTTTTGCTCACGCGCATCGAGCAGATACTTGGGGCGCAGAAAGCTGCCAACGTGGTCGTAGCGGGCGGGCAGGGGAAAGGTGGCGCTGCTCATGACGGGGTCTCCTTGAACTGTTCTCAGGTTCGAATTGATGATGTTTCAGAACTAATTATCCCATTGCGCGGCGCCGTTGTGGGGCGCTTTCGGGCGCAACCCTCATGCCAACAGGGTGCGTACGGCCTGCGCGGTGAAGGCGTCGGCGGGGAAGAACGATTCGATCGCAATTTCCGACAGCGTCACGTCGATGGGCGTGCCAAATACGGTAATGGTGGAGAGGAAGGACAGTACGCCGGCCGGTGTTTGCATCTGCAGCGGCACCACCATGCCGGGCGTGACATGCTCGATGCGCCGCGCAAGCCGGGCATGTGGTGGCGGTGGAAATTGTTCCAGTTCTGCCCGCAAGGCAATGATCACCGGATCGCCCGTCAGCTGGATGTCGCGCTGCAGCCGTGCCAGCAGGTGGGCGCGCCACTCGGCGTAGTTGACCACGCGCGGTGCCAGCCCCTCCGGGTGGAGCGAAAGCCGGAGCACGTTCACCGGTTCCGCCAGCAGGGCCGGCGCCACGCCAGCCAGCAGCGGGGCAACGGCGCGGTTGGCCGCGAGCATGGTCCAGCGCCGGTCTACTGCCAGTGCGGGGTTGGGTTCGTGCCCGCGCAGCACCATCTCGATAGCCTCGCGCGCTGGGGCCAGCGCGGGGTCGGAGAGCGGCCGCTCCGCATACAGCGGCGCAAAGCCGGCAGCGTGGAGAAAGGCGTTACGCTCGCGCAGTGGCATCTCGAGCGTTTCTGCCAGGCGCATCACCAGCTCGCGGCTGGGCTGGGAGCGGCCGGTTTCGACAAAGCTCATGTGGCGCGGCGAGATGCCGGCTTCAGTGGCGAGGTCGAACTGCGAGAGGCGGCGGCGCTTGCGCCAGTCACGCAGGAATTCGCCCACTGAGCGCAGTGCGCTTGGGGGTGCAGCAGCCGGTGCCGGATCGATCATCGAAAATTCAGTGTGCGTTTCCGTGGTGCGGCAATGGTAGCCCAAGGCCTGCCGGAGGTTGATTACCTGCCGCGTAATTGCCACGGGTTGCGAGGCGGCAGAAGATGGGCCTTCCCCAACCAGAAGGAGTACATGAGCATGAGCAATGTTGCATTGGTCGCACTGGCCTGCGGTTTCATCATCGGATTGGGTGCCATTGGCGCCTGCATCGGCATTGGCCTCATGGGCGGCAAGTACATCGAGGCTTCGGCGCGCCAGCCGGAGCTGATGGAGAAGCTGCAGATCAAGATGTTTCTGCTGGCCGG
>CAYUEG010000219.1:0-2111 GCA_964443245.1 uncultured Burkholderiales bacterium | reverse complement strand
GCCGCACTGCGAGGTGCCGGGGTCGAGCGTCTGGTACTGGTGGCGCCGGTCCAGGCGTACTCCCACTCTTCGGCTTTTCGTGCCAACCTGATGAACATCGCCGAGTACGACCTGTTCGCCCTTGGATTTCAAAGCCTGGTGCTGGTGCGGCCGGCCGCGCCCGAGAAGTTCGTGCGCCACACCAACCTGGGCAAGCGGCTCGGCGCCTTTCTGCTGAGGCAGGTGCACGGCATCATGCCGGAGCGTTACCACCCGCCCAGTGCGCGACTGGTGGCGCTGGCCGCGGCGCGCTCCCTGCTGGTCCCGGCCCCCGGGCTGACGGTGATCGACGCCGATGATGTCCGTGCAGCATCGGCCTGAAACCGTTGGTGGGAGCGGATCTTGGCGTGAATGCGGCGTGACGCGGTTCAGTGCCGCAATCTAAAGCCCGTGCCGATCGGCCAGTTCGCGCGGCACCAGATCGCGCACCAGCGCCACCACGCGTTGCGCCAGCGGGGTGAGTGGCCGTTGTGATGAAGTGGCCAGAGCGAGCGTGGTGAGGAGTTTCGGCTTGACGATCGGGCGCGGCTGCAACCGCACGCGCAGCGGATCGTGGCGGATGGCATTGAGCGACAGCACGGCATAACCGTGGCCGCGCGCCACCAGGTCGAGAATCGCCGGGATGCCGTCGATTTCCCAGGCAACGTTGATGCGCGCGCCGATGCCTGCCAACTGGCTTTCGACGAACATGCGCACCGCATGGGGTCGGCTCGGCACCACCAGGCCGTGCTTGGGCAGCTCCTTCAGGGCGATCGGCGGGCCCAGTACAGGTGCGGCCGGCAGGCGCCCGCTGGCGGGCGTGGCCGGGCCGATCAGGTAAAGCGGTTCGGACACCAGAGGCCAGGTGTCGATGTGGGGTGATGGCATCGGGTTGTAGATCAGGCCAACATCGATCCGGCCGGAGGTGAGCCACTCGCCGACATAGGTGGAGAGCCCTTCGACGATGCCCAGCGTCGCTTTCGGGAAGTGCTTGCCGAATTCGGTGACCAGCGCCGCGCTGAGCAGGCGCCCGACCGTCGGCGGCACACCGATGGCGGCATGGCCCACCGGCGCGCCGCGCATTTCTTCCAGGTCTTCGCGTGCCCGGTCGACCTGGTGCAGGATGCCGCGGCCATGTTCCAAGAGGCGCTTGCCCGGTTCCGTGAGCGTGACGCCGCGGCCATTGCGGTTGAGCAGGGTCTGGCGCAGTTCCACTTCAAGCTGGCGAATCTGCCGGCTCAGGGCCGGTTGCGCCACGTTGAGAATCGCGCTGGCACGGGTGAAGCTGCCCAGTTCGGCAACCTGCACAAAGTAGGCAAGCTGTTTCAGGTCCATGCGAATTCCCTTCCGCTTCGGAAATGCCGCAATGATATAGCTGATAGACGGGCCATGCCATTCTTGTGCTGCTGGTTCAGGCGCACAATAGCGTTCCTCTAAAAAGCTCCCAGGGCAAGCCATGATCATCGACTGCCACGGCCACTACACCACGGCACCCAAGCAACTGGAAGACTGGCGCAACGCGCAGATCGCCGGCATCAAGAACCCGGCCGCCATGCCAAAAGTGGCGGACTTGAAAATCAGCGACGACGAACTGCGTGCTTCCATCGAAGCCAACCAGTTGAAGCTGATGAAGGAACGCGGCTCGGATCTCACCATCTTCTCGCCGCGCGCCTCGTTCATGGCGCACCACATTGGCGATTTCAACGTGTCCTCCACCTGGGCGGCAATCTGCAACGAGCTGTGCTTTCGCGTCTCGAAACTGTTCCCTGACCACTTCATCGGCGCGGCCATGCTGCCGCAATCGCCTGGTGTCGACCCGAAGACCTGCATTCCGGAGTTGGAAAAGTGCGTCAAGGAATACGGCTTTGTCGGCATCAACCTGAACCCGGACCCCTCCGGCGGCCACTGGACCAGCCCGCCGTTGACTGACCGCCACTGGTATCCCATCTACGAGAAGATGGTCGAGTACGACATCCCGGCGATGATCCATGTGTCGACTTCATGCAACGCCTGCTTCCACACCACGGGTGCGCATTACCTCAATGCCGATACCACGGCGTTCATGCAGTGCATCCAGGGCGACCTCTTCAAGG
>CAYUEG010000218.1:0-4221 GCA_964443245.1 uncultured Burkholderiales bacterium | reverse complement strand
GAAAACCTGAAGTGCTAACCTAGGCTCCTTGCGAAAAGTCAGGGAGACCTCGAATCATGGGTACTACGTCAAAGCCCGCCCCCAACTCCGCGTCCAAGCCCGAGTCTGCGGGCCCGGCCGGCATGCCCCCGACGATTGACCCGAAGGTGTTGTCCAGCGCGGTCGAAGAAGTCACGCGGCGTATCGCCGCGCTGGCGCCACAGATGATGGAAAAGCAGGTGGCCGACCTGGAATCGCAGATGAAGGACGAGTTCGGTGTGCAGAAGGCCTTCGGCGAGGTCGTGCAGAAGATGATGGCCGATCCATCGAAGATGGTCGAGGCACAGACCAAATACGCCGCCGATTTCGGCCAGCTGTGGCAGCAGTACATGCAGTCGCTCACCGGGCAGGGCCCGAAGCTCGAGCCCCTGAAAGACCGCCGCTTCTCGGACGAAGCCTGGCATGCCAATCCCTGGTTCGATTTCCTCTCCCGCTCCTACCTGTTGACCGCCGAGCACATGAAGAACGCGGTGGCCAAAGTAGAAGATGTTTCGCCGCAAACCCGCGCCAAGGCGTTGTACTACACGCGCCAGATTGTCGATGCCGCCTCGCCTTCCAATTTCGCCCTGACCAACCCGCAGGTGCTGAAGGCCACCACGGATTCCGGCGGCGAGAACCTGGTCAAGGGCTTGAAGAACATGCTGCGCGACATCGAGAAGGGAAAGGGCGGCCTGCGCATCGCGATGACCGACACCAATGCCTTCGAGATGGGCAAGAACGTCGCTTCCACCCCCGGCAAGGTGGTGTTCCAGAACGACCTGATGCAGCTGCTGCAATACCAGCCTGCCACCACCACGGTGATGAAGCGCCCGCTCATGATCATCCCGCCGTGGATCAACAAGTATTACATCCTTGACCTGCAGCCGAAGAATTCCTTCATCAAATGGGCGGTGGATCAGGGCCACACGGTGTTCGTGATTTCGTGGGTCAACCCGGATGCCAGGCTCGCCCGCAAGACCTTCGACGACTACCTCACCGAAGGCCCGCTCGCGGCGATGGACGCGATTGCCAAGGCCACCGGCGAGAAGGAGATCAACGCCATCGGCTATTGCCTGGGCGGCACGCTGCTGGCGTGCACACTGGGCTACCTCAGTGCGCGAAAGGACAACCGGATCAACAGCGCCACCTTCTTTACCAGCCTGATCGACTTCGCCAAGCCGGGCGATCTGGGCGTGTATGTGGACGAAGGCCAGGTCGATGCGCTCGAAGCGCGCATGAAGAAACGTGGCGGCTACCTCGAGGGCGAAGAGATGGCCGGCACCTTCAACATGCTGCGCGCCAACGATCTGATCTGGTCGTTCTACGTGCACAACTACCTGCTCGGCAAAGACCCGTTCCCGTTTGACCTGCTGTACTGGAATTCGGACGCCACCCGCATGCCGATGGCCATGCACCTTTTCTACCTGCGCGAGATGTACATCAAGAACCGCCTCAAGGTACCGGGCGGGATTTCTCTCAAGGGCACGCCGATCGACCTTTCAAAGGTCAAGGCGCCGACCTACTTCATCTCGACCATCGAAGACCACATCGCACCGTGGGTAGCCACCTATTCCGGCCCGCAGCTTCTGGGCGGCCAGAACAAGTTTGTCCTCGGCGGTTCCGGCCATATTGCCGGCATCGTCAATCCCCCGGCTGCCAACAAATACGGCTACTGGACCAATGCCAAACTGCCGGCCACGCCGGAAGAGTGGCTCGCCGGCGCCATCAAGCATGATGGCTCCTGGTGGAATGACTGGGACAAGTGGATCAAGAGCCACAACAAGGAGAAGGCGGTGCCGGCGCGCGTGCCGGGCAACGCCTTGAAGGGCGGCAAATTGAAGCCACTCGAAGATGCGCCGGGCTCGTTCGCCAAGTTCAGGCTGGACAAGCAGTAGCCCTGCGTGCACCCCATGGATGGCCGGAGAAGGGCTCCAGGAGCCATTCTCCTCGTTGTGTTCGAGGGCGCACCCGGCGCCCTTCGCGCTTAGCTGGTGCGGGTCGACAGGTGAAGCCCGATCACCCCGAGGATGATCAGGATTGAGCTTCCCACCTTGAGCGCGGTCGCCGGCTCCTTGAAGTACGCAAAGCCGATGATGGACGTGAGCACCGTGCCGACGCCCGACCACACGGCATAGGTGACCGACAGGCCCAGCGTGCGGATCACCAGCGTGTTGAGCGCGAACGAAATGGCATAGAACACGAAGATCAGGATCGACGGAGTCAGCCGGGTAAAGCCCTCTGACAAGCGCATGCTGGTGGTGCCGCCGACTTCGAACAGGATGGCGAAAAACAGGATGATCCATGCGTGGGTGACGCTCAGGGTAGGTAGCATCGGGTCGGTTCCTCAAACGAAAGGGACGATTTCTTACACAAAGGTATTGGCGGGCGCCTCGCGGCGCCACAGCACGTGGCGCCAGGCAAAACCGATCGCGAACGTGATGGCCAGGCCGGTGCCGGCATAGAGCAGCGTGGTGTGGGCGTAGCCAATGCGCGCGATGATCGGGCCGGCCGCCAGCAAGCCCAGCGGCAGGCCCCAGATTGCCAGCATGCGCATGCCCATCACCCGGCCGCGCATGTGGTCCTCCGAAGCGCGCAGCATCACCACGGCCAGCGGCGTCAGGCAAAAGCTCTGCACCAGGCCAGCCGCGAACAACAGCACCAGGCCGAGCGCCAGCACTTTCACCTGCCCGAAAATCAGCACGGCAACGAACCATGCTGCGCCACCGAGCAGCATGGTTCGCGCCGCGCGCAACGGCAGCCGATTGGAGCTCAACATGAGCGAGCCAGCCAGCGCTCCACTGGCGAATGCCGCCGCCAGATAGCCCAGGCCGGCCTGGCCGATGCCGTAGACATCCTTGGCCACGTAAGGCAGGAGGCCGAGGAAGAACGGGAACGCCAGCAGGTTGACCAGGAAAGCCATCGAGAACGCGCCCAGCAGCGCCGGCTTGTGCCACACGTACACAAACGCTGCCTTCAGATCCGCCAGCGGATGGGTGGGCCCGGCCGGGCTTGTGCCTTGGTGGGGCGCGGCTTGCGGGTGCGGCGCCACCTGGAGCGAGAGCACGAAAGCCCCGACATACATCAGCGTGACGATGGCATAGGCCGGCCCCATGCCGATCAACGCCACCCCCCCGGTGCCGGCCAGTGCCCCAGCCACCCGGGCCGTATCCGAGGTCGTGCGCGAGACACTCAGCGCGCCGAGCAGCATGTCCGGACGCATGGTCTGGCCCACCAGCGCGTGGCGCATCACCATGTCCGATGGCCGCATCAGGCCAGCCAGCGCCGAGATGGCGAACACATGCCAGGCCTGCAGGGCATTGGCGAAGGTGAGCAAGGTCAGCAGCGCGGCGAGCAGGGCATAGATGCCGCGCGTGATGCACAGCATGGTGCGATGCCCGATGCGGTCGCCCGCCACCCCGAAGAACGGCGAGAACAGGGACCCTAACCACGCCAGCGCGCCGAACACCACCAACTGTTGTACCGAACCGGTGGTGGTGAGCACGAACCAGCCCAGGATCAGCGCCTCCATCTCGAACGCCCAGGACGTCATCAGGTCCGCAGGCCACTGGAAGCGGAAGCTGCGCACTGAAAAGGGGGCAAGGGCCGGGCTGCGGGTCTGGGCGTTCACGGAAGGTGCCAATCGAAGCGAGAGCGCATCTTACCGGCTTCAACCAGGCCTCCTGCCCCGGGAGAAGGCACTGTCGGTAGCACCCGGAGGCGCGATCGGTCTGTGACAAAATTCCCGCAACGACTGGAGGCCTGTCTTCAGGATCAACCTGTCCACGAAGGGAATCACATGGCCAACCCCACCCCGCAAAAGCTGATCGACATCAAGCGCCGCTACAAGCGCATTACGCCGGTGCCGCGCATGCCCAACTTCGCGGCCTGGATCGAGGGCGTGGACCTGACTCAACCCCTGGATGCCGCCACCTGCCAGGAACTGCGGCGCGCCCTCGATGATTTCGAGGTGATCTTCTTTCGCCCGCAGAAGATCACGCCGGCGCAACATGTGGCACTGGCCAGGGTGTTCGGCCCGATCTCCAACGGTTCTTACTTCGAGCGCCGCGCCGATGTGCCGGAAATGGAGATCATCGAGAACGATCGGGCGCGGCCGCCTTCGATCGACGCCTGGCATACCGACATCTCCTGGAAGAAAGACGCCCCGCTCGGCACGGCGATCCAGATCACCGTGACCCCGCCGGC
>CAYUEG010000217.1:0-4245 GCA_964443245.1 uncultured Burkholderiales bacterium | reverse complement strand
TTTGTTCATGTTCATGCCGATGGCATCGCTGAACCGGCGTTACGCCAGGCACTTCACCTAGCCTGCCATCCACCGGCGCACCTGATCAATCACCCAACCGGGATCATCAAGCGGAAGATCGTGGCCCGCTCCCGGGTGAACGCTGCACGGCACGCCCCAGGCGCGTGCAAGTGCAGTGGAACACGATGGATGCACCAGGCGGTCTTGAGAACCCGAGAGCAATAGCGTCGGGGCTTTGACGCCGCCCCTTGCAGCCTTGAATCTTGCTGCAGCGCATAACTGGCGCAGCGCATTGGCTCTTGAAACCGGTGCATCGGTGGCAAAACGGGTCCAGTCGCTCACAATCTCGTCGTGTCGTCGGACCTGCATCGTGCTGGTGAGTCGGAATATCGCCGCTTCACGTGCGTGTATCTGATGCCAGCCCGATCCAACGCGCATCAGTGCCGGATAGTTGCCGGGCCGTAAGCGTCTATAGAACGGGCTGTACGGGCGCATGCTCGTGCTGATCAACACAGCAGCGGCAACCTCCTGTGGATAGCGTTCCATCCATGCACGCGCCACCATGCCGCCGAGAGACAGCGCCAACAGATGGTAGGGCGCCTTCAGCCCGTGCGCTCCAAGCGCCGCACGGCACGCTTCCAGCATGTCCTCGATGTGCAGCGGGCTCTTTTGCGAATGGAGTGCACCATTGCCAGGAAGATCGGCTGTTAACACCTGTGCTTTGGCAATGCCTGCACGAAAGGCGGTGGGAAAGCTGCCCCAATGCCGCGACTCGCGCACCAGGCCACGCAGGAAGATCCAATGCTGCACGACTTCAAACCTTTTGATACCAACGCGCAAATGCACTGCCTGCATGCGCTTCACGCGCTCCGGCAGCGGGCAGCCAATCGTTCCAGGTGCCACCCATATGGGTGAGGAATTCCAGCCAGGGAAGGTGGCGCCGCAGTACGCGTTCGCGCCGGGCTGGCGGCAAGGGATTAAACATGCCGAGCCGCGAAAACAGCTGGCGGGGATATTTGCGCACCCAGTGCCATGATCCCATTTCGAGCGTCAATGGCAAAAACACACTGCCTTCGTGGTCCAGCGAGCGCTGGTACAGATGGTCCCACAGGTCGCCGTGCGTCAGATATTGCCGACTCTGCGGCTCGATCACGTAATCGTGCCCTGGATGCATCCGGTCGAATGAGTCAGCCAGTGCATGGATTTCGGGCAGGTGGCGGATGGGCTCGACAGTGTGCGCATAGGGAAACCAGATGCGATCCCGAAAGCCGAAACCGGAGTGGCAGTCGAGCGCCGCTGAAAACTGTCGGCCGAGCAACTCTTCCTCTACCAATTTGCATAGGGCATGGCTTTCCGGCTCCATCGGGCTGCTGGCGGTGCCGCGAAACCAGGGCAGGCGGGCGCTGAAGCGCTGGCCGCCAAGCATGAAGGGAACCTTTTCTGTGGAGCTGACGGGCCCGTTACGCATCAGGTCGACTCCGCTTGGGTTGCAGCGCGTAGTGCGCAGCATGCCACCTGGGTTGACCAACGGCATGAAGACCAGGCGCAGATTTTCAATGCGACGATTCAATGCAAGGTCTGACCCCAGCCGTAAAAACAGGTCTTGCATGAAATGCAGCAATACGTCAGTGCCGATGCGCTCAAGGCCGTGTACCCCTCCGAAGAAGCCGATTGCTGGTGCGGAGCGATCCGGATTGCCGAGGCAAAGCGCATGCACGGGCAACTGCTGTCCATTCGCGTCGACGGTACACAGGGTGCGAACCTGCACGCTGCTCGGCGCCTGATCAATCAGGCGCTCGAGCGCAGCGAGCTCGGGCAACGGCTGCCCTGGCCGCGCGGCGACAAATGGCGATGCCAGCTCCATGCTGTGTGGCGTTACGTCTTGCTTTTCTTGCGGCCGGCCTTGACCGGGGGAAGGGCGCGGATACGTTCAAACAGGTCCTTGGCTGACATTTGCGAGAGGGCCTGCACGCCCGCGCGCAGCAATTCGCTTTTCTTGACCTCGACGCCACTCTCCAGGCACAGCGCCTTGAGTGATTTGAGCAGTTCATAGTCGGTTTGCGGCATCGTAAATCCGTCACGCACCACTTTTTGGTCGTGGTCGGCAGGCTCGACGCGCTTTGGGGCCGCTGCGGGCTTGTCGGTAGGCTTCGCAGTCGGATGTTCGGCCGATTTGGCACCGGGCTTCGCAGCCGTGGGGGCGACAACCGTCTCAACGGGCTTGTCTACCGGTCTGTCGGCGCGTTTGGTTGCGGCAGTGCGCCGGCCGGGCGTTGCCGCTTTGCGGCTTGATGCGGATGACATGGCGAGATCTCCTGAAATGGCATAAATAGTTTAAATCGTTTATACCATTAAGCCAAGTCAAGTCGAAACCTCTCCCGAATACGCCAGGAAGGTGAACCCCGCCGCTGTTCCTCTGGAATCGCTGGAAACCGTTGGTAGACAACGGCTCTGGCGGCGTCTACCGATTCAGCCGCCGATGATGCCGCCGTCGGTTCGGGTGATGACGATGGTGGCGGAACGAGGCCGGTCGATCCCGGGAACCCGCGGCCACGCCGAGATGGCGCTGGGATTGGCGGGATCGCTGCGCTCGTTGGCCGGCTCCCCCGGATGCTGAATGTTGACGAACATGGACCGCAAATCGGGGCTCATGACCACCCCGGTCACTTCGCAGCCCCGCGGACCCACCAGAAACCGGCGGCTTTCGCCCGTAACGATGTCGACCGCCAGCATCTGGTTGTTGCCCAGCCCGGCATATGGTCCTTTGCCGAGGGCAGATGTGGAGACATCGGTCTGCACCCAGAGCAGCCCCCGTGCATCGATCCACAGCCCGTCGGGGCTGCCGAACCCCGCGCCTTTAATGCTGCCCTTGAGCTTCGGGTCGGTAGCATCAGGGTCGCCCGCGAGCATGAACTGCTTCCAGCGAAACGATTCAGCGCTTGCGTCGCCGGTTTCGCGCCACGACACGATGTGTCCGTAAACGTTCTCGCTGCGTGGGTTGGCCGCATCGGGGCCGGGTTTGCCCGGTTTCCCACGCTCGGCATTGTTGGTCAGGGTGACAAACACTTCGCCGGTGTGCGGGTGAACGGTGATCCATTCCGGGCGATCCATACGCGTGGCGCCGGCACGGTCGGCAGCCTGGCGTGTGCGAATCAGCACTTCTGCCTGGGAATCAAAGCCGTTGGCAGCCGTCAGGCCGTTTTTCCCGTGCTCCAGCGCCAACCAGTCACCGGTGCCATCTTCGTTCAGGCGTGCCGCGTACAAGGTGCCGTGATCGAGCAGGGTGCGGTTGGCAGCGTAGCCACCACGCCGAATCTTGTCGCGCGATACAAACTTGAAGATGTACTCGAAGCGCTCGTCATCACCCATATACACCACGGCGCGTTGATCCGGCGTTGTCGTGACGCAGGCGCCCTCGTGCTTCATGCGACCCAGGGCGGTGCGCTTGACCGGTGTGTCATTGGGATCGTATGGGTCAACCTCGACCACCCAGCCGAAGCGGTGCGGCTCGTTGGGGTGCCGCGCTACATCGAAGCGTTCGTCATGCTCATGCCAGCGATAGCCGAAGCCATTGGGCCTGACGCCGTAGCGTGCTTCGTCTGGCGTCGCGTCCTTGCGGCCGTGAAAATAGGCATGCCAGTTTTCCTCGCACGACAGGTAGGTGCCCCAGGGCGTATGACCATGACCGCAGTTGTTGATGGTGCCGAGCACGATGCGGCCGTCTGGATCGGCGCTCGTTTTCATCAGCGCATGCCCTGCTGCCGGCCCGGCAAGGCGCATCGGCGTATAGGCGGTGATGCGGCGCGCATACCGCGAGGGGCGTACTACCCGCCACGCAGAACGTGCATTGGGGCGCTCCACCTCGATGATGGCGATGCCGTGCGCTGCCTGGGCCTTGTGCACTTTCTCGGCCGTCCAGGGTTGCATGCCGCCAGGGTGCAGAAGGCCGTCATCGGTGTACTCGTGGTTGATCGCCAGCAGGCCATGATTGCCTTGCCGAAACGCAAAAAAGTGCATGCCGTCGTGGTGCATCCCCGCCTGCATGGTCTGCTCCAGCGCGGAATTGGTGGTGCTGAAGCGCGGACTGCCTGAAGGATGGCCAATCGGATCACCCCAGGCAAACAGGACCTGCGCCCGGTATCCAGGCGGTACCGTGACTGCATCCTCGGTGGAGATTGGAATGCTCGGGAATCCCATGCGCCCTCCCTGCATGCGCTTGCCGTTGACCGCCTCGACGGAGGGACC